>NZ_JBIUYE010000002.1:0-1395 GCF_044744365.1 Kitasatospora sp. NPDC087314
GAGGACAAGCCCTCGGCCTATTAGTACCGGTCAACTCCACCCCTCACAGGGCTTCCATATCCGGCCTATCAACCCAGTCGTCTACTGGGAGCCTTACCCTCTCAAGGAGGTGGGAGTGCTCATCTCGAAGCAGGCTTCCCGCTTAGATGCTTTCAGCGGTTATCCCTCCCGAACGTAGCCAACCAGCCATGCCCTTGGCAGGACAACTGGCACACCAGAGGTTCGTCCGTCCCGGTCCTCTCGTACTAGGGACAGCCCTTCTCAACACTCCTACGCGCACAGCGGATAGGGACCGAACTGTCTCACGACGTTCTAAACCCAGCTCGCGTACCGCTTTAATGGGCGAACAGCCCAACCCTTGGGACCTACTCCAGCCCCAGGATGCGACGAGCCGACATCGAGGTGCCAAACCATCCCGTCGATATGGACTCTTGGGGAAGATCAGCCTGTTATCCCCGGGGTACCTTTTATCCGTTGAGCGACGGCGCTTCCACAAGCCACCGCCGGATCACTAGTCCCTACTTTCGTACCTGCTCGACCCGTCAGTCTCACAGTCAAGCTCCCTTGTGCACTTACACTCAACACCTGATTGCCAACCAGGCTGAGGGAACCTTTGGGCGCCTCCGTTACCCTTTAGGAGGCAACCGCCCCAGTTAAACTACCCACCAGACACTGTCCCTGATCCGGATCACGGACCCAGGTTAGACATCCAGCACGACCAGAGTGGTATTTCAACGACGACTCCACCATGACTGGCGTCACGGCTTCAAAGTCTCCCACCTATCCTACACAAGCCGAACCGAACACCAATATCAAGCTATAGTAAAGGTCCCGGGGTCTTTCCGTCCTGCTGCGCGAAACGAGCATCTTTACTCGTAATGCAATTTCACCGGGCCTATGGTTGAGACAGTCGAGAAGTCGTTACGCCATTCGTGCAGGTCGGAACTTACCCGACAAGGAATTTCGCTACCTTAGGATGGTTATAGTTACCACCGCCGTTTACTGGCGCTTAAGTTCTCAGCTTCGCCTGAACGAATCCAAGCTAACCGGTCCCCTTAACGTTCCAGCACCGGGCAGGCGTCAGTCCGTATACATCGCCTTACGGCTTCGCACGGACCTGTGTTTTTAGTAAACAGTCGCTTCTCGCTGGTCTCTGCGGCCACCCCCAGCTCAAGGCGCAAGGCCCGTCACCAGGAATGGCCCCCCTTCTCCCGAAGTTACGGGGGCATTTTGCCGAGTTCCTTAACCATAGTTCACCCGAACGCCTCGGTATTCTCTACCTGACCACCTGAGTCGGTTTGGGGTACGGGCCGCCATGAAACTCGCTAGAGGCTTTTCTCGACAGCATAGGATCATCCACTTCACCACAATCGGCTCGGCATCAGGTCTCAGACT
>NZ_JBIUYE010000002.1:1489-3364 GCF_044744365.1 Kitasatospora sp. NPDC087314
CGGTTTGGGGTACGGGCCGCCATGAAACTCGCTAGAGGCTTTTCTCGACAGCATAGGATCATCCACTTCACCACAATCGGCTCGGCATCAGGTCTCAGACTATGTGAACGGCGGATTTGCCTACCGTTCGTCCTACACCCTTACCCCGGGACAACCACCGCCCGGGCTGGACTACCTTCCTGCGTCACCCCATCGCTCACCTACTACAGACTTGGATCAGCGGCTCCACCACGTCCCATCATCCGAAGACTCCGGGCCGGCTTCACGGCCTTAGCATCACCTGGTTCAGCGTTGGCGCTTCAAAGCGGGTACGGGAATATCAACCCGTTGTCCATCGACTACGCCTGTCGGCCTCGCCTTAGGTCCCGACTTACCCTGGGCAGATCAGCTTGACCCAGGAACCCTTGGTCAATCGGCGCAAGAGTTTCCCACTCTTGTATCGCTACTCATGCCTGCATTCTCACTCGTATACCGTCCACGACTGGTTTCCACCGCCGCTTCACCCGGCACACGACGCTCCCCTACCCATCACAGCAGGCGTTAGCCCTTCATGCTGCAATGACACGACTTCGGTGATGTGCTTGAGCCCCGCTACATTGTCGGCGCGGAATCACTTGACCAGTGAGCTATTACGCACTCTTTCAAGGGTGGCTGCTTCTAAGCCAACCTCCTGGTTGTCTCTGCGACTCCACATCCTTTCCCACTTAGCACACGCTTAGGGACCTTAGTCGGTGTTCTGGGCTGTTTCCCTCTCGACCATGGAGCTTATCCCCCACAGTCTCACTGCCACGCTCTCACTTACCGGCATTCGGAGTTTGGCTAAGGTCAGTAACCCGGTAAGGCCCATCGCCTATCCAGTGCTCTACCTCCGGCAAGAAACACGTGACGCTGCACCTAAATGCATTTCGGGGAGAACCAGCTATCACGGAGTTTGATTGGCCTTTCACCCCTAACCACAGGTCATCCCCCAGGTTTTCAACCCTGGTGGGTTCGGTCCTCCACGAAGTCTTACCTCCGCTTCAACCTGCCCATGGCTAGATCACTCCGCTTCGGGTCTTGGGCATGCAACTCAACCGCCCTATTCGGACTCGCTTTCGCTACGGCTACCCCACACGGGTTAACCTCGCTACACACCGCAAACTCGCAGGCTCATTCTTCAAAAGGCACGCAGTCACGGCCCACCAGCAAGCTGATGAACGACGCTCCCACGGCTTGTAGGCACACGGTTTCAGGTACTATTTCACTCCGCTCCCGCGGTACTTTTCACCATTCCCTCACGGTACTATCCGCTATCGGTCACTAGGGAATATTTAGGCTTAGCGGGTGGTCCCGCCAGATTCACACGGGATTTCTCGGGCCCCGTGCTACTTGGGAGTTCTTCAAACGAGCCGTACAGATTTCGTCTACGGGGGTCTTACCCTCTACGCCGGACCTTTCGCATGTCCTTCGACTACCCATACGGTTTCTGACTCGCCGACCGGCCGGCAGACCGATCAAGAAAAATCCCACGACCCCTCAAGCGCAACCCCTGCCGGGTCTCACACGCTCAAGGTTTAGCCTCATCCGGTTTCGCTCGCCACTACTCCCGGAATCACGGTTGTTTTCTCTTCCTGCGGGTACTGAGATGTTTCACTTCCCCGCGTTCCCTCCACACTGCCTATGTGTTCAGCAGCGGGTGACAGCCCATGACGACTGCCGGGTTTCCCCATTCGGACACCCCCGGATCAAAGCTCGGTTGACAGCTCCCCGGGGCCTATCGTGGCCTCCCACGTCCTTCATCGGTTCCTAGTGCCAAGGCATCCACCGTGCGCCCTTAAAAACTTGGCCACAGATGCTCGCGTCCACTGTGCAGTTCTCAAACAACGACCAGTCACA
>NZ_JBIUYE010000002.1:3462-435409 GCF_044744365.1 Kitasatospora sp. NPDC087314
CATTGCTCCTTAGAAAGGAGGTGATCCAGCCGCACCTTCCGGTACGGCTACCTTGTTACGACTTCGTCCCAATCGCTGGTCCCACCTTCGACGGCTCCTCCCCTTACGGGTTAGGCCACCGGCTTCGGGTGTTACCGACTTTCGTGACGTGACGGGCGGTGTGTACAAGGCCCGGGAACGTATTCACCGCAGCATGCTGATCTGCGATTACTAGCAACTCCAACTTCATGGGGTCGAGTTGCAGACCCCAATCCGAACTGAGGCCGGCTTTTTGGGATTCGCTCCGCCTCGCGGCATCGCAGCCCTTTGTACCGACCATTGTAGCACGTGTGCAGCCCAAGACATAAGGGGCATGATGATTTGACGTCGTCCCCACCTTCCTCCGAGTTGACCCCGGCAGTCTCCTGTGAGTCCCCATCACCCCGAAAGGCATGCTGGCAACACAGAACAAGGGTTGCGCTCGTTGCGGGACTTAACCCAACATCTCACGACACGAGCTGACGACAACCATGCACCACCTGTATACCGACCACAAGGGGGCGACCATCTCTGGCCGTTTCCGGCATATGTCAAGCCTTGGTAAGGTTCTTCGCGTTGCGTCGAATTAAGCCACATGCTCCGCTGCTTGTGCGGGCCCCCGTCAATTCCTTTGAGTTTTAGCCTTGCGGCCGTACTCCCCAGGCGGGGAACTTAATGCGTTAGCTGCGGCACCGACGACGTGGAATGTCGCCAACACCTAGTTCCCAACGTTTACGGCGTGGACTACCAGGGTATCTAATCCTGTTCGCTCCCCACGCTTTCGCTCCTCAGCGTCAGTAATGGCCCAGAGATCCGCCTTCGCCACCGGTGTTCCTCCTGATATCTGCGCATTTCACCGCTACACCAGGAATTCCGATCTCCCCTACCACACTCTAGCCTGCCCGTATCGAATGCAGACCCGGGGTTAAGCCCCGGGCTTTCACATCCGACGCGACAGGCCGCCTACGAGCTCTTTACGCCCAATAATTCCGGACAACGCTCGCACCCTACGTATTACCGCGGCTGCTGGCACGTAGTTAGCCGGTGCTTCTTCTGCAGGTACCGTCACTTGCGCTTCTTCCCTGCTGAAAGAGGTTTACAACCCGAAGGCCGTCATCCCTCACGCGGCGTCGCTGCATCAGGCTTTCGCCCATTGTGCAATATTCCCCACTGCTGCCTCCCGTAGGAGTCTGGGCCGTGTCTCAGTCCCAGTGTGGCCGGTCGCCCTCTCAGGCCGGCTACCCGTCGTCGCCTTGGTAGGCCATTACCCCACCAACAAGCTGATAGGCCGCGGGCTCATCCTGCACCGCCGGAGCTTTACACCCACCCCCATGCGGAGGAAGGTCATATCCGGTATTAGACCCCGTTTCCAGGGCTTGTCCCAGAGTGCAGGGCAGATTGCCCACGTGTTACTCACCCGTTCGCCACTGATCCACCCCGAAGGGCTTCACCGTTCGACTTGCATGTGTTAAGCACGCCGCCAGCGTTCGTCCTGAGCCAGGATCAAACTCTCCGTGAATGCTTACCCGTAATCAGGTAACACCCGCGTCGAGCGGCACGGCAACCACCGGAATAAGGCGGTCCCGCGCACTGCGTCCTCGCTAGTGTTTTACTTCAAAAGGAATCTCCAACCCCGATCAGACGATCGAGGCCGGGGATGTCAACATATCTGGCGTTGACTTTTGGCACGCTGTTGAGTTCTCAAGGAACGGACACTTCCTTCGGACCGCCTTCCAGCGGGCCCTCCGGGCGCTTCGTTCTTTCGTGTTTCCAGCTTATCAGATGTTTTCCGCTCCGTTTTCCGGAGTTTCATTCATCGGATTTTGCTTTCCGCTTGTCCCCACTCTCTCGCGGCGACTCCGGAACTGTACGGGGACGGACCCGCCACATGCAAATCGTCCCGCCCTGCTGTCGCAGGACGGGACGATCCGTTGTTCAGGCACCGTCAGGCGCGGCCCATCTCCTCGACGATGGCCGCCGCGAAGGCGTCGATGTCGGCCTCCGTGGTGTCGAAGGAGCACATCCAGCGCACCTCACCGGTGTGCTCGTTCCAGAAGTAGAAGCGGTAGCGCTTCTGCAGCCGCTCGCTCACCTCGCGGGGGAGGATCGCGTACACCGCGTTCGACTGGACCGGGCGGACGATCTCGACGCCGTCGATCTTCCGGACCGCCGCCTCCAGCCGGCTGGCCATCGCGTTGGCGTGGCCGGCGTTGCGCAGATAGAGGTCGCCGGAGAGCAGCGCCTCGAACTGGACGGAAAGGAAGCGCATCTTCGAGGCGAGCTGCATCGAGGTCTTGCGCAGGAACTTGATGTTGCGCACCCGCTCGGGGTTGAGCACCACCACGACCTCGCCGAACAGCAGGCCGTTCTTCGTCCCGCCGTAGGAGAGCACGTCGACGCCCACGTCCGTGGTGAAGGCGCGCAGCGGCAGGCCGAGCGAGGCGGCGGCGTTGGCCAGGCGGGAGCCGTCGACGTGGACGAGCATGCCGAGCTGGTGGGCGTGCTCGGTGATCGCGCGGATCTCGTCGGGGGTGTAGAGGGTACCGAGCTCGGTGCTCTGGGCGATGGTGACCGCGAGCGGCTGCGCGCGGTGCTCGTCGCCGAAGCCCCAGGCCTGCTGGTCGAGCAGCTCGGGGGTGAGCTTGCCGTCCGGGGTGGGGACGGTGAGCAGCTTGATGCCGCCCATCTTCTCCGGAGCACCGCCCTCGTCCACGTGGACGTGAGCGGTCTCGGCGCACACCACGGCGCCCCAGCGCGGGAGCAGCGCCTGGAGGGCGACCACGTTGGCGCCGGTGCCGTTGAACACCGGGTAGGCCTCGGCCTTGTCCCCGAAGTGGCGGCGGAAGACGTCCTGCAGGTGGGCCGTGTAGTCGTCCTCGCCGTACGCGACCTGGTGGCCGCCGTTGGCGAGGGCGATCGCGGCGAGGATCTCCGGGTGCACACCCGAGTAGTTGTCGCTGGCGAAACCCCGGACGGCGGGGTCGTGCCGCCGTGCCGCGTCCGTGCGGGTGGAGTCGGTCATCGTGCTGTCAGCCACAGGTGCTGTCCGTTCAGTTCTGCTGCGGGGCGGTCCCAGAGGCCCGCCAGGTGTCCGGCAAGGTCGGCGGTGTCGGTGAAGCCGGCGAACTTCGCCTCCGGCTTCTCGGCCCGCATTTCGGGGCTGACCAGCGCCTTGATGACCAGGATCGCAGCCGCGGCGGTGGGCTCGCCGTCGGAGGCGGTGGTCTCCTTCTTGAAGGAGTCGGCCATGGCGAGGGTCCAGGCCTCGGTGGCGGCCTTGGCGGCCGCGTAGGCGGCGCCGCCCGCGGTGGGCTTGTGGGCGGCGGAGGCGGAGATCATCGCGTAGCGGCCGGCGGGGCTGCGGACCAGAGCGGGCTGGAAGGCCAGCGAGGTGTGCTGGAGGGTGCGCACGACGGTGTCGTGCAGGAAGTCCCAGTCGTCCAGGCGGGTGTCGAAGAAGGTCTTGCTGCCGCGCCAGCCGCCGACCAGGTGGAACAGGCCGTCGACGTGGCCGTGCTCGGCCTCCAGGTGGTCGGCCCAGTCGTGGACCTCCTGCGGGTCGAGCAGGTCGATCACCTGGCCACCGACCTTGGCTCCGCGCACGGCGACGCGGGTGGAGTCCAGCGCGGACTCGAGACGCCGGGCGTCGATGTCGGCGCCGATCACGGTCGCGCCGTCGGCGGCGAGGCGGCGCAGCACCGCCTGGCCGGCCGGGCCGCTGGCTCCGGCGACGGCGATGACCTTGCCGGCCAGCGGGGAGTTGGAGGTCGTGGTCACGCGGCGGCTCCCTGGATACCGGCGCCGGTGATGCCGGCGGTGGCGGCGATGACGCCGCCGAGCTTCTTGGACAGGGCCTCGTAGAACATGCTCAGCGGGAACTCGTCCGGGAGCACGGCGTCACACAGGGCCTTGTTGAGGGCCTTGCCGTCGATGAGGTCGAGCGGGAGCGCGTCGGGGCCCTTCGCCCAGGTGGAGGCGGGGTGCGGGGTGAGGTAGCGGGAGACCAGCTGGTAGGCGGCGATCCAGTGGGCCGGCTTGGGCCGGTCGATGCCGTCTCGGTAGAGGGTCTCGATCTCGGCGCACAGCGCGTTGGTGACCTGCGGGGCCCGGTCCCAGTCGATGCTGAGGCGGTTGTCGCGCCAGCGCAGCGCGTCGTGCTTGTGCAGGTAGGCGAAGAGCAGCTGGCCGCCGAGGCCGTCGTAGTTGCGGACCCGGTCGCCGCTGACCGGGAAGCGGAACAGGCGGTCGAAGAGGATCGCGTACTGGACGTCGCGGGCGTGGGGGTTGCCCTCGGCCTCCAGCTTCACCGCCTCCTTGAAGGTGGTGAGGTCGCAGCGGAGCTCCTCCAGGCCGTACATCCAGAACGGGCTGCGCTGCTTGATCATGAAGGGGTCGAACGGCAGGTCGCCGTGGCTGTGGGTGCGGTCGTGGACGAGGTCCCACAGGACGAAGGTCTCCTGCGCGCGCTCCTGGTCCTGGAGCAGGCCCTCGGCGTCGGCCGGGATCTCCAGGCCGAGCTGCTGGACGGCGCTGGTGGTGACGGCGCGGAAGCGGGCGGCCTCGCGGTCGCAGAAGATGCCGCCCCAGGTGAAACGTTCCGGCGCCTTGCGCACGGCGACCGTCTCGGGGAAGAGGACGGCGGAGTTGGTGTCGTAGCCGGCCGTGAAGTCGGTGAAGGTGATCGGCACGAACATCGGGTTGTCGAAGCGGGTGCGCTCCAGCTCGGCCAGCCAGTCGGGCCACACGACGCGCAGCAGGACGGCTTCCAGGTTGCGGTTCGGGTTGCCGTTCTGGGTGTACATCGCGAACACGACCAGGTGCTCCAGGCCGTCGTCGCGCTGGTCCGCGGGCTGGAAGGCGAGCAGCGAGTCCAGGAAGTCGGGCTCCCGGTAGCCGGTGTCGGCCCACTTGGCCAGGTCCGCGTCGACCGCGGCCAGGTAGGCGGCGTCGTGCGGGAAGAGCGGGGCGAGCTCCTCGACCGCGGCTCGGACGGTGGCCACCAGCGGGTCGACGGTGTGCCGCTGGACGGCGGACAGGTCGATCGAACCGTCCTTGGACTGCAGCGGGCGCAGCGTCTCGACGGCCTCCTTCAGGCGCAGCCAGGCCGGGTGGCCGGCGAGGGTCGAGACCGGGGCGTCGGCCGCCGCAGCGAGCCTTGGCGAAAGATTCTGCATCGGGGACTCACTTCGACAGGAGTTATTTCAACGGAGACACCATAAGTACGAAAGGTTCTCCTGTTCAAGGGGGCCGTGACCGACGAAGCTCCCGTCGAGGCCTCGCCGCGGTCCGGGGCGCGGCTCCGACGGCCGGGCGTCCGGCATGTGGACAGGGATCTGGATGTTCTGGACAGATGCGCCGTCGGGATGCGAACCTCCCGCCATGCTCCCGGCGGTGATCACGGTGGCCGAGCACCACATCGGCCTGTTCCGGGTGCCCTCTCGTTGTCACGCCTGCTGTCGCGTGCGCGGCCTCTGCCGCCGCTGTCGCTGATCCGGCTCGGAGGGCGCCGCGGACGCGGGCCCGTACGCCGACCATGCCGTGTGTGTTCCGGCGCCGCCACCGGGGGGAAGTGACCCGCCGGGCCCGCGGCCGGCCCCGGCCCGCGCCGTCGCCCCCACTGTCCCACCCGGTCCTTCCTCCCTGGAGCCCTGCCATGACCTTCCGCAAGCCGTCCGCCGTACTGCCCCTCGCCGCTCTGCTGGCCGCGGCCGCCGCGCTGACCGCGTGCGCGCCGCAGGACGCCAAGTCCGACGGGGCCGCCGCCTCCGGCGCGTCGGGCACGGCCGGTGCGGCCGCGGGTTGCGCGCCGGGGGCGCTGACGACCCGGACGGCGGGGACGCTGACCGTCGGCACCGACAAGCCCGCGTACGACCCGTGGTTCTCCGAGGACAAGCCGGAGAACGGCAAGGGGTTCGAGTCCGCCGTGGCCTACGCGGTGGCGGAGAAGCTGGGCTACCCCAAGGAGAAGGTCGGCTGGGTGGTCGCGCCGTTCGGCAAGGCCACCTCGCCGGGAGCCAAGGACTTCGACTTCGACATCAACCAGGTGTCCATCAGCGACGAGCGCAGGCAGGCGGTCGACTTCTCCTCCGGCTACTACGACGTGCGCCAGGCCGTCATCGCGCTGAAGAACTCCAAGGCGGCGGGTGCGAAGAGCATCGCCGACCTGAAGGGCGCCAAGCTGGGCGCCCAGGTCGGCACCACCAGCCTCGACACCGTCACCAACACCATCAAGCCGAGCGTCCAGCCGGCCGTGTTCGACTCCAACGACCTCGCGAAGGCCGCCCTGAAGAACGGCCAGGTCGAGGCGCTCGTGGTCGACCTGCCGACGGCGTTCTACATCACCGGCGCCGAGGTGCCGGAGGCGCAGGTGGTGGGCCAGTTCGAGGGGGCCTCGCAGGGCGAGCAGTTCGGCCTGGTGCTGGACAAGGGCTCGAAGCTGACCGGCTGCGTGTCGCAGGCGGTGGACGCGCTGCGCTCCGACGGCACGCTCGCGAAGCTGGAGAAGCAGTGGCTCTCCGACGCCGTCTCGGCGCCGGTGCTCAAGTGAGCGGCGACGCGGCGACCACCGGGGCGGCGGTCGTCAAGGTCGACGACGACGGCTACCGCCCGTCCGAACGCCGGCTGGCGCACGAGGCGTACCGGCGTGGCCGGGCCCGCCGGTCGGCGCTGATCGCCGCCGGGTCGACCCTGGCGACCGCCGTCACGCTCTACCTACTGGTCGTCAACTCCCCTGGCTGGGAGGTGACTCGGAAGACCTTCTCCAACGCCGACTACGCCCGCCAGGCGCTGCCCGAGGTGCTGAAGGGACTGCGGCTCAACCTGGAGCTGATGCTCGGGTGCGGCGCGCTGATCCTGGTGTTCGGCCTGCTGCTCGCGGTGCTGCGGACGCTGCGCGGGCCGGTGTTCCTGCCGGTTCGGCTGCTGGCCACCGCGTACGTGGACTTCTTCCTCGGGCTGCCGATGATCATCTGCCTGCTGGTGATGATCACCGGGGTGCCGGCGCTGCGGCTCAGCGGGGTGACCACCGATCCGCTGCTGCTCGGCGGGGCCGCGCTGGTGCTGACCTACTCCGCGTACGTGTCGGAGGTGTTCCGTTCCGGGATCGAGTCGGTGCACCCCAGCCAGCGGGCTGCCGCCCGCTCGCTCGGGCTCACCAACGCGCAGGCGATGCGGTACGTGGTCCTGCCGCAGGCCGTCCGGCGGGTGGTGCCACCGCTGCTGAACAACCTGGTCAGCCTTCAGAAGGACACCGGGCTCGTCTCGATCGGCGGGGCGATCGACGCGGTGTACGCGGCGAAGATCATCGCAGCCCGGTCGTTCAACTTCACGCCCTACCTGGTCGCGGGGCTGGTGTTCATCGTGCTGACCATTCCGCTGACCCGGTTCGCCGACTGGCTGACCGCCCGGACGAACCGTCGGCAGTTCCAGGGAGGTGCGGTGTGAGTGGGCACGGCAAGGTGGTCGCACGAGGCGAGGTGGTCGCATGAGCGGGGCCGACGTGCTCCGGCTGGAGTCGGTGCGCAAGACCTTCGGCGGCCAGGTGGTGCTGCGCGACGTGGGGTTCGCGGTGCCCGAGCACTCGGTGACGGCGCTGATCGGGGCCTCCGGCTCCGGTAAGTCCACACTGATGCGGTGCGTCAACCTGCTGGAGGGGATCGACGACGGGGCGATCTTCCTGGACGGGGAGGAGATCACCGACCCCCGCGCGGACCAGGACGCCGTCCGACGCCGGATCGGCGTGGTGTTCCAGTCGTACAACCTGTTCCCGCACATGACCGTGCTGGAGAACATCACGCTCGCCCCGCGCCGGGTGCACGGCCGCGGACGGGCCGAGGCCGAGACGAGGGCGCTGGAACTGCTCGACCGGCTCGGGCTGGCGGCCAAGGCGAAGGAGTACCCGGACCGGCTCTCCGGCGGACAGCAGCAGCGCGTCGCCATCGTGCGGGCGCTGGCCACCGGGCCGCGGCTGCTGCTGCTCGACGAGATCACCGCGGCGCTCGACCCGGTCCTGGTCGGGGAGGTGCTCTCGGTGGTGCGCGACCTCAAGGAGCAGGGGATGACGATGGTCCTCTCCACCCACGAGATGGGGTTCGCGCGCGAGGTCGCCGACCAGGTCTGCTTCCTGGACGGCGGGGTGGTACTCGAGCAGGGGCCGCCGGAGCAGGTGTTCGGCGATCCGCGGGAGGAGCGGACGCGGCGGTTCCTGAGCCGGGTCGTCGCCTCGGGGCGGCTGCAGGGCTGAGCCGGGTCGGAAGCGGGGACGGTACGACGGGGTGCGCGATCGGAGTCCGTACACCGGTGGGCACCACCGTGCGCCCCGGTGCGCGCCTGGCCGAGCCCGGGCCGCAGCGGTGATCGTGGACGGGACGACCGTCCAGACCGCGGGCGGCGGGTGTCGGTGTGGCGGGCAGCGGGCGACAGGCAGAGGGGCGGGGAACAGATGACGGCGAACAGATAACAGATGACGTTATCTGTTATCTGTTATCTGTTCGCCGTCATCTGTCAGCCGTCCTCCGCGCCCTGTCCGCCGCCCACCACATCGACGTCGGCCGCCCGCCACCCGCCGCCCCGGGAGGCCGCCGTTGCACGGATCCGCGCTGATCAACTGGCTGCTCGCCCTCCTCACCACCGCCGCCGGGGCCTACTGCCTCGCCCGGCTGCGCCACTCCCCCTGCGCCGCCGGCGCCACGCCCCGCTTCGGCGCACACCGCCTGCTCGCCCGGGAGTCCGACGCCGCCGAGGCCCTGATGGGACTCGGCATGGCCGCGATGGCCGTGACCGGGCATGCCGTCCCGACCACCGTCTGGGCCTTGGTGTTCGGCGTCCCGGCCGCCGCCTTCCTGCTCGCCGCCGTACACGGCCCGGCCCGCCGGGCGCACCGGCTGCACCACGCGGTCGGCGCGCTCGCCATGACCTACATGGCGCTCGCGATGACCGCCACCTCCGGCGGCCATCACCACCACGCCGCCGACGCCGGCACACCACTGCTGACCGGCACCCTCCTGCTCTACTTCGGCGGGTACTCCCTCTGGGCCGGCACCCGGCTCCTGCACACTTCCTCCGGGGCCCTCGCGGTCGGCACCACCGGGTTGCCGCAGGCCTGCCGACTCACCATGGGCATCGGCATGTTCGCCATGCTCCTGACCATGTGAGGCCCGCCACGCGGACCAAGACCCCACGCCCCGCGTGGCGTTGGTCACTGGCCGGTCGAAAGCCGTTCCTCCGGACGTCAACAGCGCATAGGTTGGCAGGGAGCGCGTTGTCGCGTTCCGTGCGTACTCGGGGAGCCCATGCGATGACTGCCCTGATCGGACTGCTACTGCTCGGACTGCTGCTCTCGACCGTCGTGCCCCGGCTGCTGGCCCGGGCCCGCTGGGTGGAGCGCGAACCGGTGCTGGCACTGCTGGTGTGGCAGTGCCTCGTGGTGGCCGTGCTGCTGTGCTGCGTCCTGGGCCTGCTGCTGGCCGCCTCCGCCGCCCTGCCCGAGCTGCGCACCCTGCTGTTCGCGGGCGCACCGCACGGCGTCGAAGCCGCGTACGGCCTGCAGAACGCCGAGGGCTGGGGCCGGTTGTGCGCCGCGGTGCTGGCGGCGGGCGGCGTGCAGACGGTGCTGGCGCTCACCCGCGAGCTCCGTACCGCCAAAGCTCTGCGCAACCGGCGGCACGCCCAACTGACGAGCCGGGCCCCGGAGTTGCCCGAGGCCATCGCGGCCGCCCGGAGCCGCCGAGAGCGGCTGGTGGTGTTGGAGAACGTCCGCCCGGAGGCGTGGTCGCTGCCCGGCCCGGACTCCCGCCTGGTGGTCACCACCGGAGCCCTCCAGCAGCTGACCGACCGGGAGTTGGCCGCCGTCCTGAGCCACGAGCGCGGGCACGTCCGGGCCCGGCACCACTGGCTGAAGCAGTGCGCGCAGGCGCTCGCGTCGGGCTTCCCCGGGGTCGGCGTGTTCAGCGCCTTCCAGCGCCAGGTGGACGACCTGGTCGAGCTGGCGGCCGACGACCGGGCGGCACGCCGGCACGGTCGGCACACCACCGCCCTCGCACTGGCCGAACTCAACCTGGACCGCGGGGTGTTCGGATCCTGCCCGCCCGGTCTCGCACAGTCCCCGCGCCGGGTGGACCGGCTACTCGCGGGCCGCCCGCGACTGTCCGTCCCGCACCGGCTGCGGCTCACCGTCGCGGCCCTCGCCGCGCCGGCCGCCGCCGTCCTGCTGGCCGCCGCCCCAGGACTGGCCTCGATGTTCTGATTCCATCCCAACCCGGCCGCCGGCCCGGCCAAGTGACGTCGAGTCAGTTTGACGAGGAGTCGCCCAGCGGCCCGATCGGGGCACCGAGGGTCAGTTCGAGCACCTCGCGATGGAGCGGCCTGGCCTGCTCGTACCGCTCCCGCCCGGCCTCGGTCATGGCGATCACGACGCCCCGCCGGTCGCTCTCGCACATCGCCCGGGTGACCAGCCCGCCCTTCTCCAGACGGGCGATCACCCGGGACAGCGCGCTCTGGCTCAGGTGGACGGTGTGGGCCAGATCCTGCGCCCGCAGCGCCTGACCGCCCCCCTTGCACCCCTCCACCAGGCGCTCCAGCACCTCGAACTCGCTCATGCCCAACCCGCACTTGTCACCCAGCTCGCGATCGAGCATGCAGGACGTGGCGGCGTGCCGGGCCAGCAGGTCGCGCCACTGCGCCACAAAACCGGCCTCCGCCGGGGAGTCGAGATCAGCCACGCCGCCACCTTAGCATGTGCGCCGTAAAATTATGCGTTCACATCTTATTCATTTGCATTGAATGCACGTGCATGTACTGTCCTCCCCATGACCACCGCGACCGTCACGTCACCCGACGCCTCGTCAACCAGCGGGATGAGCTGGACACCCCGCCTCTGGGGCACCCTGATCGTGCTCTGCGCCGCCATGTTCCTGGACGCCCTGGACGTCTCCATGGTCGGCGTCGCCCTCCCGTCCATCGGCTCCGAGCTCCACCTCTCCACCTCTGCCCTGCAGTGGGTGGTCTCCGGCTACGTGCTCGGCTACGGCGGCCTGCTGCTACTCGGCGGCCGCGCCGCCGACCTGCTCGGCCGCCGCCGGGTCTTCCTGATCGCCCTGGGCACCTTCGCCGCCGCCTCGCTGGCCGGCGGCCTGGTCGACGACGGCGGCCTGCTGATCGCGGCCCGCTTCCTCAAGGGCGTCAGCGCCGCCTTCACCGCCCCGGCCGGCCTGTCGATCATCACCACGACCTTCGCCGAGGGCCCCGCCCGCAACCGGGCGCTGTCGATCTACACCACCTGCGGCGCCAGCGGCTTCTCGCTCGGCCTGGTGCTCAGCGGCCTGCTCACCTCGGTCGGCTGGCGCTGGACCTTCCTGATGCCCGTCCCGGTCGCGCTGCTCGCCCTGCTCTTCGCGATCCGGCTGCTTCCCCGCCCGACCGAGGAGCGCGCCAAGGGCGGCTACGACGTGCTGGGCGCGATCACCGGCACCACGACCGTGCTGCTGCTGGTGTTCACCGTCACCGAGGCACAGGGCGCCGGCTGGCTGAGCCTGCGCACCGTCGGCTCGCTGGTCGTGGTGGTCGCGCTCGCCGCCGCCTTCCTCGTGGTCGAGAGCCGCACCGCACACCCGCTGGTCCGGCTCGGCATCTTCCGCAACGGCTCGGTCGCCCGGGCCAACGTGATCGCCTTCGCGATGATCGGCGCGTACGGCGGGTTCCAGTTCGTCGTCACGCTCTACCTGCAGCACCTGCTCGGCTGGTCCGCGCTGCAGATGGCCCTCGGGCTGCTGCCGGCCGGCGCCTTCATCGCGCTCTCGGCGCCGTTCATGGGTCCGATCGTGGACCGCTTCGGCACCGGTCGGCTGCTGCCGATCGGCCTGCTGGCCCTGGTCGGCGCGTTCGCGCTGTTCCTGCGACTGGACGAGCACAGCTCGTACCCGGTCCTGGTCCTGCCCTCGATGCTGCTGCTCGGCGTGGGCTTCGCGCTGGCCTTCCCCTCGGTGAACATCGCCGCCACCGACGGCGTGAGCGACGAGGAGCAGGGCCTGGCCTCCGGTCTGGTGAACACCGCGATCCAGGTCGGCACCGCCGTGGTCCTGGCCGGGGCGACCGCGATGATCACCGCCGGCAGCGCCGGTGGCGACAGCCCGCAGGCGCAGCTGGACGGCTACCGTCCGGCCCTGGTGTTCGTCACGGCGGTCGCGCTGCTCGGTCTGCTGATCGCCGCGGTGGGCGCCCTGGTCGACCGCCGGAGCAAGTCAACTCCCCTGACGGTGCCGGACTATGATTACCCCGCGGCCGGGTCGAACGCGGCCCGGACCGAAGTCCTGACCAATCGCTGACCGTCACCGCCACCGGGGGCCGACCCCCCGGCCACCGGGCAATGGCGCCGGCTCCACCAAACCCCCGTCTTGGTGGAGCCGGCCGTCTTCGTACCGGCCGCCCGAGCGGCGCCCACCGGCGCGCGGATCCACGGTGCGGCTGCGGCTCCGCCAGTATATTGGCTCGGAGCCAACGAACGTTCGGAGCAGACACGATGGCACCTCGCGGGGATTCGGTCAATGAGGAGATGCGGCAACGCTCCCGTCGGCGCATCATGCGAGCCACCGTCGAACTGGTCGACCAGCGCGGTTACGCGGGCACCACGCTGACCGACATCGCCGAGCGGGCGGGGCTCGCGCGCGGACTGCTCTCGTACTACTTCGACGGCAAACGACTGCTGATGCAGTCCGCGACGCACCGGATGATGCACCAGTCGCTCTCCTCCGCACTCGCCGAACTGACGCCGGACGCCTCTCCGGAGGCCCGGCTGGCCCGTGCGATAGACGCGGTCCTCGCCCTGGCCCTGGACCACCCCCGCGTGATGCGCTCGCACCTCGCGCTGATCCTGGACCCGGACTCCGGTGCCTTCGTCCAGGACCCGGAGCAGCAGCAGCTCGGCGCCATCCTCCAGGGCCTGCTGCTCGACTGGGGCGCGCCGGACCCGGCCGCCGAGCACGCGGTGCTGCGCAGCGCGCTGATGGGCGGCTGCATCGGGGTGCTGCTGCCGGGCGCCGAGCTCCCGCTGGCGCCGATCCGGGCGGACCTGTTCGGCCGCTACAACCTGCCCTGGGAGCTGGGCCTCCCGCCGCAGCCGTTGCCGCCGGAACGCGAACGGCCGCCGGCCCGCGGTTGACTGCGGGCCGGCGGCTGCTCGGTGTCGGACGCCTGCTCGGTGTGGGGCGGCTGTCGGCGGATCACCGGGACCATCCCGGCCGAGCCGTGGCCGGGCGGAGCCTCAGCGCTCCTTCAGGATCGAGGCCAGCAGGTCTATGGTGCGCTCGGGCGTGAGGCTGTCCACGCAGAGCCGCTCCATGACCTGGATGTACGCGTCGACGTCGTCCCGCTTGTCGAGGTAGAGCGCGCTGGTGAGCTGCTCCAGGTACACGACGTCCGCGAGGTCCTGCTCCGGGAAGCGCAGGATCGTGAACGCCCCGGACTCCCCCGCGTGCGCGCCGAAGCGGAACGGCATGACCTGGATCACGACGTTGGTCTGCTCGGCGACGTCGATCAGGTACTGCACCTGACCGCGCATCACCTTGGGCCCGCCGACCGGACGCCGTAGCGCGGCCTCGTCGATCACGGCCCACAGGCGCGGGCTGGCGCCCTCGGCCAGCAGCTTCTGGCGGCGCAGGCGGAGGCTGACCCGCCGCTCGACCTCCTCCTCGCTGATGACCGGCCGACTCTGGCCGAAAACCGCCCGTGCGTACTCCTCGGACTGCAGCAGTCCGGGGATGAACTGCACCTCGTAGGTGCGGATCAGTTGAGCCGCCTCCTCCAGACCGACGTAGGTCTGGAACCAACCCGGCAGCACGTCGTTGAAGCTGTGCCACCAGCCGGACTTGTTGGCCTCGCGGACGAGGCCGAGAAGGGCCTCCCGCTCCAGGCCGTCGTCCACGCCGTAGAGGCTGAGCAGGTCGGCGACGTCGCGCTCCTTGAAGCTGACGCGGCCGAGTTCCATACGGCTGATCTTGGACTCGGAGGCGCGGATCGCGTAGCCGGCGTCCTCGCGCGTGATGCCGCGCGTCTCACGCAGGCGGCGCAGCTGCGAGCCGAGGAGGATCCGGCGGACCATCGAGCCGCCGCCCGGCTGAACTGTGGTCATGCGGTCGAAACCTCCACCTAGGGCAAACAGCGCACAGTCTGCCATCAGTTGAGCGCTCACGGTGCCGATACTGACGGATGTTCCTATCAGTTCCACACCCCGAGCACCAGGATGCACGTGCATTCGGCGCTTGCATATGCCAATAGTGCGACTGCACGTGAATCGACTCTTGCATCTGCAGTGAGCGCACACCACCATGGTGCACGTGCACCTGCACATCCCTGGCATTCCCGCGGGCTCCGCGTCGACCCCACGCGCGACTCCGTGCACCGACCCGGCAGCGTCCCCCCACGCCACCGGGCGTTCGAGTGCGCGCGCGCTGGTCGAAGGGGCGGCCGAGCGGCCGAGCGAGTCGGAGGTGACCGGCATGACCCCGGCGGGTCCAGCCGTGTCCGCCCCCTTATGGGAGGAGCTCTTCATGAGCACCGGTACGGCTTTGGCGGTTGACCCCCATGTGGTCACCTGTACGCTCGCTCCTCGCTTCGAAGCCGTCAGAACCGCGCGCGACTTCGCCCGAACCTCTCTTCAGCGCTGGGGCCTGATGGAGCTGTTCGACGACGTCGCGCTGGTGGCCTCGGAACTGGTGACCAACGCACTACGGCATGCGATCGGCGCACGGCCCGACCCCGCGGGCGGCACCCAGGGCGGGTACGACTTTCCCATACAGCCGACCGCTGAAGGCCGACTGCCGATCCGAATAAGCCTGGTCCACCGCTCTCCCCAGGTGGTCTGCGCGGTGAGCGATCCGAGCAGCATCGGTCCGGTCGCCCGGGAGGCGGACTTCGTCGCCGAATCCGGCCGCGGACTGCACCTGGTGGAGTCCTTCAGCCGCTCCTGGGGCTGGCACCCGCTGGGCAGCGGCAAGGTGGTCTGGGCCCTGTTCGAGGCGGAGCCGGCCACCGGTTCCGAACTCGGTGGACGGCACCGGCGCTCGGCCTAGCGCCAGGCGGCGCGCGGCCGGCCGAGGAAGGCCCCGGGAGGACCACGCCCCGAGCTCCTCAGGACCCGGCGGGCCGGGCGCACGTGCGCGACAGGCCCCGGCGCGACTCTCGGAACGATTCCCCGGACGACTCCCGGGGCAGCCCCCGGACACACCTCTGGACCACCTTCCGAGCCACCTGTCGGCCGAGCCGCAGGACGAACCACCGGACGGGCCGCCGGGCCGGCCGCGGCGCAGGGTCCGGCCGAGTCGCCGGACGGCGCGCGGGTCCACTCGCGGCGCCCTCGCAGGGTCGACCGCGAGGTCGTGGAGCGGCCGCGGAAGAGCCGGGTTCGGAACCGGAACCGGAAAAGACAAAGGCCGTCGCGGTGTCAGCACCCACGACGGCCCCCCGATGGAAGACGGCGGCCGGTCAGACCGTCAGGTGGTCGAACTCCCCGTCCTTGGCCCCCAGCAGCAGGGCGGCGATCTCGGCCCGCGTGTAGATGAGCGCCGGACCTTCCGGGAAGCGCGAGTTGCGCATCGCCACATCACCCCCCGGCAGGGCCGCGAACTCGACGCAGTTCCCCTGGGAGTTGCTGTGCAGGCTCTTCTGCCAGACCACCCCCTTGAGGTCGGCGGCCGCCATCCCGTTGTAGGTGTCGTACGAGTCGTGCGTGTCCTGCGAGTCGTGCATAGAAATCTCCCGAAGAGCTCCGGAGTGGTCGTCCAGCGCGGCGCCCCCGGCACCCGCCGAACGAACGGACCGGCCCCGTACCGGCCCGGCACAACGCCTCACTTGACGTGATGATAGCCGCTGTGCACGTGCATCAGCACGGGACATTGCAGGTGCACGAGGCCTGTCATCCGCCGCCCCGAACTCTTCACGGACCCTTCTCCTGACGGTACGTAAACGGACATAGTCGAGTGAATCGCCAGACCTCCGATAACCGGCCGTGAGCGTTTCCCCGCTGAATGTTGATCTTCCGACGCCGGAAGTCGCACCGTTGTGACCCTCCGTCAAGCGAACCTCAAGCTGTGAGACATCTCACGCGCCACAGCCGCAACTCGACGCCCCGCCGGACACGTCATGACAACTGGCGGTGACCATCCGAGACTCGGGGGAGATATGTCCGAATTACGGGTAAATCGACCGGACCGGCACACCGGACGTGCGGCACACGCGCCATGACCACGCGAAACCCGAACGGCAGCCGACTGCAGGCCTGACGGGCCGATGTCCTACGATCTCCGGCATGAGCACCGCAGCCATCCCGGGCGCGCCACTGCCCGTCCGCACTCCAGGCTCCCGTGCGCGGGGGCGCCACCGCCGCCCCGAGCGCCCCGAGATCCCGGCCGGCTCCCCGGCCCTGGTGCTCGCCGTGCCCGCGACCGCCGGGCCCGAGTCCCGCTCGGTCGTCGAGGAGCTGCTGTCGATCGTCCGCAGCGAGCAGGGCGGCGTCCAGACCGCCGTCGGCTACCTCCCCGGCAACGGCGCCGAGAGCACCGGCGGTGACGAGCACACCGTCGCCGAACTGCTGGCCATGGCCGCCGAGGCCGGCCTGCCCGCACCGGTCCTGGTGCCGCTGGTACCCGGCCCGCACGGATTCCTGACCGAAC
This sequence comes from Kitasatospora sp. NPDC087314, assembly GCF_044744365.1. Lineage (NCBI taxonomy): Bacteria > Bacillati > Actinomycetota > Actinomycetes > Kitasatosporales > Streptomycetaceae > Kitasatospora > Kitasatospora sp. NPDC087314. The sequence goes on from NZ_JBIUYE010000002.1 coordinate 20,142, forward strand.
TTCACGCCCTCGCCGCGGAGTACGGAGCCCCCGTCACCGACGTGCTCGGCCCGCACCCGCTACTCGCCGAGGCCGTGCACGTGCGACTGTCCGAGGCCGGCCTGGCCCGGGCCGACCGCGCCCGGCTGTTCGCCATCGCGACCGCCGCGGACGGCGTGGTGCTCACCACCGTCGGCGGCGAGGACGCCGCCGCGGCGGCCGGCATCACCGGCGTCCTGCTGGCGGCCCGACTGGCCGTCCCGGTCGTCCCCGCCGCGCTCGACGTGCCCGGCTCGGTCGCCGCGGCCGTCAACCACCTCAAGGAGACCGGCTCCCAGCGCCCGGCACTGGCCCCGCTGGTGATCGGGCCGGAGGCCGACTCGGAGCTGCTCGCCGCGGCCGCCGAGGAGACGGGCTGCCCGTCCGCCGCGCCGCTGGGCGCCTACCCGACGGTCGGCCAGCTGATCGCCTCCACCTACCTGGCCGCGCTGCCCGAACCCTCCCCGGAGGCCGAGGCCGCCGCAGAGGCGGAGGCGGCGGCCGCCGAGGGCACTCACGCCGGTCGCGCCGCCCACGCGGCTCACGCCGCCGCCGAGGGGCCTGCCGACCAGTAACGGACACCACGCGCACCGAAAGGGCCCGGGACGGTAGCGTTCCGGGTCCTTTCAGCTTGTCCCGTACGGGAGTTAAGGGGCGAATGAGAGCGATGTCCGTTCTGTTCACATTTGCCCACCCCCGCTTGGTGCACTTCCCGGCTGTCGAGACGCACTCACGCCCCTCCCCCGCGCCTACGCCCTCATGCGACCCGACGTGCCATCACCCACTCCCTGAAGCTCAGACAGTTGCGTACACCCATAGCGACGTTGCCGGAAAACGGTCATTTACGATCACGATGGGCTGTGAAAATGTCACCTCCCACCAAACCGTGATGTGCATCACAGGTATTTGCAGTTTGAACTTAAGTCTGCTTAACGTGCTCCCCGTTCGTGGCCACACGGACCCAGTTCATCCGCGACGCCGAGTCCTGCCGTCGGATGTCCTGGCAGCGCGAAAACGCATCACGGCAGGAGCGGGGGACCCACAGGTAAGTCGCCCCGGACCGCTCTTCGGAACGGTTCAGGGCTAGGGGTGAAGCCGCGCCCACAGCGCGGCCGGGCAACTCCAGCCCGAATCCGACAGCTCACCTCGCAGGCGTGGGAGAGGACCGCGTCTTCATGCTGCCCACCAACGGCACCCGTCTGTCCAGCCGCACCCGACGCGTGATCGCCGCCATCGGCGTCGCGGGCGTCGGCCTCAGCATCCCGTGCCTCACCTCCGGCACCGCCTCCGCCGCCTCCGTCGCCACCTGGGACAAGGTCGCCCAGTGCGAGAGCAGCGGCAACTGGAGCATCAACACCGGCAACGGCTTCTACGGCGGCCTGCAGTTCACCTCCAGCACCTGGGCCGCCTTCGGCGGCACCGCGTACGCCCCGCAGGCCAACCAGGCCACCAAGGACCAGCAGATCGCCGTCGCCGAGAAGGTGCTCGCCTCGCAGGGCCCGGGCGCCTGGCCGGTGTGCTCCGTCCAGGCCGGCCTGACCCAGGGCGGCGCCGCGGCGTCCGTCGACACCGCGGCCGGTTCGACCACCGGCTCGACCGCCGCCAAGCCGGCCACCAAGCCCGCTGCCCCGGCCGCCAAGCCGGCGCAGGACCAGGCCCCCGCCACGAAGCCCGCTTCGAAGCCGGCCGCGCCGGCCCAGGACCAGGCGCAGGCCCAGGGCAACGCCCAGGCCCAGGGCGGGGACTACACCGTCGCCGCCGGCGACTGGCTGTCCTCGATCGCCGACAAGAACAACGTCCAGGGCGGCTGGCAGCGGCTGTACGAGCTCAACCGCGGCACCCTGACCGAGGGGCCGGACACCATCTACCCGGGCCAGCGCCTGTCGTTCAAGGACGGCGGCCAGGCGGCCCAGCAGTCGGCGCAGCCCGACCAGTCCGGCTCGGGCTTCACCTGGTTCGACCGCTCGCAGAAGTCCGGCCAGACCTCCAACGGCGGTGCCGTGAACGCCAAGCCGGCCGCGCAGAGCCAGGCCCCGGCCTCGAAGCCGGCCGCCCAGGCGCAGACTCAGGCTCCCGCCCAGACCGCCACCGGCAGCATGGCCGCCGCGGTCACCTTCGCCAAGTCGAAGGTCGGCCAGGCCTACGTCTACGGCGGCACCGGCAACGGCGGCTGGGACTGCTCCGGTCTGACCCAGGCCGCGCTGCGTGCCGCGGGCGTCTCCGTCCCGCGCGTCGCCGCCGACCAGGCCGCCGCCAGCACCCACGTCTCGCTGGACAGCCTGCAGGCGGGCGACCTGCTGTTCTGGTCCAACAACGGCAAGGACTCCGGCGTCTACCACGTCGCGATCTACATCGGCGGCGGCCAGTACGTCGAGGCCGCCAACCCGAGCTCGGGCGTGCGCCTGCAGACCGTCGCCAACTGGGCCCCGGACTTCGCCGGCCGGGTCTGAGGACGACGGGCGAGCGACAAGGAACAGGTGACAGATGACGGCTGACAGATAACAGATAACAGATAACAGATAACAGATTTCATCATCTGTCATCTGTCAGCCGTCGCCCGCCCCCGGTGAGAGTCTGGTCGCTCCTCCGGGGGCTCCGGCGCATCCCGCCCCCCTGACGACCAGGGGCCATGGTCAAACCCCGCGCCAGCGGGCATGCTGCTGCTCCGCACCAGAGGAGGAGTCACCATGACCCAGGTCACCGTCACACTCGACGCGAACCTCGCCATCGACGCGATGATGCTCTCCGGCACCAAGAGCCCCCAGGACGCCGTCGAACTGGTCCTGCGCGACTACCTGGCCCGCGGCCGCCGCACCGAGACCCGGACCGGCGACGCGCTCGACGGCCGGCGGCTCCCCCAGCGCCCCTCCACGGACCACGAGGGCTGACCCGACGCACCCGCGACACGAGAAACGGGCCCCGGAGAGCAACCGCTCTCCGGGGCCCGTTCGCCCGTCCTCCGTCTACGCTCAGCGCGCGCAGGCCCCCGTGGACCCGCGCATGACCAGCTCCGGCTGGAACATGAACTCCCCGCGCTGGGCCGCGTTTCCACCGACCTCCTCCAGCAGCGCGTCCACCGCCGCCGTGGCCATCGCCTCGACCGGCTGGCGGATCGTGGTCAGCGGCGGCTCGGTGAAGGCGATCAGCGGCGAGTCGTCGAAGCCGACCACCGACACGTCCTGCGGCACCGACAGCCCACGCTGGCGCACCGCGCGGATCGCTCCGAGCGCCATCATGTCGCTGCCGCACACGATGGCCGTGCACCCCTTGTCGAGCAGTGCGCCGGCCGCCGCATGCCCGCCCTCCACGCTGAACAGCGTGTGGTGGACGAGGTTCTCGGCCTCCTCCCCGCCCAACCCGAGCACCTCGCGCATCGCGGCCGTGAAGCCCTCGATCTTGCGCAGCACCGGGACGTACCGCCGCTGTCCGACGGCCAACCCGATCCGCTCGTGCCCGAGTTCGGCCAGGTGCTGGACGGCCATCCACATCGCGGCCCGGTCGTCCGGCGAGATGAACGGCGCGTCGATCCGCTCGCTGTAGCCGTTGATCAGCACGAACGGCACCCCGCGCCCGGTCAGCCGGGCGTAGCGGTCGTGGTCGGCGGTGGAGTCGGCGTGCAGCCCGGAGACGAAGACGATGCCCGCCACGCCCCGGTCGACCAGCATCTCGACCAGTTCGTCCTCGGTCGACCCGCCCGGGGTCTGGGTGCACAGCACCGGGGTGTACCCGTGCCGGCTGAGCACCTGCTCGATCACCTGGGCCAGTGCGGGGAAGATCGGGTTGCTCAGCTCCGGCGTGATCAGCCCGATCAGGCCGGCGCTGCGCTGGCGCAGTCGGGTCGGCCGCTCGTAGCCGAGCACGTCGAGCGCCGCCAGCACGGTCTGCCGGGTGGCGGCGGAGACGTTCGCCTTGCCGTTGAGTACGCGGGAGACGGTGGCTTCGCTGACCCCCGCCTGCGCCGCGATGTCTGAGAGTCGCGCCGTAGTCACGGTCCCAGAGCCTATTGCAACCACGTCAGACCGCCCACCAGCCGGTGCTGTCCGGTGCGAGCACCGTCTCGTCGCCGTCCGCCACCAGCTCCACCGAGGAGAGCAGCAGCTTTCCGGGCGCCGCTATCCGGACCGGCTCGCCCGTGGTGTTCACCGTGCAGACGAAGGAGCCGCGGCGGAACGCCAGGGTGCCCTCGGGGCCGTCCAGCCACTCGACGTCCGTCCCGGCGCCGAGGTCGGCCTGGGAGCGGCGGACGGCGAGCGCGCTGCGGTACAGCTCCAGGGTGGACTCCGGGTCGCCGGCCTGCGCCTCGACGCTCAGCGCAGCCCACTCGGTCGGCTGCGGCAGCCAGGACGGCCCGCCGGCGACCGGGCCGAAGCCGTACGGGGCCTCGGTGCCGGACCACGGGATCGGGACGCGGCAGCCGTCGCGGTAGCCGTCCTGCCCGGCCTTGCGGAAGAACGACGGGTCCTGGCGGACCTCGTCCGGCAGGTCGGTGACGTCCGGAAGGCCGAGTTCCTCGCCCTGGTAGATGTACGCCGAGCCGGGCAGCGCGAGCATCAGCAGGGTGGCGGCGCGGGCACGGCGCAGGCCGAGCTCGCGGTCGCCGGGGGTGCGGATCTGGGTGCCGAGGCCGGGCGGGTTGGCGAAGCGGGTGGCGTGCCGGGTGACGTCGTGGTTGGACAGCACCCAGGTGGTGGGGGCGTCGACCGGACGCATCGAGTCGAGCGAGACGTCGATCACCTCGCGCAGCGCGGCGGCGTCCCAACCAGTGCCCAGGTACTGGAAGTTGAAGGCCTGGTGCAGTTCGTCGGGGCGCACGTAGTTGGCGGTGCGCTGGACGGTCGGGGTCCACGCCTCGGCGACGCCGATCCGCTGGCCCGGGTACTCGTCGAGGATCCGGCGCCAGCTGCGGTAGATCTCGTGCACACCGTCCTGGTCGAAGAACGGCATGACGTCGTTGCCGAGCAGCTTGAGCTGGTCCGAACCGCCGAGGTCGGGGAGGCCCGGGGCCTTGACCAGGCCGTGGGCGACGTCGATGCGGAAGCCGTCGACGCCCATGTCGAGCCAGAACCGCAGGATCGAGCGGAACTCGTCGGCGACGGCCTGGTTCTCCCAGTTGAAGTCGGGCTGCTCGGGGGCGAACAGGTGCAGGTACCAGTCGCCGGGGGTGCCGTCCGGGTTCTCGGTGCGGGTCCAGGCCGGGCCGCCGAAGATGGACTCCCAGTCGTTGGGCGGCAGTTCGCCGCTCTCGCCCTTGCCCGGGCGGAAGTGGTAGCGCTCGCGCAGCGGGGACGCGGGGCCCTCGCGCAGGGCGCGCTGGAACCACTCGTGCTGGTCCGAGGAGTGGTTGGGGACGAGGTCGACGATGATCCGCAGCCCCAGCTGGTGGGCGTCCCGGATGAGCGCGTCGGCGTCCAGCAGGGTGCCGAACATCGGGTCCACGGCGCGGTAGTCGGCGACGTCGTAGCCGGCGTCCGCCTGCGGCGAGGCGTAGAACGGCGAGAGCCAGACCGCGTCCACGCCGAGGTCGCGCAGGTACGGCAGGCGGCTGCGGATGCCGGGCAGGTCGCCCATGCCGTCGCCGTTGGAGTCGGCGAAGCTGCGCGGGTACACCTGGTAGATGACCGCGTCCCGCCACCAGCCTCTGGACGCCCCGCCCGTCGCAGGAGCCGGGGTGACCGCCTCGTGAGCGGTGGCGTCGGCGGCAGGCCGGGAGGTGTCGGCCAGGTTCTGGGTCATGGACGGTATCCCTTGGGGACTAGAGGAGCGAGGAGCGTTACGACTTGGAGGCACCGGCGGTCAGACCGGTGACCAGGTGGCGCTGCACCAGGTAGAAGAAGACCGAGGACGGGATCGCGATCAGCACGGCGGTCGCCGCCATGAAGTTCCACTGCGCGTCGTGCTCACTGACGAAGGTCTGCAGGCCGACGGCCAGCGTGTACTTGTCGGAGCTGAGCATGAACGTGGAGGCGAAGGCCACCTCCGCCCAGGCGGTGAGGAAGGAGTAGAACGCGGCCACCGCCAGGCCCGGCCGGGCGAGCGGCAGGACCAGCCGCCAGAAGGTGCCGATCGGGGTGAGCCCGTCGACCCGGCCGGCTTCGTCGATCTCCACCGGGATGGTGTCGAAGTAGCCCTTCAGGAGCCAGGCGCAGTACGGCACGGTGGTGGTCGAGTAGACCAGGATCAGGCCGAGGTAGCCGTCCAGCAGGCCGAGGTCGGACAGGATCGTGTACATCGGCACGATCAGCACCGCGATCGGGAACATCTGGGTGACCAGCAGCGACCACATCAGCGGCTTGTGCCCGGGGAAGCGCATCCGGGAGACGGCGTAGCCGGTGGTGGCGGCGACCATGACGCCGAACACCGTGGTGACGCCGGAGACCAGGAAGGAGTTGCCGAACCAGGTGAAGAAGTCGGTGTCAAACAGCACGTGGTGGTAGTTCGACAGGGTCAACTTGCCGAAGATCTCGCCGGGGTGGAGGTAGTCCGTCTTGTCCGGTCCGAGCGAGATGTAGAGGATCCACAGGACCGGGAACAGGGCGACCAGGCTGGCGAGGATCAGGGCGCCGTGGGCCAGTGCCTTGCCCATCGGGCTGCTCTCGCCGCGGCGGCGGGTCTTGGCGGGCCGGGCGGCCGGTACCGGGCTCGCCGGCGGCGCGGGACGTTCGGTGGTGGTGCTCATCGGGGTTACCTGCCTTCGTGGGTCAACTGGGTCCGGGGCCGCGGCCGTTGGCCTGCTGGGGCCGTTGGCCTTGCGGGGCCGTTGGCCTGCTAGCCGTTGGCCTGCTCGTTACGGGCGAGCCAGCGCCGGTAGAAGGCGGTGAAGACGATGAGGATGGACAGCAGGATCACGCCGTACGCGGCGGACTGCGCGTAGTCCCGGGGCTGTTGGCCGAAGCCGAGGCGGTAGGCCCAGGTGACCAGAAGCTGGGCGTCGGAGCCGCCGCTGGTACCGAACAGCAGGAAGATGACGGCGAATTGGTTGAACGTCCAGATCACGCCGAGCAGCACGACGGTCGAGGAGACGGTGCGCAGCCCGGGCAGGGTCACGTGGCGGAACCGCTGCCAGGCGGTGGCGCCGTCCATCTCGGCGGCCTCGTACAGCTCGGCTGGGATCGACTGCAGGCCGCCGAGCAGCGAGATCATCATGAACGGGACGCCGACCCAGGTGTTGACCAGGACCGCGGCCGCCTTCTGCGCCAACGGGTCGTCCAACCAGCCGGGTTCGGGCAGGTGCAGGGCGGAGAGCAGGCCGTTGACGGCGCCGCCGTCGGCGAGCATCAGTCGCCAGGAGAAGACGGTGACGAAGGTCGGCACGGCCCAGGGCAGGATGAGCAGCATCCGGTAGACGGCGCGACCGCGCAGCTTCTGGTTGAGCAGCAGGGCGAGGCCGAGACCGATGGTGTAGTGCAGGACGACGCACAGGACCGTCCAGGTGATGGTCCACACGAAGTGGGACCAGAACCGGTCGTAGGAGCCCGGGCCCCACAGGATGTCGGCGTAGTTGTGGAAGCCGACGAACTTGTAGGTCGCCGGGATGTGGTTGACGCCGATGGTCCGGGCGGAGTTGAGGCTGTTGGCGTCGGTGAGGGTGAGCCAGACGCCCTCGACGAGCGGGTAGATCACCAGGACGCCGAGGACCAGGACCACCGGGGCGATCATCGCGTAGGCGTACCAGTGCTTGGCGTAGGAGCGCTTGACGCGTTCCAGCAGGCCCGGACGCTGCTCGCGCTCCCGGCTGCCCTTGCCGGTGGCGCCCTGCACGGCGACTGACATCGAATGACACCTTCTCGGGGATTCTCGGGGGAGCCCGCCGCCTCAGGTCGGCGACTGCTGGTCCTACGGGTCCTGCCGTCCGGCCCGCCGAGGGTGGCGGGGCGGGGGGTGACCGGGTCACAGGTGACGGAAGACGGACAACAGCTGACAGATAACAGATGATGAAAGTTGTCAGCTGTTATCTGTTCGCTGTGATCTGTCACCCACCCCGTGACGCCACCCCGCTCCCGCCCCGCCGTCGCCAAGGCGATCGCGATCGCGACGGGCCGGACGGCCGGCGGCGACTACTTGGCGAAGCCCGGCAGGAGCTTGGCGTAGTCGGTGGCGACGGTGTTCAGCGCGTCCTGAGTGCCGGTGCCCTGGACGGTCTTGCCGAGGTTGGTGCCGAGCGAGGCGAACAGCGAGCTGTACTCGGGCAGCTCGGGGCGCGGCTTGGCGCTGCCGAGAATGGCCTGGAAGCCCGCGATACCGGGGTCGGCCTTGACGTCGGCGGTGAAGGCGTCCGAGCGGGTCGGCAGGGTGGAGTTCTTCTGCGCGATGAAGGCCTGGCTCTCCGCCGAGGTCATGAAGGCGGCGAACTTCTCGGCGGCGGCCTTGTGGGACTGATCGGCACCGGCGTAGACGGAGATGTTGTGACCGCCGGTGGGCGCACCGGCCTTACCGCTGGAGCCCGCCGGGACGGGGGCGATGCCGAGGTTCTGCTTGTCGGCGAACGCGGCACCCTTGTAGATGTTGGTGATCTCCCAGGGCCCCTGGATGATGGCCGCGACCTTGCCGCTGTTGAAGGCGTCCATCATGTGCGCGTAGGCGTCGGTGGTGACGTCGGCCTTGACCGTGCCGGGCGCGGTGAACATCGACTTGTAGGTCTCGATGGCCTTGACGGCCTCCGGCGAGGAGACGGTGATCTTCTTGCCGGCGGCGTCGACGGTGTCGGTGCCCTCACCGAACAGGAACGGCATCGCGTAGTAGCCGTCCGCGGCCTTCAGCCAGAAGCCGTCGACGCCGGCCTTGTCCTTGAGCGCGGCGGCGTCGGTCTTCAGCTCGTCCCAGGTCTTGGGGGCGTCGGTGATGCCGGCCTTGGCGAACAGGTCCTTGTTGTAGAGCAGGCCCAGGGTGTCGGTGACCAGCGGCACGCCGTACAGCTTGCCGTCGTACTTGGCCTGCTGGATCAGGCTGGACTGGAAGGCGGAAGTGTCGGCGGCGGCCGGGGTGCCGTCGAGCGGCTCCAGGTAGCCGGCCTTGGCGAAGGCGGCGGTCCACCCGACCTCGGAGCGGAACACGTCCGGAGCGCCCTTGGCCCCCATCGCGGTCTGGAGCTTGTTCTGCGCCTGGTCGAACGGGACGTTGACGAAGTCGACCTTGACGTTCGGGTTGGCCGCCTCGAACTTCTTGACCAGTTCCTGGTAGTTCGGCGCCTCGTTGGTGGCGTTCGAGGTGTCCCAGTACGTGAGGGTGACCGGCCCGTCGGCCTTGCCGTTCGAGCTGGAGCCGCTGCTGCCACAGGCAGCCATCGAGACCGCGAGGGCCACAACGAGGGCAGAGGCCGCGATGCCACGCCGCATGAGAACTCCTTGGGAGGGTGGGGGTGCCCGAGATGTTCCGAGGCAGGCGCATAATGGCTGCCTCGTGCCGACCGCACCGTTGCTGCCGTCGGGCTCGGGAAGGAAGTTAACAGCGGCGCAATAGCGACGGAAAGTCCTTGCAGCAAGTTTCTGCAAGAAACAGCGATCGTTACGCCCACGTGTCCTGGACGTAGCCGCACGGTAGTTGACAGCGCGACCAAATGTCCGGGTTCGACCGCTTCGAGTCGATACCGGATGGCCGACACCACCACCATGCGTGGCTGAAAGATGCTTGCAGCAGACTGGACGCATGCGTATCAGATCCGCCACACGGGACGAACTGCCGCTGCTGTGCGAACTGGAACGGGCCGCCGGGGCGCCCTTCGCCGCGATCGGCATGCCGGAGATCGCCCACGACGAACCGCCGGCCCCGCACGAGCTGGCCCACTACCTGGACGAGGGCGTCGCCCTGGTCGCCCTCGCCGAGCCCCCCGGCCTTCCCGGCGACGCCGCCCTGCCCGCTGCCCCGGGTCCGATCGCCGGCTACCTGCTCGCCGAGCCGGTAGCCGGCGCCCTGCACATCGAGCAGGTGTCGGTCCACCCCGACCACGCCCGCCGGGGCATCGGCCGGGCGCTGATCGAGCACCTCGCGGTGGGCACCGACGCCCCCGCGCTCACCCTCACCACCTTCGCCGACGTCCCCTGGAACGCCCCCTACTACGCCCGCTGCGGCTTCCGCCCGCTCGCCGACCACGAAGTCACCCCGGGCCTGCGGGAGATCCGCCGCAAGGAGGCCGAACACGGCCTGGACCGCTGGCCCCGCCTCTGCATGCGCCGGGACCTCTGACAGGACCCGCGCCGGGACCTGTGACAGGACCTGCCCCGTGACCTGTGACAGGACCTGCCCCGTGACCTGGGACGGGACCTGGGACGGGCCTGACGATCCCCGCCAGGCCCGCGACGTTCCCGAAGCGCTCAGCTGACGCCGAGCCGCAGCACCGTGGTCGAGCGGAACGCCTCCCCCGGCCGCAGCACGGTGCTCGGGAACGCCGGGTGGTGCGGGGAGTCCGGGAAGTGCTGGGTCTCCAGCGCGATCCCGGCGAACGGCCCGTAGGGGACGCCACTCGCGCCGGTGACCGCGCCCTGGAACTTGTTGGCCGTGTAGACCTGGACGCCCGGCTCGGTGGTCAGCACCTCCAGGGTGCGGCCGCTGACCGGGTCCTCCAGCAGCGCCGCCCTGGCCGCCGTGCCGTCGGCCGGCCGGGCCCGGAGCACCCAGTTGTGGTCGTAGCCGCCGGGCCCGGCCAGCTGCGGGTGGTCGTCGTGCACTGACTTGCCGATCGGCGTGGCCACGGTGAAGTCGAACGGCGTGCCGGCCACCGGTTCGGTCCGCCCGTACGGGATCTGCCGCTCGTCGGCCGGGGTGTACTCGTCGGCGTCGAGGGTGAGCAGGTGCCCGAGGACGTCGCCGGCGCCCTCACCCGCAAGGTTGAAGTACGCGTGGTTGGTCAGGTTGACCACGGTCGGCTTGCTGGTGACGGCGTGGTAGGCGATCACCAGCTCGCCGGCCTGGTCCAGGGTGTAGGAGACGGTGACGTCCAGGGCGCCGGGAAAGCCCTGGTCGCCGTCCGGGCTGTGCAGCCGCAGCCGCACCCCGCCCTCGATCTGCTCGGCCTCCCACATCCGGTTCGCGAAGCCGTCCGGCCCGCCGTGGATGGTGATGCCGCCACCGGTCGGGGCGAGCGGGTGCTCCTCGCCGTCGATGGTGACCTCGGAGCCGTCGATCCGGTTGGCGTACCGGCCGACCACGGTGCCGTAGTGCCGGGCCGGGCCGAGGATCTGGGCCAGCTTGTCGGTGGAGAGCAGCAGTTGGGCGGGGCGGCCGGCACGGTCCGGCGCGGTGAGGGTGTGCAGGGTCGCGCCGAGGGTGAGCACGCTCGCCTCGTAGGGGCCGGCGGAGAGCGTCCAGCGCTCGATCGCGGCGCCCGCGCCCGAGGGGTCGAGGGGTTCGTGCCGCACGCTGGTGGCCTCGCTCGCCATGGCCTGCTCCTCACTGGCGGTCGCGGTGTGCCCCGACCGCCCGGTTCCGGGTCCGTCCCGGGGACGCCGTGGCGTCCCCCGTGTCCGTCAGCCTAGGGCCGGACAGGCCCTGGCGACGGACACCATCGCAGGAGACGCGCGCCGTCTGCGCGCCCCCGCCCTACGCCTCCGCACGCCCTCGCCTTACGCCTCCGCGCGCCGCGCCCTGCACCGCCGCACGCCCCGCCCTACTCCTCCTCGCACTCGTCGCCCGGCCGGGTGGCCTCGCGCGGCTGTGCCGGCAGTCCGAGGGCGGAGGCCAGGCCGTCCGGCCCGCTGCCCGCTTTGCGGTAGACGGCGGCCAACCGGCGGTTGACCAGACTGAGGTGGACGCCGAGCTCGTCCGCGATCCGCTGCGGCGGCACGCCCTGCACGGCCAGGTTGGCGACCTCCCACTCGGGCTGGCTGAGCGTCTCCAGCGTCTCCCGGAAGTCGCGCAGCCCCAGCCGGTTGGGCCGCAGGCCGTAGTTGGCCAGCTCCCGCCGCGCCTGCTCGACGAGTCCCTCGGCCGAGCAGTGCTGGGCCAGCTCGATGCCCTGGTACAGGTGCTCCTGCGCGTCCTCCAACCGCCCGACCCGGCGCAGCGCGGCGCCGAGGTCGACCAGCGCGACGGCGTGCTCGTACCCGGCCGGCGACTGCCCGAGGTACATCACGGCCTGCTCCAGCAGCTCGACCGCCTGCTGCCCGTCCTCGATCTGGGCGTTCAGCCGCAGTGCGGTGCCGATCGCCGAGGCGGTGCCGAAGGTGCGCGCGTCCTGGACGGCCTTCTGGGCGTACTCGCGGGCGCGGTCGGGCTCGTCCGCGGCCAGCGCGATGGCCAGGTGGCCGGCCCAGGGCGCCCAGACGGTGTTGTGCCAGCCTCGGGCCTCCAGCTGGGCGCCGGCCTCGGTGAGCGCGGCGGCCGCTCCGGCGTGGCGCTTCTTGGCGATCAGCAGCTTGCCGTACAGCGAGGGCGCGTCGGGCAGCACCATGGCGGTCGCGTGGTACGGCGGGTGGAAGCCGAACTCGGCGGCGAGGTCCCAGGCCTCGTCGACCCGGCCGCGGGCGAGCAGGGTGTCCACCAGGACGCCGACGGCGTCCCACGCGAGCGGCAGCTTGGGGCCGATCCGCTCGGACAGTCGCAGCGCGCGGCGCAGGAAGTCCTCGGCCTCGGCGAGCAGGCCGCGGCGGAAGCGCGCCAGGCCCATCAGGAAGTAGGCGAAGCCGCGGTGGGCACCGCTCCACCCGGCCACCTCGAACTGGATGATGGCGTCCGCGAACAGCCGCTCGGCCTGGGCGATGCGGTCGTTGTAGGTGTAGGTGAGGCCGAGCATCGAGGGCAGTTCGAAGCCCCAGGTGCTGTTGGTCCAGCCGAGTCCCTGGGGCAGCCGGCCGGAGTCGAGGACGCTGTCGGCGTAGGTCAGCGCCTCGGCGGAGGGGGCGCCGCGCAGGGTGAGGTCCCAGGCGCGCATCGCGAGGACGGCCCGGTCGGCGGCGTCACGGCCGCTGAGGCTGTCGCACATGGCGCCGAGCCGCGTGGAGCGGCCGGGACCGTCCTCCTCGGACTTGCGGAAGGCGTGCCACATGAACGAGGCGGCCTGGAGCCGGAGCCTGCCGGCCGGGTCGGCGGTCTGCCCGGCCTCGTCCTGGCAGACCAGCGCGGCCTCGCGCAGTTCGCCGCTGTGGGCGAGCACCTCGGAGAGCCGGAAGGTGGCGTCCACCCGCAGCTCGGGGCGCAGCGGCCCCTCGTCGGGGTCGAGGGCGAGTTTGAGCTGGTTGACGGTTGCGCCGGGGTCGGTCAGCAGGGCGGAGCAGCCCAGTTCGTACAGCACCTCGGCGCGGATGTCGTCGGCGGGCGGCTCGTTGAGGGCGCGGTGAAGACAGCGCTGGGCGGCTTCGGGGGCGCCGATCAGCAGGTGTTCGGCGGCGGCGCGGCGCAGTTTGCGGACGGTGCGGTCGTCGCCCTCGCCGGAGAAGGTCTCGACGAGGTGGCGGGAGGCGGCGAGCAGACCGAGTCCGGCGTTCTCGATCTCGGCGGCGGCGACGCCGTGCATACCGGTGCGGGTGGCCTCCGGCATGGTGTTGTAGATCGAGCTGCCGATCAGCGGGTGGACGAATTCGAGGTTTCCGTTGGGGGTCTGGGTCAGCACCCGCTGCTTGCGCAGTTGCTTGATGGAGTCGCGGGCGCCCTCCACGCTCTGGGTGGAGATCCGGGTGGCGAGGTCGACCCGGATGTCGGTGCCGAGCATCGCGCAGGCCCAGGCGAAGCGCAGGGTGGAGGCCCCGAGCCGGTCCACCCAGCTCTTGAGGGTCATTCCGGTGGCGTCGACGGCGAGTTCGCGCAGTTGCTGGGAGTTCTCCTCGACCGGTTCGAGGTCCTGGTCGCGGACCTGGTCGAGCAGGGCGACGGCTTCGAACGGGTTGCCGTTGACGACGTTCCAGAACTCGTAACAGAAGGCGTCCTCGGCCTTGTCGCCGAGTTCGGCGCGGATCATGTCGGTGATGGAGACCAGCGAGAGCCGGTTGAGCTCGTGCTTGCCGGTGGCGCGGCCGAGGACGTCCTTGCGGTGTTGCTGGATCTCGGCCGGCCAGTCGTTCTCGTCCTCCCGGAACGCGAAGACGAGCAGGACGGGCAGTTCGCGGGAGCGGACGGCGAACTGGGTGAGCCAGGAGAGCGACTCGTGGTCGGCCCAGTGCAGGTCGTCGACGATCATCACCAGCGGCGCCCGGCGAGGCGCGAGTTGGGTGAGGACGTAGTCGAGGCCGTCCCGCACGCCCTGGGGGTCGAGGCGGCGGGCGCCGGCCTTGGGCTGCTTGAGGCCCATGGCCGGTCCGACGACCTCCTCCCAGGTGCCCATGACCTGGCGGAACTCGTCGGGCCGCAGGCTGGTGAGGGCGGGCTGGAGGAGTTGGCGCAGCACGTGGTACGGCTCGTTGAACTGGCGTTCGCCGCCGCGGGCGAACAGCACGGTGGCGCCGTCGCGGAGTTTGGCGATCCGTCGGACCTCGTGCAGCAGGCTGGTCTTGCCGATGCCGGGGCGGCCGGAGAAGGCCAGCAGTTCGCCGATCTCGGTGCCGCCGGCCGCGAACGCGCGGCAGAGCTTGTCGACGGCCGCCTCGACGGAGCGCAGTTCGGCGTCGCGGTCGCGCAGCCTGACCCTTGGCGAGGTGCTGTCGCCGTCCCGGCCGGAACCGGATCCCGTCCGAAGTTCGTTTCCCTGCTCGGTCACCGTCGCGCCTCCGCCTCGCCGCTCGCGTCACTGCTCGCATCACTGCTCGTGGAGCCGAGGTTAGCGCTGCGTGGCACTCGTCGTGGGGTAATCGCGCAGGCTGGGGCGGACGGTGAGGGTTCGGACGGTTTGCCAAGGGCAATTGCCCTATACACCTAACGTCCGATCATTGCATCAGATAACCTACGGCCCGCGAGGCGGAGATGATCTTGCGTCACCACCCTCACCCCGGAAGCCTCGCCGCGTCAACTCCCCCCACCCCCAGCACCCGAACCGCTAGCACCCGAACCGCTAGCACCCCCACCCTCCGCTGCACCGGGAGTCCGATGTCTGACGACACCTCACTTCAGATTCCGTTCCCGCACCGCCGCAGTCCGCACGGCCCGCGCGCCGGCGCACTGCACCGCGACTGGCTGGTGCGCCACCCGCTGCTCCCCGATGCCGACCACCCGGGCTACGCCCACTGGGAGGTGGCCGACCTCGCCGCCCTCGGCTACCCGGACGCCGGCCCGGACGAACTCGCCCTCGCCGCGGACCTGATGGGCTTCTACTTCCTCTTCGACGACCAGTTCGACGGCCCGCTCGGCCGCCGGCCCACCGAGGTCGCCCCCATCTGCGAACGGCTGATCGCCGTCCTGCACGGCGCCCGACCCGACCAGGACTCGCCGGTCGAGACCGCCTTCGCCGACCTCTGGGACCGCAGCGTGCGCGGCATGCCCGCCCGCTGGCAGGCCCGCGCCGCGTACAACTGGGAGTGGTACCTGGCCAGTCACCCCGCCGAGGCGGCCGGCCGGATCTCCGCCCGGCCACCCGACCGGGAGGCCTACCTGGTGCTCAGACGGGGCACCGCGGCGATGGAGACCATCTTCGACATGGTCGAACGCCTCGGCCAGTTCGAAGTGCCCGCCGCCGTCCTGCACCACCCGGTCCTGCGTCAACTGCGCCAGCTGGCAGCCGACATACCCTCGCTCAGCAACGACGTCCGGTCGTTCCCGCTGGAGGCCCCGCGCGGCGACGTCAACAACCTGGTGATGATCGTCCAGCGCGAGCGCCGCTGCTCGGCCGAGGAGGCCTGCGCGGTGGTGCTGGAGGAGGCGCAGCTGATGATCGGACGCTGCGGGGAGCTGCACGGCAGACTGCCGGACGTCTACCGGGAGTTGGGCCTGTCCCGGGTCGAGCGGACGATCGCCCAGCGGTACGCGGACGGACTGGTCACCTGGCTCGCCGGCTACCTGTGCTGGGAGTCCCGCACCGGCCGGTACCACGCGGTCTGACGCCTCGCCGGGCCCGGCGGGCGCGCACCCGCCCGTACGACGGCTGGAACGCGCACCCTCCGTGCGGGGCGGACGTACGGACCGTAGCCGCACCAGCGTTCGGCGGCTATCGTGCTCGACGGCAGGCGCCCCGGCGGGCGCCCGCCCCGAGTTGCGTGTCCGCACCCTCCCGCCGGGCCGCCCCGAGCCGGGCGGTCCGGCGCGCCGCCCCCGCCGCGCGGCCCGGGCGGCGCCCGACGTCGCGAGGAGACACCAGAGCATGACGGTCTACCAGCCCCCC
Source organism: Kitasatospora sp. NPDC087314 (assembly GCF_044744365.1). Classification (NCBI taxonomy): domain Bacteria; kingdom Bacillati; phylum Actinomycetota; class Actinomycetes; order Kitasatosporales; family Streptomycetaceae; genus Kitasatospora; species Kitasatospora sp. NPDC087314. Next base: position 36,334 of record NZ_JBIUYE010000002.1, read on the forward strand.
GGCACCCCCGGCAGCATCGTCGCCTACCGCTCCCGGTACGAGCACTGGATCGGCGGCGGCTGGACGCCGCCGGTGCGCGGCGAGTACTTCGGCGACCCGACCCCGGTCACCGGCGAGGTGTTCACCGAGGTCGCCCGAGGCACCGCCGAGGACATCGAGGCCGCGCTGGACGCGGCCCACGCCGCCGCCCCCGCCTGGGGCCGCACCCCGCCCGCCGAGCGGGCCCAGGCTCTGCTGCGGATCGCCGACCGGATGGAGGCGAACCTGGAGCCGCTGGCCGTCGCGGAGAGCTGGGAGAACGGCAAGCCGGTGCGCGAGACGCTGGCCGCCGACCTCCCGCTCGCCATCGACCACCTGCGCTACTTCGCCGGCGCGCTGCGCGCCCAGGAGGGCGGCCTCTCCCAGCTGGACGAGGACACCGTGGCCTACCATTTCCACGAGCCGCTGGGCGTGGTCGGCCAGATCATCCCGTGGAACTTCCCGATCCTGATGGCGGTCTGGAAGCTCGCCCCGGCGCTCGCGGCCGGCAACGCGGTGGTGCTCAAGCCCGCCGAGCAGACCCCGGCCTCGGTGCTGCTGTGGGCCGAGCTGACCGCCGACCTGCTGCCGCCCGGCGTACTCAACATCGTCACCGGCTTCGGCGAGGAGGCCGGCGCCCCGCTGGCCGCCAGCAACCGCGTCCGCAAGATCGCCTTCACCGGCGAGACCACCACCGGCCGGCTGATCGCCCGCGCCGCCAGCGACAACCTGATCCCGGTCTCGCTGGAGCTGGGCGGAAAGAGCCCCAACCTGTTCTTCGCGGACGTCGCCGCCGCACCGGACGCCTTCTACGACAAGGCCGTCGAAGGCTTCGCGATGTTCGCCCTCAACCAGGGCGAGGTCTGCACCTGTCCCAGCCGGGCGCTGATCCAGTCCACGGTCTACGAGCGGCTGCTCGCCGACGGCTTGGCGCGGGTGCGCGCGATGCGCCAGGGCGACCCGCTGGACACCGAGACCCAGGTCGGCGCCCAGGCCAGCGCGGAGCAGCTGAAGAAGATCCTCTCCTACTTCGAGATCGGCCAGGCCGAGGGCGCCAAGTTGCTGGCCGGCGGAGAGCGGGCCGACCTCGGCGGCGCCCTGGCCGGCGGCTACTACGTGACGCCGACGGTCTTCGAGGGCGTCAACAGCATGCGGGTCTTCCAGGAGGAGATCTTCGGCCCGGTCGTCTCGGTCACCCGCTTCGAGGACTTCGCCGAGGCGGTCTCCCTCGCCAACGACACCCAGTACGGGCTCGGCGCGGGCGTGTGGACCAGGGACCTCAACACCGCCCACCGCGCCGGACGCGCCATCCAGGCCGGCCGGGTGTGGACCAACTGCTACCACGCCTACCCGGCTCACGCGGCCTTCGGCGGCTACAAGAACTCCGGCATCGGCCGGGAGAACCACAAGGCGCTGCTGGAGCACTACCAGCAGACCAAGAACCTGCTGGTCAGCTACTCCCCCGACGCGGTCGGCTTCTTCTAGCCGCTCCCGTCCCGGCCGCGCCCCCGGCCGGCCGGCCGCGCTCCGGTTCACCGCCGTCTCGCGCCGTCGGGGGCCCTCCGGGGAAACGCGGAGCGGGAGACCGGTTCCGGCCTCCCGCTCCGCCGCCACTCCCCGTGGCCCGCGTCGAGCGCCCGTCCGGACGCCCTTCGCTGCACAACCCCCGATCGGGCAAATCGTCTGTTTCGGGATCTAAGCACATGAATCCGCGATTTTCTCGACGCGCCGCCGACATGCCCGGACACGCCCGACGAACGCCTTAAACAGGACTCCCCGCCTCCTCACCTCCGGGAGTCCCGATGACCATCGCCCCCGCCAAGCTCTCCGACCCCGTCGTGCGCACCTTCGTCACCGCGATCAACGCCGGCGACCGCGAGGCCTTCCTCGACACGCTCACCCCGAGCGCGACCATGTCCGACGACGGCTCCGACCGCGACCTCGTCCAGTGGATCGACAAGGAGATCTTCGGTGTCCGCGGCCGGATGGACGTCCAGACGGAGGCGAACGGCGGCCACTCACTGGTCGCCAACTTCACCAACGACACCTGGGGCGAGATGCGCACCGCCTGGCGCTTCACCGTCGAGCACGGGAAGATCACCCGCTTCGAGACCGGCCAGGCCTGACCTCGGGCGCGCGTCAGCGCGAGGCAGGGGCCTGACCGCCGGCGCGCGTCCGGAACAGGGGCCTGCCCTCAGGCGGAGAGCCCCAGGCACCCCCGCACCGCGCGGATCAGGTTGCGCGAGCGGATGTCGCCGGTGACGCCCGGCTGCATGCCGTTGGTGACGTAGCCGAAGCCCAGCCCGAGCTCCGGGTCGGCGAAGCCCAGCGAGCCGCCCCGGCCCGGGTGGCCGAAGCTCGCCGGAGAGGCCATCGGCGCGGTCGGGCCGTGCCGCCAGAAGCCCAGGCCGAAGGTGGAGTTGACGATCAGCACCCGGTCCGGCCCGTGCACCGCCGGCCCGACCGCGCGGGTCAGCACCTCGGGCCCGAGCAGCGGCGGCAGCAGGGCTCCGGAGCCGTCCGGACGGTCGGCGGCGCCGATCAGCGCCGCGTAGAACCGGGCCAGCGAGCGGGCCGTACCGATGCCGCCCGCGCCGGGGATCTCGGCGGCCTGCACCGCCGGGTCGTTGAGGTCCACCCCGGGGCGGACCGAGGCGAAGGAGCGCGCCGTCAGCGAGGCCGGGTCCTGGTAGGCCTCCCGGACGGACTGCTTGGGCCGCAGCCGCAGCCCGCTCGGCCCGGTCCGGGCCGCCTCCGGGGCGGGCAGGTCGACCAGTCGGCCGACCCGCGGCGCGGCACCGGCCGGCAACCCTATCCACAGGTCCAGTCCGAGCGGCCGGGCGACCTCCTCGGCGAAGAACTGGCCGACCGTGCGCCCGCTTACCCGCCGCACCACCTCACCGACCAACCAGCCGAAGGTGTACGGGTGGTAGCCGTGCGCCGTGCCGGGCTCCCAGGCGGGCGCCTGCGCGGCCACCGCCGCCGCCGCGCGCTCCCAGGTCAGCACGTCCTCCAAGCGCAGCGGCACGTCCAGCGCGGGCACCCCGGCCTGGTGCGACAGCAGCCAGCGCACCGGCACCCCGCCCTTGCCCGCCGCCGCGAACTCGGGCCAGTACGAGGCCACCGGCGCGTCCAGGTCGAGCAGGCCGCGCTCGGCCAGCAGCAGCGCGGTGGTCGCGGTCAAGCCCTTGGTGACCGAGCGCAGCACCTGGGCGGTGTCCGCCGTCCACGGCACCGCCGGCGCGGGTCGTCCGCCGACCTCGGGCCGGGCGTCGCCACCCCACAGGTCGACCACCTTGCGGCCGCGCGCGTACAGCGCGAAGGCCGCGCCCAGTTCGCCGTACTCGTGGAAGTTCCGCGCGAAGGCCTCCCGTACGGGCTCGAACCCCTCGGCCGTCTCGCCCCAGATCTCCACCACCGCGTGCCGCCCTCAGCCTGTCGGTTCCGCTCGTCCGTTCGCGCCCGCTTTCGAAGCGGGCCCGGAAACCCTAACCTGTCGATCATGACCAACCCTGCCGAAGAGCTGCTGGACGTCGTCGACGAGCACGACCGGGTGATCGGGACCGCGGTGCGCGGGGAGGTGTACCGGCGGGGGCTCACCCACCGGTGCGCCTTCATCCTGGTCTCCGACCCGGCCGGGCGGATCTTCGTCCACCGCCGCACCGACACCAAGCTGTTCGCCCCCGGCGCGTACGACATGTTCGTCGGCGGCGTGGTCGGCTCCGGCGAGACGTACGCCGCGGCCGCCGTCCGCGAGGCCGAGGAGGAACTCGGCGTGCACGGGATCGCGCCGCGCCCGCTGTTCAAGTTCCTCTTCCGGCAGGACCGGCTCTCCTGGTGGTGCGACCTGTACGAGGCCCGGTGGGACGGCCCGGTCTCGCCGCAGGAGTCCGAGGTCGCCTGGCACGCCTGGCTCACCCCCGCCGAACTCGCCGACCGCCTCACCCGCGACGACTTCGTCCCCGACGGCCGCGAGGCCTACCGCCGCTACCTGGACCTCCACGCCTCATAGGCCCCGTGGCAGGCGCCGGATAGGGTGGCGCGCATGGCCTCCCGTACGCCGTCGCCGACGGCCGCCCGCGCTGCACGGAACCCCGCACCGGACCGGTCCGCGGCGGGTGAGCGGCCGCGCCGGCGGCTCAGTGTGGACGAGCGGCGCGAGCAGCTGATCGCCGTCGCGCTGGAGCTGTTCAGCCGGCGCCCACCGGAGGAGGTGTCGATCGACGACATCGCCGCCGCCGCGGGCGCCTCCCGGCCGCTGGTGTACCACTACTTCCCCGGCAAGCAGGCGCTGTACGAGGAGTCGCTGCGACGGGCCGGGCGGGAGCTCTCGGCGCGGTTCGAGGAGCCCGCCGACGGGCCGCTGTCCGAGCGGCTGTACCGGGTGATGGGCCGCTACCTGGACTTCGTACAGAGCCACGGGCCCGGCTTCGCGGCGCTGCTGCGCGGCGGCTCGGTGGCGGCCAGCGCGGGCACCTCGGCGGTGATCGACGAGGTGCGCCGGGCCGCCCACGACCAGATCCTCTCCCACCTCGCGTTCCCCTCGCCGAGCCCCGGGCTGCGGCTGACCGTCCGGGCCTGGATCGCCAACGCCGAGATCACCTCGCTGGAGTGGCTGGCCGAGCGCTCGGTGCCGCTGGAGGAACTGCAGTTGCACCTGGTGCAGGAGTTCGTCGCCGCCCTCACCCTCACCGCCGCCCGGGAGCCCGCGCTCGCCGCCGAACTCGGTTCCTTCTTCGCGGACGAGCGACCGGACGGCCCGACCGGTCGCCTGGTGCGGGACCTCACCGGGCTGTTCGCCGTCCCCGGGATCGCCGAGGCGGTCACCACGCTCGCCGTCGCGGCGGTCGGCGAAACGTCCCCGCAGGCCACGGAGGAACCGGACGAGGCCGGCGCCGAGTGATCCGCCGGTTCGGCCCCGACACCGGGCTCTGATAGGAATGAGCAGGGATCCGACGGCCCGCCACCACGGGCGCGCGCGGACCCACCCGAACCAGCGACCGCAGACGCAGCAGAGCGGGGGGCTCATCAGTTGACCCAGGACGTCCAGTTCAGCGCGGAGGCCAACCCCTTCGCAGCGGCGGAGCAGGCATGTGCGACCCTCGGCACGCTCACCGACGCCCTCTTCGACGAGCGCACCTCCCGCCACCCGGCAGCCTCGCTCAGCGCCCTGCGACCGGCCGAACACCCCGCCGCCGAGGCGCTGTTCGGCCTTCCGCTGGCGCCCAACGGCCCGGTGCACTCGGCCGTGGACCGGCTCGGCACGGTGATCACCGCCGGCACGGCCCGCCCCGGCACCGGCGCCCGGGTCGCCGACCGGGTGACCGCCGCCCTGCAGGCCCGCTACGGCGGCGGGGCGGTGCGCGGCGCGATCGCCGACCGGGGCACCACCTCGGCCGCGCTGTTCCAGCTGCCGGTCACCGGCGAGTTCGCCGACCCCAAGCTGCGCCCGCCGTTCGCCCCGGCACTGGCCGCGCTGGCCGCCGGGCAGCACACCCGCCATCCGGTCGAACTGGCCACCGGCGCGGGCGCCGAGGTCCGGCTGGTGGTCCCACCCGGCTTCCACCCGCTGACCTCCCCGGGCGGTCCGGCCGGGGTCTGCGCCCGCACGGTGCCCGCTCCGGCGGGCGGGGCGGACGGCGTCGCCCCGGCCACCGCCGCGGCCGCCGAGGAACTGACGGGACATCTGGCCGAGGTCGCCGAGGAACTGTTCGGCGGCACCGGGCCGGCACCGCGCCGCGACTTCGCGGTCATCTCCGCCACCCTCGCCGACCTGGTCCACGACGCCGGCGCGGTCTACGCGGGCGTCTGCGCCCTGGACGTGGACGGCCGGGCCTCCGACGCCGCCCTCGTCGTCTCACTCGCCCGGCACCCGCTGCCGATCACCGCGCTCGCCACCGAACTGGCCACCGTCCGGCGGCACGCCGAGGTGTGGACGGTCCTGCTGCCGGCCGGGCCGGCCGCCGTCCTGGTCGAGGGGCGGACCGTCCCGGTGCCCGGACCGCTGTCCGCCGACGGGCAACGGCGCTGGGTGGTCACCTCGGCGGTCGAGGCCTTCGTCCCGCTGCCGGACGGCGCCACCGTGCTCTGCGTCCAGCTGTCCACGGCGCAGCCGGAGGACTGGGAGCTGTACACGCAGGCGTTCGCGGAGCTGCTGAAGAGCGTCCAGTTCGGCTGGGACGGGGAGGCGGCCGGCGCCGTGCCCGTGGCCGTGCCGCTGACCACCGCTGCCACTCCCGTCGAGAAGACGCCGGAGCAGCCGGAGGAGGTGCCGGTGAACCTGCACGGCACGCCGGAGGACGTCCCGCCCGCGGACGTCCGTCCGTCCTCGTCGGTCGCGGAGGCGGCGGTCGCGGAGGCGGCGGTCGCGGAGGCGGCGGTCGACGCCGAACCGGAGGCCGGGGCCCCGCGGAAGGGCACGCCGGTCATGGTGCCCCCGCCGGACTTCAACCCCTTCGCCCCGGAAAGCCTCCCGTCCGCCCCGGGCACCGACCCGGCCACCCCGGCCGCCGACCCGTTCGGCACGGTGACGGCGGACAAGCCGGACCCGTTCGGCACCATGCTCGCGGCGCAGGGCCCGGCCGTCCCGCCGCCGCCCTCCACCCCGCCGGTCGTGCCCGCGCCGGCTGCCTCCACGGAGGACGCCCCGCGGAAGGGCACGCCGGTCATGGTGCCCCCGCCGGACTTCAACCCCTTCGCCCCGGAAAGCCTCCCGTCCACCCCGGGCACCGACCCGGAGGAAGAAGCGGCGACGGATTCGGGCCCGGAGACCAGCCCCTTCGGCTGAACCGCGCCCGGGCGGGCGGACGGCGGCGGACAACCGACGGCGAACAGATAACAGCTGACAGATAACAGATTTCAGATTTTGTCAGCTGTCAGCCGTCGGTCCACCCCCGGCCGTCACCCCGCACCTGACGGTAGAGCGACATGGTCGCGGCGGCCATCGCCACGCCCCGCTCCCGGGCGATCCGCCGGGTCGACGGCGACGGCACCCGCGTCCCCGGCGCCACAGCACCGCACCAGTGCGCCACCACGCCGAGGCCAACAGCCGCCGCCCGGCCCATCCCGCCAACTGGCGCAGACCCACCACGAGTTGGCGGCAACAGGAGCGACGCGCCCAAACGCCGCAGACAACGGCCAGGCACGGCAGGCCAGTTGGCGCATTGGCGCGCCCCGCGCAATCAGCCCGCGCGCCGCGCCAGGTGGACCACGTCCGGCACACCCCGGCTGACCGGGATCTCGTGCGTGACGACGCCCGAGAAGCCCGCCGCACGCAGCGCCTCCTCGAACTCCGCGGAGGGCTGCGCGCTCCACACCGCCAGCACCCCGCCCGGCTGAAGCCGCTGCCAGAGCACGGCGAGCCCGTCGGCGCCGTACAACCCGGCGTTGGAGTCGGTCACGGTCCAGTCCGGGCCGTTGTCGATGTCCAGGCACAGCGCGTGGTAGCGCTCGCCGTCGGCCGCCGCCAGGTACTCCAGCAGGTCGGTGTGGAGGATCCGGACCCGCTCGTCCTCCAGCGCGCCGTCGGAGAAGGCACCGAGCGGCCCGTTCCGGTGCCAGTCGATGATGGCGCTCTCGCGCTCGACGATGGCGATCCGCCCCCAGCGCGACTCGGCCACCGCGTACGCCAGCGAGAAGCCGACGCCGAGGCCCCCGATCAGCACCGAGGGTCGCTCGACGGGGGTGCCGGTACGGTCCAGCTCGTCCAACGCCGCCTGGATCAGCAGGCGTTCGGAGCGGCCGTCGGCGGTGTCCATCAGAAAACACCCGTTGGCGATGATCTCGAAGTGCCGACCACGCTGGCGCAGGACCACCTCGCCGAACGGGCCGTCCCGCCGGTCGAGCGTGACGACGGCCTCGTGAGCGTCCCGTTCGGGCAGTGCGGTGGACATGCGTGTTCCTCAGCGGACTCGGGTGCAGGAGCCGTCCCGGCGGACGAGTACCCGCCCGACAATAGCCGAGTCCGCCCCCGCGCCGGTCACATCGTGACCAGCACCCCCGCGTACGAGACGCCCGCGACGACCACCCAGGAGCCGAGCCCGAGCAGGGCGAGCCGCCCGCCGGTGCGGACCATGGTGGGCAGGTGCACGGCGCTGCCGAGGCCGAACAGCGCGGCGGCCAGCAGCAGTTCCTGGGCGTCCCCGGCGAGCGTGAGCGCCCGCTCCGGCAGCACCCCGGTGGTCCGCAGGACGATCATCGCGAGGAACCCGGCCACGAACAGCGGGACGATCGGCGGGCGACGACCGCTCTCGACCGGGCTCCCGGAGCCACCGGTGTCCGCCGCGTCCGGCCCGGCGGCGTTCCCCCCGTCCCGCCGCGCCCTGCGCCGCACCCCGACCGCCACCCCGGCGACCAGCGGCGCCAGCAGCACCACCCGCATCAGCTTGACCAGGACGGCCTCGCGCAGCGCGCCCACCCCGCCGGTCTGCGCGGTGGCGACCACCTGCCCGACGTCGTGCACGCTCGCGCCGACCCACCGCCCGAACTCCACCTCGCCGAGCCCGAGCGGGTGCTGGAGCAGCGGCAGTACGGCGATCGCGAGCGTCCCGCACAGGGTGACCAGCGCGACCGAGGAGGCGACGTCCTCCTCCTCGCTGCCGGCCGCCTGGCTGACCGCACCGATCGCCGAGGCCCCGCAGATCGAGTACCCGGTGGCGACCAGCAGCGGCTGGTCCCCGGGCAGGCCGAGCCGGCGGCCCAGCCAGAGCGTGCCGGCGAAGGTGGCCGCGACCACCGCGAGCACCATGGCGACGGTGGCCCAGCCGAGGCCGAGCACGTCGTCCAGGCTGAGTTTGAGCCCGAGCAGGACGATCCCGAGCCGCATCAGCCGCTTGCCGGCCGTGGACAGCCCGGGCCGGGCCACCCCGCGTACCACCGGGCGCAGCCCGGGCAGGTGCGCGGCCGCCATGCCGAGCACGACGGCGGCGGTGAGCTTGGGCACGGCGGGCACGGCCGCGTGGACGCCGATCGCGGCGGCCACCCCGGCGGCGGCGAGCAGCAGTCCGGGGGCGTCCCCACCGAGCGGGGGCAGTGAGCGGGTGCGCGTGGCGCGCTCCCGGAGGGTCAGTGCCACGCCGTCCTCACTGCTGCTGGTCGGCGGGCAGCCGGTAGACCCGCCGGATGCTGGTGCCGAGCCGCGAGACGTCCGCGCCGTACACGTGGATGGAGATGGCGGTGCTGCTACAGGCGTTGCGCACCAGGTGGATGTCGCCGGGCGGGGCGAAGGCGGCGACGGTGCCGGCCGGGCCGGCCACGTGCTCGGTCTCGACCAGCCGGGCGGTGCGGCCGTCGGAGACCAGCCGGTAGCGGGTCTCGCTCTCCTGGCCGCGGTGGACACCGGCCACGCACCAGGAGACGTGGTCGTGGATCGGGGTCTGCTGGCCGGGCAGCCAGACCAGGGCGACGACGGAGAAGCTGCCGTCCTCCTCGGCGTGCAGGACGTGCTGGCGGTAGCGCTGCGGGTCGCCCTCGCACTGGGCGGGGGTGAGCAGCGCGTCAGGCCCGTCGGGGTCGGCGTGCAGGTGCGGCGCGAGGCGTTCGCCGACCAGGTAGGCGGTGAGTTCCGGGGGCAGTCCGCGGTCCACGACGGCACGGATCTCGCCGATCAGGGCGCCCATCCGCTCGGTGAGTCGGTCGCTGCCGACCGTGGCTGAGGGTGTCATGCCAGCAGGTTCGGGCGCATACACCTATCACGTCCAACGAGGGTTCTTAAGCCCTCCCCCAAATCCAGCTTATGAATCGACGGCACTCAGCCGCAGCCCCGGCCACCCACCGGAACCCCCGGCCATCCGCCGCACCGGCCCCTCAGCACCCGACCCGGCTCGCCGCCGCCTGCCGCAGGTGGTCCAGCACCAGCCCGGTGGCCGGGATCCGCCGGTGCTCGCTCAGCACGTACGCGCTCACCTGCCGGCGCAGGTGCGGCTCGACGGCCCGCCCGGTGACCTTGCGGTGGCACATGAAGGAGAGCACCAGCGCGGGCATCAGCGCGATCCCGACCCCGGCGGCGACCAGGCTCTGCACCGCGAGGTTGTCGTCCGTCGAGAACACGATGTCCGGCGCGAAGCCCTCCTCCGCACAGACGTGCAGCAGATTGGCCCGGCAGCGCGGGCACCCGGCGATCCAGCGCTCGCCGTCGAGGTCGGAGAGCCGCACGGCGTGCCGGCGGCCGAGCGGGTGCCCGACCGGCAGCAGCACGGTGAGCAGGTCCTCCATCAGCGGGATCTCGTCCAGCCCGTCGGGCACCTCGGTCGCGGCGCCCGGGTAGCGGAAGGCCAGCGCGATGTCGCACTCCCCGCGCAGCAGGCGCTGGACGGAGTCCGGCGGCTCGGCCTCCAGCAGTTCGACCCGCACACCGGGGTGTTCGGCGAGCAGCCGGGCCATCGCCTCGGGTATCAGGGTGGCGTTGGCGCTGGGGAAGGCGCAGACCCGGACCCGCCCGGCACGCAGCCGGGCGAGCGCGGCGAGCTGCTGCTGGGCGGCGGAGAGGCTGCCGAGGATCACTTCGGCGTGCCGGGACAGCGCCTCGCCCGCCTCGGTGAGCCGCAGCCCGCGCCCGGCCCGGGTGAACAGCGCGACGCCGACGGTGCGTTCGAGCGCCTTCATCTGCTGGGTGATGGCGGGCTGGGTGTAGCCGAGTTCGCGGGCGGCGGCCGAGTAGGAACCGGCCCTCACGACCTCGTGGAACGTCCTGATGTGCCGCGAGTCGAACACCGGCTCCATTGCCCCTCCACCCGGTCGTCGTCGTCCAGCCTCCGCAATCATAAGAGGAAATTGGAGGTGCAGGGTCTATCCCCATCCGCACCTATGGTTCAGGATCGAACCAGCCTTCTCACTGCTGCGCGGCCGGCGGCAGCCCCATCGCCACCCCGGCCTCGACCACCGGCGCCCCGCCCCGCACGCTCGGGCTGCGCCGGCTGCGGCGCTCCACCCAGCGGGCGAGCCAGGAGAGCAGCAGGCACATGCCGATGTAGATCGGCGCGATCACGATCACCACCGGGATGAACGGCAGGTCGTAGTCGAGGTTGGTGGCGATCAGCTTGCCCGCGTGCAGGAACTCCTCGTACGTGATCAGGAAGCCGAGCGAGGTGTCCTTGAGCGCGACCACCAGCTGGCTGATGATGGCCGGCAGCATCGCCCGGTTGGCCTGCGGCACCAGCACGTACGTCATCACCTGGGTCTTGCGCATGCCGAGCGCGTAGGCCGCCTCGCGCTGTCCCTTGGGCACCGCGAGCACGCCAGCCCGGAAGACCTCGGCCAGCACCGAGCCGTTGTACAGCACCAGCCCGGTCACCAGCGCCCACAGCGGCTGCACCTTGAGCGCCACGAAGACGAAGAAGATCATCACCAGCAGCGGCATGGCCCGGAAGAACTCCACCACCAGCGTGGAGAGCCAGCGCACCACCCGGTGGTCGGACAGCCGGCCGGCCGCGAACAGCGCACCGAACGGCAGCGCGAACAGCACCGTCCAGCCGAAGGCCTTCAGGGTGTTGCCGAGCCCGCGCAGCAGCAGGTCCTGGACGCCCCGGTACTCGAAGGGCATCCACTTCTGGTACGTGAACTGGTGGGTGTGGAACAGCATGTAGACGATCCAGCCGATCAGCGCCGCGATCAGCAGCAGCGCGATCCCCCCGTACAGCCGGTGCCGGGCGAGCGCCTTCGGACCGGGGACGTCGTACAGTGCCGAGGCCTGAACGGTCATCGCGACACCGCCACTCGTCGTTCCAGCAGGTTGAAGACGGCGCTGATGGCCAGGGTGATGATCAGGTAGCCGACGGCGATCCAGACGAAGGTCCAGATGATGCTGTAGCCGAGCTCGTTGATGGTCCGGTAGGTGCCGAGCAGTTCGGTGACGCTGAACGAGCCGGCGATCGCCGAGTTCTTCGCCAGCGCGATCATCACACTGCCGATCGGTGCGACCACCGACCGATACGCCTGCGGCAGCACCACCACGCTCATCGTCTGCCCGAAGCTCATGCCCAGGCTGCGTGCCGCCTCGCCCTGCCCCGCCGGCACGGTGTTGATGCCCGAGCGCATCGACTCGCAGACGAAGGCCGAGGTGTAGCAGCCGAGCGCGGCCACCGCGAAGGTGAAGAACGGCAGCGTGATGTTGAAGCGCGGCAGGCCCAGCACCACGATGAAGAACAGCAGGGTCAGCGGCGTGTTGCGCAGCAGCGTCACCCACGCCGTCCCGAACACCCGTAGCGGCCGGACGGGCGAGACCCTGAAGCCCGCGATCAGCACTCCCAGCACCAGCGACAGCACGGCGCTCACCACGAAGAGCGCGAGCGTGCCGAGGAAGCCGTCCCAGTAGGTCGACCAGTTGTCGGTCAGCGTTCTCACAGCGCGGCCCTCTCAGTACCGGTCGATCGGCGGCGGCGTCGGTGCGGGCTCCCCCGAGAGGCCGAGGGTCGCGTCGTAGGCCTTCTTCCAGTCGCCGTTCTGCTCGTACCGCGCCAGCGCGTCGTCGATCGCGTACCGCAGCACGGTGTCGTTCTTCGGCGTCCCGATCCCGTACGGCTCCCGGGAGAACAGCGGGCCGACCACCTTGAGCTCGTCCGGCGCCTTGGCCGCGTAGCCCAGCAGGATCGCGTTGTCCGTGGTGACGGCGTCGACCTGGCCGGTGATCAGGTTGTCCACGCAGGCCGAGTAGGTGTCGTAGCCGATCAGGTGCGCCTTCGGGTACTGCGACTGGATGCGCTGGTACGGCGTCGAGCCGGCCGCCGAGCAGACCTTCTTTCCGTCCAGGTCCTGCGGGCCGTGGATGCTGGTGTTGTTCTTGCGCACCAGCAGCGACTGCCCGGCGATGAAGTAGGGCCCGGCGAAGCCGACCAGCTTCTTCCGGTTGTCGTTGATGGTGTAGGTGCCGACGTAGAAGTCCACCTGACCGTTCTGCAGCGCGGTCTCGCGGTTGGCCGAGGCGATGGTCTTGAACTGGATCCGGTCCGGCCCGAAGCCGAGGTCGGCGCCGACCATCTTGGCGATCTCGATGTCGAAGCCGGAGTACTCGCCGGTGGCCGGGTTCTTCTCGCCCAGGTACGGCTGGTCCTCCTTGGCGCCGACCACCAGGTAGCCCCGGCGCCGGGCGGCGTCCAGGGTCGGCGAGCCGGTGATCGAAGCGGCGTCCCGTACCTGGTAGCTGGGCAGCGCGCTCGCTTGCGGGCCCTTGGGCGGCGGGGTGCCGGCCTTGCCGCAGCCGGCGGCCAGCGCGGCGAGCAGCAGGGCGGCGGCGAGCAGCGTCCGGCCCGGGGCGGCGGGCGTGGTCTTCCTCGTCACGGCGCCGCCTCAGTGCTTCAGGATCTTGGACAGGAAGTCCCGGGCGCGCTCGCTCTCCGGGGCGCTGAAGAAGTCCTCCGGGGCGCGGTCCTCGACGATCCGGCCGTCGGCCATGAAGACCACCCGGTTGGCGGAGGCCCGGGCGAAGCCCATCTCGTGGGTGACCACGACCATCGTCATGCCCTCGCGTGCGAGCTGGCGCATGACGTCCAGCACCTCGTTGATCATCTCAGGGTCGAGCGCCGAGGTGGGCTCGTCGAACAGCAGCGCCTTCGGGTCCATCGCCAGCGCCCGGGCGATCGCCACCCGCTGCTGCTGGCCGCCGGAGAGCTGGGCCGGGTACTTGTCGGCCTGCGCCGCCAGCCCGACCCGCTCCAGCAGTGCGCGGGACTTGGTGTCCGCCTCCGCCCGGGGCCGGCCGCGGACCTTGATCTGCGCGAGCGAGACGTTCTGCAGCACGGTCTTGTGCGCGAACAGGTTGAAGGACTGGAACACCATGCCGACCTCGGCGCGCAGCCGGGCCAGCCCCTTGCCCTCCTCGGGCAGCGGCTCGCCGTCGATCAGGATGGTGCCGTCCTCGATCGGCTCCAGCCGGTTGATCGCCCGGCACAGCGTGGACTTGCCGGAGCCGGAGGGCCCGATGACCACGACGACCTCGCCACGGCCGACGGTCAGGTCGATGTCCTGCAGGACGTGCAGGTCGCCGAAGTGCTTGTTGACACCGCGCACCTCGATCAGCGGTGTGAAGGCCGGGGGCCCGGCCTGGGCCGACCCGGGAGCGCTGGTCACCGGCCGCGTCGCCCCTTCAGCAGCCAGCCCAGCGCACCGCCGGCGAGCAGCGTGGCCAGCAGTGCGATCCAGAGCGGCGCGGTGACGGTGAAGACCCAGAACTGGATCTTCACCGTGTCGAGGTTCGCGAACAGGAACCACACGGCGAGGACGACGAGGACGCCGATCCCGATGTACCGGGTGGGGATCCCACCGATCTCACTGCGTTTGGAGCCGGCCGAGCCGTCCGAAATCTTGGTCACCGGAGCAGTCTGCGGGCCGGGGCGCCGATTTGCCCGGTTACGCGCCCTTACGGGTCAGGGAGTAACCCGCACGGGGCAATCCGGCCCCGTGCGGGTTTAGCGCCCGCCCGGCCGATCCCCGCCCGACAGACCTGGGCAGGCCCGGACGGCACCGGCCCGCTACCGCTCGTCCCGCCAGGAGCGCCAGAGCGCCGCGTACGGGCCGCCGGCCGCCACCAGCTCCGGGTGGCTGCCGTACTCGCTGATCCGCCCGCCCTCGACCACCGCGATCACGTCCGCGTCGTGCGCGGTGTGCAGCCGGTGGGCGATGGCGATCACCGTGCGGCCCTCCAGCACCCGGGCGAGCGACCGCTCCAGGTGCCGGGCGGCGCGCGGATCCAGCAACGAGGTGGCCTCGTCCAGCACCAGGGTGTGCGGGTCGGCCAGCACCAAACGGGCCAGGGCCAGTTGCTGCGCCTGCGGCGGGGTCAATACGGTGCCGCCGGAGCCGACCTCGGTGTCGAGGCCGTGCGGCAGCGCGTCCACCCAGCCACCGGCGTCCACCGCGTCCAGCGCGGACCGCAGTTCGGTGTCCTCGGCCGTGGGTGACGCCAGCCGCAGGTTGTCCCGCAGGGTGCCGACGAACACGTGGTGTTCCTGGTTCACCAGGGCGACCTCGGCCCGCACCCGCTCGGCCGGCATCCGCGCCAACGCCGCGCCGCCGAGCGTCACGCTGCCGCGCCCGGGGGCGTAGATCCCGGCCAGCAGCCGCCCCAGCGTGGACTTGCCCGCGCCGGACGGCCCGACCAGCGCGACCCGGCTGCCCGGCGCGACGTCCAGGCTGATGCCGTGCAGGACGTCCGCGCCCTCGCGGTAGCCGAACCGGACCTCCCGGGCCTCGACCCGGCGGCCGTCCGGGCTGGCGCTCTCGTCGCCCTCGTGCTCGGGCACCTCGCGGACGCCGACCAGCCGGGCCAGCGAGGCCTGGCCGATCTGCAGCTCGTCGTACCAGCGCAGGATCAGGTCGACCGGGCCGGTCAGCATCTGCGCGTAGAGCACCCCGGTGGTCAACTGGCCGACGGTGATCCAGCCCTGGAGGGTGAACAGCCCGCCGAGCACCAGGGTGGCCAGCACCGCCGAGGAGTAGACCGCGTCGATGGTCGGGAACCAGACCGAGCGCAGCCACAGGGTGTAGCGCTCCCAGGCGAGCCATTCGCGCAGCTTGCGGTCCGTCAGCCCGATCCGCTGGTCGCCCAGGCGCAGCGTCTCGACCGTCCGCCCGGCGTCCACCGTCTCGGCCAGCACGGTGTTCACCGCGGCGTACCCGGCCGACTCGTTGCGGTAGGACTCCGGCGCGCGCCGGAAGTACCAGCGGGAGCTGACCAGCAGCAGCGGCAGCCCGATCAGCGAGGTGAGCGCGAGCAGCGGCGAGGTGACCAGCAGGGCGCCGATCACCAGCAGCAACGACACGACGGCGACGGCGAGTTCGGGCACCGCCTCGCGCACCGACTTGTCCAGCCGGTCGACGTCGGTGGTGCCCCGGGAGACCAGGTCCCCGGTGCCGGCCCGCTCCAGCACTCCGGTGGGCAGCGCGACCGAGCGGACCAGGAAGTCCTCACGCAGGTCGGCCAGCACCCGTTCGCCGAGGACCGCTCCGCGCATCCGGGACCAGCCGGTGAAGGCGGACTGCACCACCAGCGCCAGCAGGTACCAGCCGACCGCGACCGCGATGGCGCCCTCGGCGGTGCCGGTCGCCAGCGACTCGACCAGGCTGCCGAGCACCCAGGGCCCGACCAGCCCGGCCACGGTGGCCACCGAGTGCAGCGCCACCACCGCGGAGAACCCGACGCGGTGGCGCCGGGCGAGCAGGCGCAGGTACGCGCGCACGGCGGCCGGGGAGCCGACCGGCAGAGTGGTGGTCGGCCCCTGCTCCTGCTGGACGGGGGGCTTCATGACGTGCTCCTCAGCTGCGTGGAAAGACGGGCAGGACGGGCAGGACGGGCGGGACGGACAGGGCGGACACCGAACGTGCCCCTTCGGCCGCTCATACGGCCTCCCCCACCGGCGCCGGCTCCTCGTCGCGGGTGACCACGGCCCGGTAGGCGGGCTCGGTCCGCATCAGGTCGCGGTGCCGCCCCGCGACGGCCGCCCGGCCCTCGCGCAGCAGCACCACCCGGTCCGCCTGGTCGAGCAGCAGCGGGCTGGTCGCGAACACCACGGTGGTGCGACCGGCCCGGGTGTCCCGCAGCCCGGTCGCGATCCTCGACTCGGTGTGCGCGTCCACCGCGCTGGTCGGCTCGTCCAGCACGAGGACGGGCGGGTCGGCCACCAGCGCACGGGCCAGCGCGAGCCGCTGGCGCTGCCCGCCGGACAGCGAGCGCCCGCGCTCGGTGATCCGGGCGCGCATCGCGTCGCCCCCGCAGTCCGGTGAGCCGTCCACCAGGGCCTCCAGCACGTCGTCGGACCGGGCGGCGGCCAGCGCCTCGGCCACCGAGACCCGCCCCGAGGACGGGATGTCGAACAGCCCGGCCAGGGTGCCGGAGAGCAGCACCGGCTCCTTGTCGTGCACCAGCACCGCCGCCCTGGCCTCGGCCAGCGGCACCGTGTCCAGTTCGGTCCCGCCGAGCCGGACGGAGGGCTGCTCCTGCTCGCCCTCGGCCACCGGGACGTGCCCGCCGAGCCGCTCGGCGAGCGCCCCGGCGAAGTCCGGGTCCCCGCAGACGACCGCGGTCAGCTCACCGGCCCGCACGGTCAGCCCGGTCGCCGGGTCGAACAGGTCGGCGTGCCCGGGCCGGGTCAGCGAGGCCTCGGCCACGCCGTTGGTCCGTTCGAGTGAGAGCACCCGGACGGCGCGCCCGGCGGAGACCCGGGCGACGCTCCAGGCGTGCGCGGCCTCGCCCAGGATCCGCAGCGGCGCCGCGAGGAACGCGGTGGCGCCGTACACGGCGATCAGGGTGCCGACGGCGAGCTCTCCGGCGGCCGCCTGCCGGGCGCCGTACCAGGTGACCCCGACCACGAACAGGCCCGGCAGCAGCACCTGTTGGGCCTGCATCAGCGACCACAGCCGGGCCGAACGGACGGCCGCGGCCCGGACCTTCTGGGAGGCCGCCCGGTACCGCTCCAGGAAGAGCTCCTCGCCGCCGATGCCGCGCAGCACCCGCAGCCCGGCCACCGTGTCGGCGGCCAGCTCGGTGGCCTTGCCGCCGAGCGTGCGCTGCTGCTCGTACCGGCGCTCGAACGGCCCGATCAGCGGCCAGACGGCGACCGCCAGTACCGGGACGCCGAGCAGCACCCCGATCCCGAGCACCGGTTCGACCACCAGCACGGCCACGCTCACGGCCAGCCAGACGATCACCGCGGCCCGGACCCGGGCGACGAGCTCGACGTACCAGCCGATCCGTTCGACGTCCCCGCTGCCGACCGCGACGACCTCCCCGGTGGCGATCCGACGGGACAGCCCGGCACCCAGCCGCGAGGCCTGTCGGGCCACCAACTGCCGCACGTGGCAAGCGGCGTGGATCCAGTTCCAGACGGCCTGGCGGTGCAGCATCACGGCACCGAGCGCGGCCAGCACGGCGAGCGCCACCGCGAGGGCGCCGGCCTGCCAGATCCCGGCGGCCTCGCCGTCGACGGCGGCCTGCACGCCCCACCCGAGCGGTATCGGCAGCGCCGCCTGGCCGCCCATCTCCAGCAGCGCCCAGCAGGTGGCGGCCACCTGTCCGCGCCGTTGGCCGCGCTGCAGCCAGCGCAGGAAGGCCAGGGGTGAGGAGAGATCAGGACTGCCGGGGTCGGCCAGCGGCAGGGGGGTGAGCGGCATGACACTCCGATACGGGAGGGGGTGCGGGAGGGTGCGGACGAGGCGAAGGGGAGACGGCCATGAGGCGCAGGCGCGGGCGGCGCGGCGCGGCGGACCCGGCTCACTCGAAAGGCGGCGGGCACCGCGCGCGGCGGCTCGATCCGGCGCCGCCGACGCGCCCGGGGCGTCGGGCCGGACGGCCCGACGGGACGGCCAGGCTGACGGGCTGCCGGACGGGAACGGGAGGGCACGAACGGCCGGGATCTCAGGAGGTCATGGCCGCGAGCCTGCCAACTCCGATGTGATCCGCGCAACAGGTTTTTTCGACGCCCGGCCACCGATCCCCGCCCGGGAGGGCCTCCGGCCCCCCGCAAGATTCCCCCGAACGGCGGGAACAATCCCGCCCGGGCGCCAGTTGCCCCCTTCTGGAATCACACGGACAACCAGGAGGGCACCCCTTCCCGTGAGCAACATCCCCAGCGTCACCCTGAACGACGGCGCGCAGATCCCGCAGCTCGGCTTCGGCGTGTGGCAGGTCCCGGACGACGAGGCCACGGCCGCCGTCCGCAACGCGATCGAGGCGGGCTACCGCTCCATCGACACCGCCGCCATCTACGAGAACGAGGCCGGCACCGGCCAGGCGATCGCCGAGGCACTGGCCGGCGGCGTGGCCCGCGAGGACCTCTACATCACCACCAAGCTGTGGAACTCGGGCACCCGCGACTGGACCGGCGAGCAGGGCCGCGACGCCGTCCTGCGCGAGTTCGACGCGTCGCTGGCCAAGCTCGGCCTCGACTACATCGACCTCTACCTGATCCACTGGCCGCGCCCGATGCACGGCAGCTACCTGAACGTCTGGAAGGCGTTCGAGCAGCTGCGCGCGGACGGCCGGGTCAAGTCGGTCGGCGTCTCCAACTTCGGGCCCGAGCAGCTCACCCAACTGCTCGACGAGACCTCGGTCGTCCCGGTGCTGAACCAGGTCGAGCTGCACCCGTACTTCCCGCAGACCGAGCTGCGCGCCTTCCACGCCCAGCACGGCATCGCCACCGAGGCCTGGAGCCCGCTGGGCCAGGGCAAGGAGCTGCTCTCCGAGCCGGCGCTGGCGAAGATCGCCGAGAAGCACGGCCGCACGGTCGCCCAGGTCGTGCTCCGCTGGCACCTGCAGAGCGGCGTGATCGCGATCCCGAAGTCGGTCACCCCCGCCCGCATCCGGGAGAACCTGGACGTCGCCGGCTTCGAGCTGGACGCCGAGGACCTCGCCGCGATCGCCGGTGTCGCCACCGGCACGCGGATCGGTCCGGACCCGCAGGAGTTCGACTGGAACTGACGGCACCCGCCGTCCGACTTCTCTGACGAGCGGTCATATCGAAAGACCGCCCACCCCGAGCAGGGGTGGGCGGTCTTCGGCGTACCGCGATTCACCGACGCCAACTGCCGTACGCCGTCAGCACATCAGGCCCTCGACGCGCCGAGCCCTCGGCATGCCGAGCGCCCAGCACGCCAGACCTCGGCACAGGGCCGTCAGCGCATCAGGCCGTCAAGGCCGGGTCTTCCGTACGTTGGCGAATCGTTTTGGCTGGAGATCAAAGGGATCCGGCTAGAACCGCGCCGCCTTACCGATGAGCGCCAGCGCGGGCCCGTGCTCGTTCTCGTCCAGCGGGGCCAGCAGCAGCCGCTGAACCTCCGCCACTCCGGCCGCCGAGCGGTGCAGCAGGTCCTGCCCCGCCGGCGACAGCGACAGCAGGTTGCGGCGGCCGTCCGAGGGGTCGCGCCGGCGCTGCACCAGACCGCGGCGCACCAGCCTGCTCACCATCTCGGCCATCGTCGCCTTGTCCAGCGACGCCAGCTCACCGACCGTGCGCTGGTCGGCGCCCGGCTCCAGCTCCAGCGCGTCCAGCACCGCATACTGCGGCGCCGTCAGCTCCGCGCCGACATGCTCGGACCAGAGTTTCGTGTGCACCTGTTGGCTCACTCTGATCAGGTAGCCGATCGCCCGCTGCGCGTCCAGTATCGGCCGCGCGTCGGTGAAGACGGCGACCGCGGCGGGCTCCAGCCTGGCTATCTTGGCCATCACCCGCACGATCTCCACCTGCTCCTCCGCGGTGAGCGGCTCGAACAGGGTGCGCTGCACGCGGACCACACCGCCGGTGGCCTCACGCACCGCCTGGGCACCGCTCTGTGAGAGCGCGAGCAGTTTGCGCCGGCCGTCGGCCGGGTCACGCCTTCGCAGCACCAGGCCGCGGCGGACCAGCCGCGCGACCATCTCCGCCATCGTCGCCTTGTCCAGCGAGGCCCGCTCGCCGACCGTCCGCTGGTCGGCACCCGGCTCCAGGGCCAGGACCAGCAGTACGGCGAACTGCGGAGCCGTGAGATCGGCTCCGACATGCTCCGACCACAGCCTGGTGTGAACCTGCTGTGCAACGCGAATCAGGTGTCCGGGCGACTGCTGCAGTCGCGCGGACACGCGGGTCGTCGGGATCTCCCCCAGCACCATGTATCCGTCCCGATGTCACACCCGGTGTGTGTGGGACACCCGGGTGGGGCAGTAACGGCGAGTGGGCGTCCAGCTATGAGGGAGGGCGCTCCAGCCGTGCAGCCGGTGGCTGCTGGCGGACACTATACAAACGGCGGGCCCTTGCTGGCAGACAGGGGCGGATAGTAGACGCAGGTTCGGCAACATTGGCATATTTACGCGCCCGCCACGCCTTCGCGGTAACCCGTTCTCAGCAGAAAGCCGACCGGTCGGTCCTTACCGACCGTCACCCGCCGCGCTCCGACCCTGGTCGGCCCACCTACTCGCGGGTAGGGTGTGGCCACCCTCCCCGGGGCGCTCCCCGCGGAGGCAACCCCGAGAGAGACGAGAGCGAGCATGACCGAGCAGAGCACCGCCACCCGGGTCGCCGTCGTCACCGGCGCCGCGCGCGGTCTGGGCGCCGCCACCGCCGTGCGACTGGCCTCCGACGGCTACGCCGTGGCCGTCCTCGACCTGGACGAGGCCGCCGGGAAGGACACCGTCGACCGGATCACCGCGGCCGGCGGCCGGGCCCTGGCCGTGGGCGCCGACGTCTCGGACGCCGACCAGGTCCAGGCCGCCGTCGACCGCGTGGCCACCGAGCTCGGCGCCCCGGTCGTCCTGGTCAACAACGCGGGCGTCCTGCGCGACAACCTGCTCTTCAAGATGTCCGAGTCCGACTGGGACACGGTCATGAACGTGCACCTGCGCGGAGCCTTCCTGATGACCCGCGCGGTGCAGAAGCACATGGTGGACGCCGGTTTCGGCCGCATCGTCAACCTGTCCTCCTCGTCCGCCCAGGGCAACCGCGGTCAGGCCAACTACTCGGCCGCCAAGGCCGGACTGCAGGGCTTCACCAAGACTTTGGCCATCGAGCTGGGCAAGTTCGGCATCACCGCCAACGCCGTCGCCCCCGGCTTCATCGCCACCGACATGACCGCGGCCACCGCGGCCCGGGTCGGCATGGACTTCGAAGACTTCAAGCGGGCCGCGGCCTCACAGATCCCGGTCCAGCGGGTCGGTCTGCCCGAGGATGTCGCCCACACCATCTCGTTCCTGGCGAGCGAGGGCGCCGGGTTCGTCTCCGGGCAGGTGATCTACGTCGCGGGCGGCCCCCTCGACTGAGCACCGAACCTACACAGGGTTACCACGGAGTGGGAAGCCGGCCGAGCCGGCCTCCCGCTCCGTTTTCTTTACCGGGGCTTTTGCAGAATCATTCGAACACCACACTGGCATTCGATCCGAGAATCCCGGAAATCACTCCCCAGGCCGGACCACGTCCCATCAATTGTCGATTTCCCGGGAAAATGACAATTCCCTCCGAAATAGCCCCGGTCGGATGGGTAAGGTCACCCCCGTGCAAGCCCCGAGTACCCCCGCGCCCTTTCCGAACCAGGGGCCGGAGCCGCTCACCACCACCCACCGCGAGCGCCCGAGCCCCACGCAGGACCACCGCCGCGAGCCCGGCTGGCCGCCGATGAGCCGCCGGCAGGCCGCCCTGCTCGCCGTGACCTGCGTCGCCTACCTGCTGGTCGTGGCCGGTGTCCTGCTCAACACCGCCCTGGTCGACCTGGACTGGTCGGTCCGCCTGCTCCGCCCCTACGAACGCTGGCCCCGCCTGGAGCCGCTGCTCGACACCTGGGTGGTCGCCGGGCAGCGCGGCCCCTCCGCCATCGCCGCCTTCGTCTGGCTCGGCTGGCGCGCCCACCGGCTGGGGCGGCTGCGCCCGCTGCTGGTGATGGCCGTCGCCCTGCTGCTGCTCAACGTCACGGTCGGCGCGGTCAAGATCGTCACCGGTCGGCTCGGCCCGCACTACGCCCAGTACGTCGGCTCGCCCGAGCTCTTCTCCGGCGGCACCATCTTCCCGTCCGGCCACACCGCCAACGCGGTCGTCACCTGGGGCGTGCTCGCCTACCTCGCGGTCCGCTGGCGGCGCACCGGCGCGATGATCGCCGCCGCCACCGCCTGCTCGATCGGCCTGACCACCGTCTACCTGGGCACCCACTGGGTCACCGACGTGCTGGCCGGCTGGGCCGCCGGGCTGCTGGTGCTGCTCTCGCTGCCCCTGCTGGAGCCCCTGGTCGTCGCCGCCGAACAGCGGCTGGTCCGACGACGGGTCCACTGAGCCCGCCCGTCATGGCGACCGGTCGGGCGCTACCCCTCCCAGCTGCGCTCGACCACACCGTCGCGCACCGCGAGGTTGAGCCGGCCCTCCCGGTGGTCCATGGTCATCATCGCCCCCGGCTCCAGCACCCGGACGAACGCCCAACCGTGCCGCCGGGCCAGCTCCCGGGCCCGCTCGATCCGCAGCCCCGCATAGCCCTCCGCGTCCGCCGCCGCGTCCGACCCCGTCATCGCGTCTCTCCCCCACCCGCTCCCTCGGACGTACGCTGGAATCGTAGCCCCCACCCGCGCGGCACGGAGGTGAACGGCCATGCGCGCCACCACCCCGCGGCGGCGGTGGCGCAGCGGCACCGAGCCGTCCACCGCCCGCAGCGATCTCAAGCTCCGCTTCCTGCTCTCGCTCACCTTCACACCGCTGTTCGCGCTCGCGACGGCGGGCTTCGCGATCTGGGCGGCCGCCTCCCCCGCGTACGGCGCCCCCAGCCGGGGGACCCTCACCGGCTTCGCCGTCGCCTGCGGTCTGCTCACCCTGTTCGCCGCCGTCGATCTCGTCGTGGTCATCCGGCGCCGCCGGACCGAGCTCTGACGCGGTGTCTCCCACGGAGTGGGAAGTCGGCCGGACCGACTTCCCACTCCGTCAGCACGCCGTCAGCACGCCGGCAGCACTCCGCCGACGCTCCCGCACCGCGCCGTCAGCCCTCCCGACCACCGGGCAGCGGCGGTTCGGCACCGACACTCAGCGGCTGCCGACCGCCTGCTTCACCAGCGTCCGCCCGAAGTCCCACATCAGCCCGCTCCCCCGGTGCGCGTCGTCCATGATGTCGGTGAAGGCCTCGATGAAACGGTCCACGTCGCGCTCCGTGATGATCAGCGGCGGGATCAGCTTGATCACCTCCAGGTGGTCGCCGGACACCTGGGTCAGGATCCGGTGCCGCTGGAGCAGCGGGACGACCACCATCTGGGCGAACAGCCCCTTGCGCGCGGCCTGCAGGGCCGTCCACCCGGTGCGCAGCTTGAGCGACTTGGGCCGGCCGAACTCGATGCCGATCATCAGCCCCCGGCCGCGCACCTCGGCGAGCAGCTCGTACTGGTCGACCAGCGCGGCGAGCCGCTCACGGAAATGGTCGCCGACCTGGCGCGCGTTCTCCACCACCTTCTCGTCGCGCATCACCTCCAGGGTCGCCAGTCCGGCCGCCATCGCCTGGGCGTTGGCGCCGAAGCTGGCCGAGTGCACCAGCACCCGGTCCATCGAGGAGTACACCTTCTCGAAGATCCAGCCCTTGCCGAGCGTGGCCCCGACCGGCACGTACCCGCCGGAGAGTGCCTTGGCCGCGCAGACCAGGTCGGGCAGCACCCCCTCCTCGTGCTGGTAGGCGAAGAACTCGCCGGTGCGCCCGATCCCGGTCTGCACCTCGTCACAGATCAGCAGCGCCTTGTGCTCGTGCAGCAGGACCTGCGCCGCGCGCAGCCAGCCGGGCGGCGGCGCCTGGACGCCCTTGCCCTGGATCGGCTCGACGATCAGTGCCGCGACGTCGCCGCGCTTCAACTCCTTGGCCAGCGCGCCGAGGTCGCCGAGCGGGATGGCGGTGTCCGGCAGCAGCGGGTCGAAGCCCTTGCGGAAGCCGCTCTCCCCGTTGACCGAGAGCGAGCCGGTGGTCAGCCCGTGGAAGGCGTGGTCGGCGTAGAGGATCCGCCGGCGGCCGGTGGCGTACCGGGCGAACTTGAGCGCGGTCTCCACCGCCTCGGTGCCGCTGTTGCCGAAGAACACCCGGTCCAGCCCGGGCGCGTACGAGAGCAGCCGCTCGGCGAGCAGCCCGGGCAGCGGCGAGCAGTCGAAGCGGACCAGGTCCGGCAGGTCGAGGTCCATCACCTGCTGGATCGCCGACCGCACGACCGGGTGGTGGCGGCCGAGTGCGAAGATGCCGAAGCCGGCCAGCATGTCGAGGTACTCGTTGCCCTCGGCGTCGTAGAAGTACTGGCCCTTGGCGCGCTCGTAGTACTTGTCGAAGCCGATGGTGTGCAGCATCCGCGGCAGCTGCGGGTTGAGGTGGCGGCCGTGCAGTTCGTACCGCTCGGCGCCGCGTTCGGCGATCAGCGCGGCGAGGTCGAAACGGGCGGCGGTACGGTCGGGGTCAGCCGGCATGGCGCTGGTTCGCTCCTCGGGTCGGTAGCAGGTTCTTGGCGAAGACGGCGGTCTGGGCGGCGACCCCGGTGCCGGTCAGGCCGGTCTCCTCCAGGATCTCCCCGCGCGCGGCGTGGCCGAGGAACTCCTGCGGCAGGCCGAGCACCCGCACCGGCACGTCCACGTCGGCGTCACGCAGCGCCTGGGCGATGGCGGCGCCGACGCCGCCGGTGCGGCCGTTGTCCTCGACGGTGACGACCAGCCGGTGGGCGGCGGCCAGTTCCGGCAGGGCCGGGTCGACCGGCTTGACCCAGCGCGGGTCGACCACGGTCGCGGTGAAGCCCTCGGCGAGCAGCAGCCGGGCGGCGTCCAGGCAGGCGGCGGCGGTGGTGCCGACCGCCACCAGGAGGATCTCCGGCGCCCGCCCGGTGCGCAGCAGGACGTCCACCCCGCCGATCCGCTCGACGGCCGGCACCGTCGGACCGATGTTCGCCTTGGGGAAGCGGATCACGGTGGGGGCGTCGTCGACCTCGACGGCCTCGCGCAGCTGGGCCCGCAGCTGGTCGGCGTCGCGCGGGGCGGCCAGCCGCAGGCCCGGGACGACCTGCAGGATCGACATGTCCCACATGCCGTTGTGCGAGGCGCCGTCCGGCCCGGTGACCCCGGAGCGGTCGAGGACGAAGGTGACGCCGAGCCGGTGCAGGGCGACGTCCATCAGGACCTGGTCGAAGGCCCGGTTCAGGAAGGTCGCGTAGACCGCGACGACCGGGTGCAGACCGCCGGTGGCCAGACCGGCCGCGGAGGTGACGGCGTGCTGCTCGGCGATGCCGACGTCGAAGATGCGGTCCGGGAAGACCTTGGCGAAGCGGGCCAGTCCGACCGGTTGCAGCATCGCCGCGGTGATCGCCACCAGGTCCGGCCGCTCGTCGCCGAGCGCGACCAGCTCGTCGCCGAACACCGAGGTCCAGGAGACCCCGCCGCTGGGGGTGATCGGCAGGCAGGTGTACGGGTCGATCGGGTTGACGGCGTGGAAGCGGTCGGCCTCGTCCTGTTCGGCGGGCCGGTAGCCGCGCCCCTTGACGGTGAGGCAGTGCACGATGACGGGGCCGCCGAAGTTGCGCGCCTGGCGCAGCGCCTGCTCGACGGCGCCGATGTCGTGGCCGTCGATCGGCCCGAGGTACTTCAGCCCGAGGTCCTCGAACATGCCCTGCGGCGCGAAGGCGTCCTTGAAGCCCTTCTTGGCGCCGTGCAGCGCGTCGAAGATCGGCTGGCCGACCAGCGGGGTGCGCTGCAGCGCGCCCTTGCCGAGGGCGAGGAAGCGCTCGTAGCCCTGGGTGGTGCGCAGGGCGGCCAGGTGGTTGGCGAGGCCGCCGATGGTCTTGGCGTAGGAGCGCTCGTTGTCGTTGACGACGATGACCAGCGGCCGGTCGCGGGCCTCGGCGATGTTGTTGAGCGCCTCCCAGGCGAGCCCGCCGGTGAGCGCGCCGTCGCCGATCACCGCGACGATCCGCCGGTCGTGCTGGCCGAGCAGTTGGGCGGCCTTGGCGAGCCCGTCGGCGTAGGACAGGGCGGTGGAGGCGTGCGAGTTCTCGACCACGTCGTGTTCGGACTCCGCGCGCGAGGGGTAGCCGGAGAGCCCGCCCTTCATCCGCAGCCGGGAGAAGTCCTGGCGGCCGGTGAGGAGCTTGTGGACGTAGCTCTGGTGGCCGGTGTCGAAGACGATCCGGTCGTACGGGGAGTCGAAGACCCGGTGCAGGGCGATGGTCAGCTCCACCACGCCGAGGTTGGGTCCGAGGTGTCCGCCGGTGCGGGTGACGGCGCCGATCAGGAACTCGCGGATCTCCTCGGCGAGCAGCGGGAGTTCGGCGGCCGGGAGCTTTCGCAGCTCGGCCGGGGACGTGACGCTGGAGAGCAGTGACATGGGTACACCTCACGACTCGAAGTGGTGCGGTGGTGCCGCCGCCCGGCGGGGGCGGGGCCGGCCCGGGCGCGGGGCCCGGGCCGGGCGCGGTCGAACGACCCGCTCAGTGGCCGCGGTTGGCGCCGACGGTCTCGGTGATCGCGCGCAGCGACTCCTTGAGCGAGCCCATGGTGGCGAGTACGGCGGTCGGCTCGTAGCCGCAGTGCGCCATGCAGTTGGCGCAGCGCGGGTCCTTGCCGCGGCCGTACTTGCTCCAGTCGGTCTTCTCGACGAGTTCGCGGTAGGTGGGCACGTAGCCGTCGGCCATCAGGTAGCAGGGCCGCTGCCAGCCGAACAGCGAGTAGTTGGGGATGCCCCAGGGGGTGCACTCGAAGTCGGCCTTGCCCTCCAGGAAGTCCAGGAAGAGCGGGCTGTGGTTGAGCCGCCAGCGGCTCCGGTTGCCGCCGGCGAAGGCCTTGCGGAAGAGCTCCCGGGTCTGGTCGACCCCGAGGAAGTGCTCCTGGTCGGGGGCCTTCTCGTAGGCGTAGGCCGGGGAGATCATCATCTCGTCGACCTTGAGTTCGTCGTTGAGGAAGTCCAACACCTCGACGATGGTCTGCGGGGTGTCGGTGTTGAAGAAGGTGCTGTTCGTGGTGACCCGGAAGCCGCGCCGCTTGGCCTCCTTGATCGCCGCCACCGCCTCGTCGAAGGTGCCCTCCTTGGCCACCGACTCGTCGTGCCGCTCGCGCATGCCGTCGATGTGCACGGCGAAGGTGAAGTACGGCGAGGGCTTGAACTTGTCGATCTTCTTGCGCAGCAGCAGCGCGTTGGTGCAGAGGAAGACGTACTTGCGGCGCTCGACGAGCTGGCGGACGATCTCGTCGATCTGCGGGTGCATCAGCGGCTCGCCGCCCGCGATCGAGACCATCGGGGCACCCGACTCCAGGACCGCGCCGACCGCCTGGGCCACCGGCATCCGCTGCTTCAGGACGCCCGCCGGGTGCTGGATCTTGCCGCAGCCTTCACAGGCGAGGTTGCAGGCGAACAGCGGCTCCAGTTCGACGATCAGTGGGAACTTGTCCCGCCGTTTGAGCAGCTTCTGCTGCATGAGGTAGGTGCCGACCCGCACGGTCTGGCGCAACGGCATGGCCATGGCTAGCTCGCCTCCTGAGGGAGCGTCGAGGATGTGGGGTGGTTCAGGTCTGCGGAGCCGGGCCGGGACTCCTGCCGGTACCAGTCGACCAGGGCGGGTACCGTCGCCCGCAGGGTCCGCCAGGCGCGCACCCCGGCCGGGAGGGTGCCGGGCCGCAGCAGTTCGCGGTCGGGGGTGTCCACCACCACCCGCAGGACGGCGGCGGGCAGCGTCGGCCGCCGCT
This sequence comes from Kitasatospora sp. NPDC087314, assembly GCF_044744365.1. NCBI lineage: Bacteria > Bacillati > Actinomycetota > Actinomycetes > Kitasatosporales > Streptomycetaceae > Kitasatospora > Kitasatospora sp. NPDC087314. Next base: position 64,464 of record NZ_JBIUYE010000002.1, read on the forward strand.
CCCGCAGCGCGGCCAGCACCGCGGCGGCCTCCATGTCGACGGCGAGCGCGCCCTGCAGGTGCAGGGCGCGCCGTTCGAGGCCGCGGACCACGTGGTCGGCGGTGTGGTGCACCCCGGCGTGTGCGGTCAGGCCGAGCTCCTTCAGGGCCCGGGCGAGCTCCGGTCCGGAGCCGACCGGGTACAGGTGCCCCTCCGCGTCGCGCACGCCGTCGGCGACCACGACGTCGCCCGGCAGCACGCCCGGGCCGACCGCGGCGCCGAAGCCGGCCACCACGACCGCGCCGTAGCCGCCCGGGGCGGAGTCGAGCAGCCGGCGGACGGCCAGCGCGGCGCGCCGCCGGCCCATGCCGGTGCGCACCAGCACCGGCGGCCCGCCGGCCGAGCCGCGCCAGTCGCCGCCGCGCAGCGCCCAGACCTCGGGACCCAGCGCGCAGAGCACCAGGAGGGGGGCGGTGGTCACCGCGCCGCCCCGATCACCGGGGTCTCGCCGTTCTCCCGACCGACGGCGGGGCTGCCGTGCAGGTAGCGGCCGAGCGCGGTGACCGGGAAGACCAGCCGGTACAGGTGGTAGTTGATGGAGAAGTCCCACGGGAACCCGGTGCCGGTGAACTGCGGCTCGTCCCAGGTGCCCTCGGGCAGCTGGGTGCGCACCAGCCAGTCCACCCCGCGCTCCACCGCCGGGTTGGCCCGGCCGTCCGGGCCCTCACCGGCCGCGAGCAGCGCCATCAGCGCCCAGGCGGTCTGCGAGGCGGTGGAGTCCCCGCGCCCGGCCCAGCGTGCCGGGTCGTCGTAGGAGCGCATGTCCTCGCCCCAGCCGCCGTCGGCGTTCTGCCGGTCCTCCAGCCAGCGGACGGCGCGGCGGATCGCCGGGTGCTCGTCCGGCACGCCCGCCGCGACCAGGGCGGGCAGCACCGAACCGGTGCCGTAGATGTAGTTGGTGCCCCAGCGGCCGAACCAGGAGCCGTCCGCCTCCTGGTTGCGCAGCAGCCACTCGACGCCGCGCCGGGTGCCCCGGTCGCGGGCCCGACCGGTCTCGGCGAGCATCTCCACCACGTGGGCGGTGACGTCGGCGGACGGCGGGTCGACCACCTCGCCGAAGTCGCAGAACGGCAGCTTGTTGGGCAGCGTGCTGGTGTTGTCGACGTCGAAGGCGCCCCAGGCGCCGTTCTTGGACTGCATGCCGAGGTTCCAGAGCACGCCGCGGTCCATCGCCGCGTCGACCTTGGCCTGGTCGGGGTGGGCGACCCGGCGCAGCGCGAGCACCACCTCGGCGGTGTCGTCGATGTCGGGGTAGGTGTCGTTCTCGAACTCGAAGGCCCAGCCGCCGGGGGCCAGCGAGGGCCGCTGGACGGACCAGTCGCCGCTCTTGCGGATCTCCTCGCCGAGCATCCAGTCGACGGCCGAGACCAGCGCCGGGTGGTCGGCCGGCAGCCCGGCGTCCACCAGCGCGATGGTGGCCAGGCAGGTGTCCCAGACCGGGGACTGGCAGGCCTCCAACCAGCGCCGGCCGTCCTCGGTGTGCACGGTGAAGCGGTCGAAGGAGGAGAGCCCGGCCTGCATCACCGGGTGCTCCAGCTCGTAGCCCTCCAGGTGCAGGGCGATCAGCGAGTAGACGGCGGGCGGCTGGATGCCTCCCCAGCAGCCGTCGGCCTCCTGCCGTTCGACGATCCAGCGGCAGGCCTGGGAGACGGCGAGCCGGCGCAGCGGGCGCACGGCGCGCCGGTGGTAGGCGTGCAGGACCTTGTCGAGGCGCTCGAAGAGGCCGTCCCAGCTGGTGGCGGGGGCGAGCGGCCGGTCGGGGTAGGGGTCGTCCGGGTCGGTGTGCAGCTCGGTGAGCGGGAAGGGCGCCGGACGGACGGGGCGGTGGGCCGAGACGACGGTCAGCGGGACGATGGTCTGGCGGGCCCAGCAGCCGAAGGCGTAGATGTTCAGCGGCAGCCACTTGGGCAGGAAGATGATCTCGGGCGGCATCTCGGGCAGCCGCTCCCACGGCCACCAGCCGAAGAGCGCGAGCCAGATCCGGGTGAAGACCCGGGCGGCCGCGATGCCCCCGGCGGAGCGGACGTACCGCGCGGCGGCCAGCATGTGCGGGGCGTCGGGGTCGTCGCCGGCGAGCTTGAGGGCGACGTACGCCTCGACGGTGGTGGACAGTTCGGGCGGCCCGCCGTGGAACGTGGCCCAGGTGCCGTCCTCCCGCTGCTGGGACCGGATCCATTCGGCGGTGGCCTTGGTCTGTTCCTCGGTCCGGATCCCGAGGAACTGCCGGAGCAGTAAGTCCTCGGCGTCCATGGTGACGTTGGTCTCCAGGTCACCCTTCCACCAGCCCTCGGAGCTCTGCAGCGAGAGCAGGTGCGTGGTGGCGCGGGCCAGGGCCTCCCGCGCGTCGGCCGGTCCGAGATCCGCCTCACCGGCCGGCCGGAGCCGGTCGGTGTCCTCGGGCTGCCACCGCCCGGCGCCCAGCAGGGTCGGGGGGCGGTCGCCCACCGCGACCGGCTCGGAATCGTACTCAGGGTCGAGCCGGCCGTCCGCGGTTGCTGTCAACGTAACGTCACCTCTCTCGTACCACCACGAATTCGGCGAGTGCGACGAAGTGCTCGCGCACGTCGTCGGACATGGGCACCTCGTCCAGGGCGGCGAGGGCAGTCGTGTGCTGGCGGCGGGCTTCCTCCTGGGTCCAGGCGCGGCCGCCGGCCTCCTCGATCAGCGCGGCCCGGGCGGCGAGCTCGGGCTCGCCCTCCTCTCCGCGGCCCTTCGGGTCGGCCAGTTGCTCGGCGAGCCGACGCGAGGCCGCCCCGCCCTCGGCCAGCGCGGCGGCGACCGGCAGGGACTTCTTGCGCTGGCGCAGGTCCCCCCAGTGCGGCTTGCCGGTGACCTCGGTGGCGCCCCAGATGCCGAGCAGGTCGTCCACCGCCTGGAAGGCCAGGCCCAGGTGGTGGCCGTAGCGCTGGAGCGGTTCGGAGACCTTGTCGTCGGCCCCGGCCAGAACGGCGCCGATCGCGGAGGCGGCGGCCAGCAGCGCCGCGGTCTTGCCGCCCTCCATCTCCAGGCACTCGGCGACGGTGACGCTGTCGCGCTGCTCGAAGGCGACGTCCATGGCCTGGCCGTCGATCAGCCGGCGGCTCGCCGTGGTGAGTAGCCGGACGGCACGCACGGCGTCGGTGGGACTCGTACCGCCGGCCGCCGCGGCGTCGAGCAGCACCTCCGTGCCGAGCGTCGCCAGCGCGTCGCCGACCAGGATCGCCTGGGCCGGCCCGAAGACCGTCCAGGCGGTGGCCCGGTGCCGCCGGGTCTCGTCACCGTCCATCAGATCATCATGGAGCAGGGAGAAGTTGTGCACCAGTTCAACCGCGACTCCGCCCGGCACGCCGACCTCTGCGGCGGCGCCGGCGGCCCGGGCGGACAGCAGCGCCAGGGCGGGGCGCACGGCCTTGCCGCCGTCGCCCTTGGCCGGGGTGCCGTCCCGGTCGATCCAGCCGAAGTGGTAGGCGGCGACGGTGTCCATCGGTGCGGCCAAACGGGCGACCGCGGCCCGTAGCGGCGGGGTGCAGAGCGTGCGGCTGCGGGCGAGCAGCTCCGGCACCGAGACCGGTTCGGCGTGCGCCGTGCCTCCGACGGCGATGCCGGTGCGTGACTCCACGTGCGTTCCCTCTCCCTCGTGGTGCCGGACCGCCCGGGGCGGCCGGGTGCTTGCGATGTCGGTGCGGCTGGTGTGGATGCGGCTGGTGCCAGTGTCGCCGGTATCGGTACGGCCGGCGTCGGTAGGGCCCGCGTCGGTGCGGCCGGAGTCGGTGACACCGGCTCGGCCGACGGCGCGCCCGCCGGGTCTGGCGGGGTCCCCGACGGCGGCGCCCGCCGTCACCGGGGCCACCGCCCGTCGCCCCGGTCCGCCGGGAGCCGGGTGCCGGTCGCGGCGAGTGCCTCGTCGGCGGCGGCGTGGCCGCTGCGCACGGCCCCCTCCATGGTCGCGGGCCAGCCGGTGGCCGTCCACGCGCCGGCCAGCACCAGGCCGGGGACGTTCGTCCGGGCCGACGGGCGCAGCTGCGCGCTGCCGGGCGCCGGGTCGAAGGTGGCGGTGCGCTCACGGGTGACGAAGAAGTCCAGCACCTCGGCGCCGGCCGCGGCCGGCAGCAGCCGGGCCAGCTCCGGCAGGTAGCGGCGGCGCAGCTCGGCCACCGGCAGGTCGATCTCGTCCTGGACGGCGGACTGCGAGAGCGCCAGGTACTGGGCGCCGGGGTGGGCCCGGCCGAGTTCGGTGCCGGCCAGGCCGGAGTGCGCGGTGCGGTCGAAGACCCACTGCACCGGGGAGCCGAGGGCGGCGAAGAACGGTCGGCGCAGCACCTTGCGGTCGTAGACCACGTGCACGTTGAGGATCGGCGCGGTGCCGAAGTCGGCCAGCCGCTCCTGGTCGGCGATCGCGTTCGGGGGCAGCAGGGCGGCCGCGCTGTCCTGGGCACCGGCCAGGACGACGGTCTCGGCGGCGATCGGCTCCGCACCCTCCAGCCGGACGGCGTGCTGGGGCTCGGCGGGCTTGAGCTCCGCGACGCGGGCGCGCAGCAGCACCTTCACGCCGGCGCGTTCCAGCTCGGCGAGCGCCCGGTCGTGGTGGATCGTGCCGAGCGGGACGGCGGCCATGCCGATGTCGGAGGCGCCCGGGTCGGAGAGCAGGCCGGTCTTGAACACCATCGCGGCGAGTGCCAGGGACACCTGGTCGGCCCGGGCGTTCAGGGTCGCGACGCCGACCAGGTCCCAGAGCGCGGCGAGGGTGTTCGCGTTCTGCCCGTTGCGGCGCAGCCACTCGCCGAAGGAGATCTCGTCCAGCGCCGGGTCCGCGAGGTCCAGACCCTGCAGGGCGAGCGCGCCGCGGACCACCCGGGCGCGGTCGGCCGGCCCGAGGTGCGGGTAGCGGGCGAGGCTGCCGGCCAGGTGCAGCGGGACGGGCAGGCCGGCCCGGCGCAGTCGGCCGAGGGTGCGCACCGGGGCCGTCTCGGGCCCGGCGACGGAGAGCACCGGTACGTCCAGCCGGTCCTGCAGGGTGACCAGCCGGGTGGCGCCGAGCCGCTCCAGCAGGCCGCGGTAGGCGGTGCAGCAGCGCAGGTAGACGTGCTGGCCGTTGTCGACGGTCAGCTCACCGCGCTGGAAGGAGAACGCCAGCCCGCCGAGCCGGGGCCGCCCCTCGGCCAGCGTGACCCGGTGGCCGGCCTCGGCCAGCCGCAGCGCGGCGGTGATCCCGGCCAGGCCACCGCCGACCACGACGGCGGCCGGGCGCGCGGCATCGGCTCGCCCGGTCATCGACCCTCCCCCTCGCGATTGCTGGACCGCCCGGCGGCGGTCGCTGTGGCCGGCACGCCCGTGGCGGGCCCGTTCGTGGTCGGCACGCTCGTGGTCGGCACAGTCGTGGTCAACACTGCTCCACCCGCAGGTGATTCCCCGCTGACACAGCGTGACAGAACTGTGGTGAGAATCAAGAACGCCCCCCGGCGAGCCCGGAAAGCGCCACGTACGCCTTCTCCCAGCCCGGCAGAGAGACCCGGCCGCGCAGCACCGACTCGGGGTCGGCGGCGATCCGGCCGAGCAGCCGGTGGTAGATCCCGGCCATCGCGGCGGTGCAGGCCCGGCTGCGGCGGTCGAGCATCGGCAGCAGCCGCAGGCCGTCCTCGAAGGCGGCCTGGGCACGGGCGGCCTCGAAGGCCACCAGGCCGGTGAAGTCGGCGCCGACCGGCGGCCTGGGCAGGGCGAAGCCCTGCTCGCAGCCGAACCGGGCCAGGTCCTCGGTGGGCAGGTAGGTGCGGCCGTTCAGGGCGTCCTCGCGCAGGTCGCGCAGGATGTTGGTGAGCTGCAGGGCCAGGCCCAGGGTGTCCGCGTACTGTGCCCCGCGCTCGGGGTCCTCGCAGCCGTACACGCCGAGCGAGAGCCGGCCGATCGCGCCGGCCACGCAGCGGCAGTAGACCTTCAGCTCCTCGTAGGTCTGGTACTCGGCGCCCTTGAGGTCCATCTCGACGCCGTCGATCAGTTCGTCGAAGCCGCCGAGCGGGATCGGGAAGCGCCGGGCCGCGTCGGCCAGCGCGACCTTGATCGGGTCGGTGTCGTCCTCGGCGACCATCCCGGCGCGGACCTCGTCCACCAGTTCCCGGGTGCGCACCAGCGCCTCGGCCTTGCGGTCGGACGGGAGGTCCCCGTCGCCGATGTCGTCGACCCGGCGGGCCAGGGCGTACAGGGCCGACATGGCCAGCCGCTTGGGTTCGGGAAGCAGCCGGATGCCATAGCTGAAGTTGCGCGCCTGAAGTCCGGTGACTGCCTCGCAGTACCGGTACGCCGCCATGACCTGGGCCGACGCCAGTGGTGATGCCGCCACTCGGGCGTTCACCTTCCCTTCGCGAAGATGGCCGCCGCCTTCGCTGCGAGGCGGCGCTTGTCCGGCTTCGCCTGCTGCGCGAGTACGTCGTACCCGGCGTCCTCGATGGCCGCCAGGGCCGCGTACCCGCCGGCGGTGAATCCCGCCAGGAGCAGTCGAAGCCTCCCCCGAACCGTACCTACCAATGGCGCGCCGCGGTCGAGCAGGGTGCGGGCCCGACGCACCTCGAAGGCGATCAGCTCACGCACCGGGCCGTCGGCGGTGGGGGCGGCGAGGTCGGCCTCGGTGACGCCGAACCGGACGAGGTCCTCGGTCGGGAGGTAGATCCGGCCGCGGGCCAGGTCCTCGGCCACGTCCTGCAGGTGTTCGACCACCTGGAGGCCGCTGCAGATCGCGTCGGACAGCTCGATCCGCTCGGGGGTGGAGACGCCGGCGATGGCCAGCACCAGGCGGCCGACCGGGTCGGCGGAGAGGGTGCAGTAGCCGATGAGGTCGTCGTAGTCGGCGTAGCGGGTGGTGGTCTGGTCCACCCGGTTGGCCTCGATCAGGCGGCGGAACGGCTCCGGGGTGAGCCCGCGCCGGTCGACCAGCGGGACGAGGCGGCGCAGCAGCGGGTGGCGGGGGCCGTCGGGGGCCCCCGGGTGGGATGCCGCCTCGAACACCCGGTCGAGGTCCCGCTCCAGGCCGTCCAGCAGCGCGAGGCGGAAGGCGACCTCCGCCGGAGCCGGCGGGCCGGACTGGGCCGAAGGAGTGGCGGGGGGCCTGGCGTCGACCCCGAGCAGGGCGGCGGTGGCGGCCGGGTCGGCCAGGTCGCCGTCGCCGGCGTCGTCGACCAGGCGGGCGAAGCCGTAGACCGCCATCAGGTCGTCGCGCCAGGCGGCGGGCAGGAAGAACGGGGCGACCGGGAAGTTCTCCGCGCCCGCCTTGTCCAGGGTCTCCCCCGCGGAGCGGTTCACCGACGTATCTCTGGGCTGGGCCGAAGCCGACACTGCTGTCACTCCCCCGTTCTACACCGCTGGGTACCACCGGCCCGACTCGGACACGCGTCCGAGCAGGGGCGCCACGTCCGACACACCACCCCCGCGCCTACAGCCTGACACCACGGGCCGCGCCGGAGAAGACCGCCCCGCCCGGCGCACGGGGCGCTCACCCCCGCGGCGGCGGGCCACCCGGGGTACCGGCGGGGGCGCACGACAGGGGGCCGGCCCCGGAAAACCCCGGAACCGGCCCCCTGCACGAGTGGCTCACGCACCCACCACCGTGGGTCGACCCACGGTGTTACGGGCGCTCGCCGCGCTCGTAACGGCTCACGACCTCCTCGGTCGGGCCGTCCATGACCAGCTCGCCGTGCTCGATCCAGATGGTCCGCTCGCAGACCTCGCGGATCGAGCTGTTGTCGTGGCTGACCAGGAAGACCGTACCGGCGGACTTGCGCAGCTCCTCGATCCGCTTCTTGCTGCGCTGCTGGAACGCCTGGTCGCCGGTGGCCAGCGCCTCGTCGATCAGCAGCACGTCGTGGGTCTTCGCGGCGGCGATGGCGAAGCGCAGGCGGGCGCCCATGCCGGAGGAGTACGTGCGCATCGGCAGCGAGATGAAGTCGCCCTTCTCGTTGATGCCGGAGAAGTCGACGATGTCCTGGTAGCGGCTCTTCACGTCGGCCGGCGACATGCCCATCGCCAGGCAGCCGAGGATGACGTTGCGCTCACCGGTGAGCTCGTTCATCAGGGCCGCGTTCACGCCCAGCAGCGAGGGCTGGCCGTTGGTGTAGATGCCGCCCTTCTCGGTCGGCAGCAGGCCGGCGATGGCGGCCAGCATGGTCGACTTGCCGGAGCCGTTCGAACCGATCAGGCCGACCGCCTCGCCCTTGTACGCGGTGAAGCTGATGCCACGCACGGCGTGCACCTCGCGCACGCCCGCGGAGCGCTTGCGGCTGATGATGCGGCTCAGCGCCGAGGTGGCACTGCCCTTGCCGGAGCCGGCGCCGTGCACCCGGTAGACGATGTGCACGTCGTCGACGACGACGGTGGGCTCGCGGGCGACGTCCGCGTCCCGGATGGTGTCCAGCTTGCTCAGGTCGACGTCAGCCACGGCCGTACTCCTCCTCGGCCTTCCAGAAGAAGACGTATCCGATCACGAACATCACGACCGCCCAGCCGATGCCGTAGGCCCACTGGTGGTGCGGAAGATCCTGGTGCTGGGGCTGGTGCTTGTTGTAGATGATCGGCGCGAACGCGTGCCGGAGCAGGTCCATGTAGACCGACGCCGGGTTGACGGACATCAGCACCTGGATGGCGTGCGGCCATTCCTTGATCTTGTCCTGGATGCTGAACATCACGCCGGACAGGAACATCCAGGCCCGCATCACGAAGGGGATCAGCTGCGAGATGTCACTGGTCTTGGCGCCGAGCCGCGACATGACCAGGGCGATGCCGGTGTTGAACATCATCTGCAGGAGGAGCGCCGGGATGATCAGCAGCCAGGTCCGGCCCGGCGTGATGCCGCTGACCAGCACGGTGCCGACCAGCACCACCATCGAGATCAGCAGCTGCTGGAGCTGGATCACCGTGAAGGCGATCGGCAGCGAGGCGCGGGGGAAGTGCAGCGCGCGGATCAGCCCGAGGTTGTCGGAGATCGCCCGGGTACCGGACTGCACCGCGTTCTGGGTGAACTGGAAGACGAAGACGCCGATGCAGAGCCAGGCGATGTAGGTGTCCGGCGGGAAGTTGTCCTTGCTCTTCAGGATCACGCCGAAGACCAGGTAGAACACCGCGCAGTTCAGCAGCGGCGTCACGACCTGCCACAGCTGGCCGAGCTTGGCGTCGGTGTACTGCGCCACCAGGCGGGCGGTGGCGAAGGCCCAGATGAAGTGGCGCCGGGCCCACAGCTGCTTGGTGTAGCTGATCAGGCCGGGCCGTCTGCCGCTGACTGCCAGGCCGTACTTGTCCGCAAGCTGCTTGGGGGTCAGGCCCGCGTCAGCCCCGCGGGGGGCTGAGAGGCTGACGGGTTCACTCACTGTCGACACATTCGTCCTTCACGCGGGATCGGTCGGGGCGGCCGGTCGGCGGGGGTCCGCCGGCCTTGCGCCGAGGGGGATCCACTGGGATCACGGGAGAGTCCGGCCGGTGTGTGGTCACCGGCCGCGGCGATCGATCATTCGATCAGATGACCGGTGGCCGGCCCAGCCTGGTCAATCGCCAAACGGTACGCCATCGCATGGGCCGCCGCGGACCGCAGGGTTCGCGCCAGCCCGCCCGGAACCCGCCCCACCAGGCCTTCAGCGCCTCCGGGGAGGGGCGGCGGGCCAGGGTCAGCAGGAACCAGGTTCCCAGATAGAGAGGCACCAACAGGGCCGGAAGGTTCCGCCTCGCGAGCCAAACCCTGTTGCGCGCCACGTTGTGGAAGTAGGTGGTGTGCCGGGCGGGCGAGGTCGTGGGGTGGTGCAGCACCACGTCCGCCCGGTAGTCGATGGCCCAGCCGGCGTCCAGCGCACGCCACGCGAGGTCGGTCTCCTCGTGGGCGTAGAAGAACTCCGCGGGCAGCTGCCCGGCCTGCTCGAACACCGCGCAGCGCACGGCGCTCGCGCCGCCCAGGAAGGTGGTCACCCGGGACGAGCGCAGCGGATCGCTGGCGCGCAGCCGGGGGACGTGCCGGCGCTGGGTGACGCCGGTGTCGGGGTCGGCGATCCGGAAGGACACGATGCCCAGCTCCGGGTCGGCCGTGAAGGCCTCGCGCAGCAGGCGGGCCGAGTCGGTCCGCGGCAGGTGCCCGTCGTCGTCCAGGAAGAGGACGGCGTCCACGTCCCGGCCGTCGCGGCCGAACAGCTCGATGCCGACGTTGCGCCCGCCCGGGATGCCGAGGTTGTCCGGCAGCTCCACGCTGCGCACGCCCTCCGGCAGCGGCGGCAGCGCGGCGCCCTGGCCCACCACGGCCAGCTCGATCGTCGCGCCCTCCTGGGCGCGGACCGAGTCGATCAGGGCGGCCAGTTCCTCGGGACGGTTGCCCATGGTGATGATGACGGCACCGAGACGGAAGGTCTCCGCGCTGGTCGGGGCGCTCATCCGCCCACCTCGCTTCGCTCGGCGGGGGCGCTCGCCCACGCGCGCCTCTCGATGATCCGCTCGCCGTGCCCGCTCATCGCAGCCTGCTGGAGAGGACGATGCTGAGCAGGTGCAGCACGGTCTGCAGCATGGCGATCGCGGCCAGCAGCACGACCGCGAGCCGGGTGAGGAACAGCCCGCCGTGGACGGCGTCGACGATCCCGGCCGCGAGGATCAGCAGCGAGGCCTCGACCGCGCCGACCAGGCGGTGGAACTTCAGGAAGGAGGCCGCCCGGCGAGCCTTGGCCACCGAGGCCGAGCGCGGCACCGAGGCGCTGTCCTGGACCGCCGTCAGGCCGCTGCGGGCCCGGGCCACGTCCACCAGGTCCGTCTCGGACTTGATCAGGATCGCGCCGAGCGCGGCCAGCGTGCCCAGGAACGCCCACTCCCAGTGCGAGCCGCCGCCCTCGCGGTGCAGCAGGTCGGTGGCGCGCAGGCCCAGGCCGGTCAGCAGGGCCGCCTCGGACATGTAGTGGCCGACCCGGTCCAGGTAGACGCCGGTCAGCGAGGTCTGCCGGCGCCAGCGGGCCACCTCGCCGTCCACGCAGTCCAGCAGCAGGTAGACCTGGATCAGCAGGGCCCCCAGCACCGCACCCGCGATGCCCGGCACGACCAGCGCGGCACCGGCCAGGACGCCGGTGAACATCATCAGGTACGTCAGGCCGTTCGGCGTGATCGCCGTCACGGTGGAGAGCACGCGGGTGATCCGCAGCGAGATCCGCCGCATGTACAGGCGCCCGGCCCAGTGCTCGGCGCTGCGGCGCTGGAGCATGCCCTCCGGGTGGATCACCGCGCGCAGTTCCTCGACCGAGGGCCGGCGGGTCAGGTCCACCGGGGGCCGCTCGGCGCCCGTGGTGGAGGGGTCAGCTGTTGACGGCTTGGACATAGTCGGCGTACGCGTCCCTGATTGCTGAGGGGGAGAGGTCAAGGTGCTCAAGGATGGTGAAGCGCCCCGGGCGGGTGTTCGGAGCGTAGTGCACCGCGTCGGTGAACTCCGCCTCGGTGAAGCCGATCTGAGCCGCGGTCACCGGCAGTCCGTGGCTCGCCAGGCGCTCCACGATCAGACCGGTCAGCTCGCGCTCGCCCCGCAGGAAGCTGGCGAACGCGGCGCCGAGGCCGACCTGTTCGCCGTGCTGGGCGGAACGCTTGGGATACAGCACGTCCAGGGCATGCGAGATCTCGTGGCAGGCGCCCGAGGAGGGCCGGGTGCTGCCCGCGATGTTCATCGCGATGCCGGACAGTACCAGGGCCTCCGCGAGGGCCGTCAGGAGGTCCTGATCCTGAGTGTTTCCTGGGTGCCGCAGCAGGTTCTCGCCCGCCGAGCGGGCCATCGCCACGGCCAGTCCGTCCACCGGCTCACCGGTCACCGCGTGGGACAACTCCCAGTCCGCGCAGGCCGAGATGTTGGAGACCACGTCGCCGATGCCGGCCGCCACGAAGCGCGGCGGGGCCTGCCGGATCACGTCCAGGTCGACGATGATGCCGATCGGGCTGGGCACCCCGTAGGAGCCGCGGCCGGCGTCGTTGTCGAGCGTGGAGACCGGCGAGCAGATGCCGTCGTGGGCCAGGTTGGTGGCGACCGCGACCAGCGGCAGGCCGACCCGGGCGGCGGCGTACTTGGCGGCGTCGATGATCTTGCCGCCGCCGAGGCCGACGACCGCGTCGTAGTGCCCGCCGCGCATGGACTCGGCCAGGCTGACCGCGCTGTCCAGGCTGCCGTCGTCCACGTTGTACCAGTCGGCGCCGGGCAGGGCCGGCTCCAGGCGCCGGCGCATCGCGGCGCCCGAGCCGTTGCTGATCGCCACCGCGATCCGGCCCGAGGCGGACAGCCGCTGGTCGGCGAGGATGCCGCCGAGCGCGTCCAGCGCGCCCGAACGGATCTCGACGAACAGCGGTGACGGGACCAGCCGGGTCAGTACTGGCACGCGATCTCCCGCGCCTTCGCCAGGTCGTCGTGGTTGTCGACCTCGACCCAGGACACCTCGCCGATCGGCTGCACGTCGATCCGCAGACCGCGGTCGACCATCTCCTGGTAGCCGTCCTCGTAGTACAGCTGCGGGTCCCGCTCGTAGGTGGCGCGCAGCGCGTCCGTCAGGTCGACGGCGGCGGACGGGTTGATCACGGTGACGCCGATGTACTCGCCGGTGGCGTCGGTCGGGTCCATCAGCTTGGTGATGCGGCGCATGCCGGCGGCCGGGTCGACGACGACCTTCATCTCCTCGTCGGCGAGCTTCTTCACCGTGTCGAGGGCGAGCAGGATGCCGGCTTCGCGGCCCTCGGCGACCAGCCGGGCGTTGCCCTCCAGCATGGTGCGCTGGACGGAGGCGGGGTGCACGGTGTCGCCGTTGGCCAGCAGCAGGCCCTCGGTGAAGAGCTCGCGTGCGCACCAGAGCGAGTAGGCGTTGTTCCACTCCTCGGCCTTGTCGTTCTCGACCAGGTGGAGCTTGACGCCGTACTTGCTCTCCAGGGCGTCCTTGCGGTCGTACACCGCCTCCTTGCGGTAGCCGACGACGATCGCCGCCTCGCGGATCCCGACCTCGGCGAAGTTGCCGAGGGTGAGGTCCAGCACGGTCCGCTCCCCGTCGACCGGCACCAGCGCCTTCGGCAGGGTGTCGGTGTACGGGCGCAGCCGGCGGCCGGCGCCGGCTGCCAGAACGAGGCCGATCATGCGGGGTCTCCTGATCCGTCGTGCGGTGCGCGGGGGGTGCCGGGGCACCGGCTTTCCGTCCGGCCGGGCCGCGAATCGGCGCGCCGGTGCCGTCGCGAGTGCGGGCACCGTCTCGTAAGCGATGGTAGGCGACCCGGGCGACCAGCCCGAACGCGGCCGGGGGGCTGCGAGGTGACGGGAGGGTGGCGAAGCGGTGCTCGAACGTGAATCGAACGCATACCGAACGGTCCTGCTATTCCGATGCCCCTTCCGAGCACGTCTCGGGCCCATCCGTGCCCGGAATCGGTCGCGGGACGGTCATGATCCGCCCGGTTGTGCGTGGGACAGGTACCGACCGCCACCCATACGGCAGACTGGAGCCCGACGCCGGCGCCGGTGCCCCCGCTGCGTCCGCTGCACTCGGTGTACCGGACGTACCCGATGCTTCCGTTGCTCCCGCCCCCGAAAGAGGCCTCATGCCCCAGAGTCTGCCGACCAACCCGACACACTTCGACTCCGAGATCGACACCGGTCTCGACGTCGAGACAGACGTGACGGTCACCCCGGGGACCACGGCCGGGACCGACGCCGCCGGCACCGAGATCCTGCTCGAACTGGTCGACGACGAGGGCGTCACCATCGGCACTGCCGAGAAGCACTGGGCGCACCAGCAGCCGGGCCGGCTGCACCGCGCCTTCTCGGTCTTCCTCTTCGACCGGCAGGGGCGGCTGCTGCTCCAGCGGCGGGCACTGGGCAAGTACCACTCCCCCGGCGTCTGGTCGAACACCTGCTGCGGCCACCCGTACCCGGACGAGCCGCCGTTCGTCGCCGCCGCCCGCCGCACCGCCGAGGAGCTGGGCATCGCGCCGGCGCTGCTCTGCGAGGCGGGGACCGTGCGCTACGACCTGCCGGACGAGGCCTCCGGGCTGATCGAGCGGGAGTGGAACCACCTGTTCGTCGGGCTGGTGACGGCGAGCGTCGAGCCCGACCCGGAGGAGGTGGACGACTTCGCCTTCGTGACCGCGCAGGAGCTGCGGGAGCTGCGCGCCGAGCGGCCGTTCTCGGTCTGGTTCGAGACGGTCTTCGAGGCGGCGCTGCCGGGGATCCGGGAGATCGCCGGGCGGGACTGGTAGGAGGCGGGGGGCGTCTCCTGCGGGTCGCGGCGGGCGGCGGCCGGTTGCGGCGGCCCGGTTGCGGTTCGCGGCGGGCGGTGGCCGGTTGCGGCGGGCAGGGTGCGGCTCAGTCGTCGGCCTCCAGGGGGACGGGCAGCGAGGCCCAGATGACCTTGCCGCCCTCCCCGGTCCGCTCCACGTCGCACACCCCGCCGGCCTGGAGCGTCACGCTCTTCACCAGGAGCAGGCCGCGGCCGCCGGTTCGCCCGGCATCGCTCTCCAGCGCCTTCGGCCGGTACGGGTCGCCGTCCTCGACCGACACCCGCACCCACCCCCGGCGCACGGCCAGCTCGGTGATCACTTCGGGCGACAGCTCCGCCGCGTGCGTCACCGCGTTGCTCACCAGCTCGGAGACGATCAACAGCACGTCGTCCAGTAGCTCCTGGTAGCGCACCCCGGCCATCCCCTGGGCCAGCAGGCGGTCGCGTACCGCGTGCCGGGTGAGCGGCACCGAGGCCTCGGCGGCCGGCACCGGGAAGCGCCACACGCCCTCCGCCAGCCCGGCAGGGGTACGGTCCGGCTCGGCCGGCCCGCGTTCCGGACTGCCGCGTCTTGGCTCGGCCTTCGCCGTCCCGCTGATCTGCTCCACGTCCAGCCGCCCTTCGTCCGCGACCCGGGAGTTGTCCGCGACCCGGGAGTCAGGCGTTCCGCTCATGGCGCCCTCGGTCCACAGAGGCTAGGAGAGGCACCGGCGGGACCGCGGCACCGTCGACAACTTGCCCGTGTCGGACCGCTTCCGGCCGGAACCGACCACGGCCGCCACCAGGGTCGACTGTTTCCTTCGCGCTCGCCACCGCTTCGGCCGGGTTTCGCGCGCCCTGGCGACCCGTCCCAGCCAGCCCGACCATCCAGACCGGCCCGGACCTCCCCGCACCGGGGAAACGCAGGTGAGAAGCACTCCAGAACCCTGGTAATGTTCTCTCTGTCGCCGAGGGGGCGAGAAAAACCCCGAAGCACACACCCCGTCCGGGTGGCGGAATGGCAGACGCGCTAGCTTGAGGTGCTAGTGCCCTTTATCGGGCGTGGGGGTTCAAGTCCCCCCTCGGACACAATCGAATTCCCTGCGGGATCCGAAAGGAACCCGCGGGGAATTTTTCTTTTCCCGGCCCGCGGCCCGCGGCCGTCGATACTGGCGGCCGCCACTGCTCGCGGGTTCCGCGTGCGGGCCGTGCGAACCGAGTGGGCCGAGTGGGCCGTTACCGGTCCCGTGCGGCCTCGCGCAGCCTCGTGCGACCCCGTGCGGCCCCATGCGGCCCCGTGTGGGCGGCCCAACCCTTGTGATCCGCGCGACTCTTGGGCCCTCTGCGGCCCGGAAACCGGACACGAGATGGCAACGATCGGACGGTTTGAGCTTCCCCTGAGGTATTCGCCCGCTTTTGGCCCATAAGCTGCTGTCCGTTTGTCCGGAAACCAACGCAAAAACCACGACACCACCCGATGAAACCCCGAGCGAGAGGACCGATACGTTGAGTGAGCTCGAGTCGCCGACGGCATCACATCAGAACTACCGCCGATCGCTCGGCACCATCAGCCTGACCGCCGTCGGGCTCGGGTCGATCATCGGATCCGGGTGGCTGTTCGGCGCCGAGCGGGCCGCCCGGCTGGCCGGCCCCGCGTCGATCCTGGCCTGGGTAATCGGAGCGGCGGTGGCACTGACCATCGCGCTCACGTACAGCGAGCTGGGGTCGATGTTCCCCAAGGCCGGCGGCATGGTCCGGTACGGCCAGTACTCGCACGGCTCGCTGGCCGGCTACCTCGCCGCCTGGGCCAACTGGATCGCCATCGTCTCGGTCATCCCCGGCGAGGCCACCGCCTCCGTCCAGTACATGAGCTCCTGGCACTTCGACTGGGCGCAAGGGCTGTACAACGGCAAGGAGCTCACACTCAGCGGGGTGGCGCTGGCCAGCGTGCTGCTGATCGGCTACTTCGTCCTCAACTGGTTCGCGATCACGATGTTCGCCAAGACCAACACCGCGATCACCGTCTTCAAGGTCGTCGTACCGACGCTGACCGCCGGCGCCCTGCTCTTCGCGCACTTCGACACCGCCCACTTCACCGACCACGGCGGATTCGCGCCGAACGGCTGGAGCGCCGTGTTCACCGCCGTCGCGGTGTCCGGCATCGTCTGGGCCTTCAACGGCTTCCAGTCCCCGCTCAACCTGGCCGGCGAGGCCCGCAACCCCGGCAAGTCGCTGCCGAAGGCCGTCATCGGCTCGATCCTGATCGCCCTGGTGATCTACGTCGCGCTGCAGATCGCCTTCCTCGGTGCCATCCCGGCCGCCGACCTGTCGCACGGCTGGAGCAGTCTGGCCTACACCTCGCCGCTCGCCGACCTCGCGATGGTCTGGGGCCTCAACTGGCTCGCCCTGCTGCTGTACGCGGACGCGTTCGTCTCACCCAGCGGCACCGGGATGATCTACGCCGCCACCACCTCGCGCATGATCCACGGCGTGCAGGAGAACGGCCACCTGCCGCGGATCTTCGGCAAGGTGGACGCCCGCACCGGCATCCCTCGCCCGGCCCTGGTGCTCAACCTGGTGGTCGCCTTCCTGTTCCTCGCGGTCTTCCGCGGCTGGGGCTCGCTGGCCGAGATCGTCTCGGTGGCCACCGTGATCTCGTACGTCACCGGCCCGGTCGCCGTGATGGCGCTGCGCCGCCTCGCGCCCGACCTGCCCCGGCCGGTCCGGCTGCGGGCGATGCCGGTGATCGCGCCCGTCGCGATGATGTTCGGCTCGCTGGTCCTGTACTGGGCCCGCTGGCCCCTCACCGGCAAGGTCATCCTGCTGATGGCGGCCGGCCTGCCGATCTGGGCCTGGTACGAGCTGCGCAAGCCCTGGGCCGAGCTTCGGCCGCACCTGCGGGCGGGCGCCTGGATGGTCGCGTACCTGTTCGTGATGGCCGGTGTCTCGTGGGCCGGCAGCACCGACTTCGGCGGCCACGGCTACCTGCCCGAGGGCTGGGACATGCTGGTCGTCGCGGCCATCGGGCTGGCCTTCTACCGCTGGGGCGTCGCCAGCGCCTGGGCCAACCCCTCCCTGGCCGCCGTTCGGCGCGAGATGGCCGAGGAGAGCGCGGCCGGTGCTGCCGGGGAGGCCGGCGAGACCTCCGGCCGGGAGCACTCGCGGGCCTGAGGGGCGTGTAACGGTGAAGGGCCGGTCGAGTTCCTCGACCGGCCCTTCACCGTTGGCGCGGGGTGGTGGGTGGCCGGCCGACGGCCGACGGCCGACAGATGACGGCCGACAGATGACAGATGACAAGTTTCAGCGAACAGATGACAGATTTCAGATTCTGTTATCTGTTCGCTGACATCTGTCGGTTGAAGTCCGGCCGCCGTCAGCCGCGTCGGGCCCGCCGGATGACCGAGGTGACGACCGGGGGGAGCAGGTCGCGGGCGGCGCGCTTGGCGACGTTGGCCGGGCGGCGCAGCTCGGCGGCGCGGGCGCGGCGGGCGGCGAGGTTGCGGGCGGCCTCCTCCTGGGCCTGGCGGGACTCCTCCGCCGCCTGCTCGGCCTCGTGCCGGGCGACCTCGGCGGCCAGCCGCCGGTGGTGGCGGGAGGGGCGGAAGGCGCCGATCCCCTCCGAGGTGCCGGTCATCCGGAGCACCTGCTGCCCGTTCAGCGTCTCGGTGCTGAGGTAGCAGCCCGCGGCGAGGTCCACCCGGTCGAGCAGGTCGCGCTGGAACGGCTCCGGGTCGCCCCAGGTGCCGTAGAACTTGCACTCGGTCAGCATGATCGGCTTGAGCCCGTGGTTGAACACCGCTCCCCAGGTCGCGGCGGCCACGCCCGGGGTGTGCTGGGAGCGATAGTCGTCCAGGACCACGACGCCCTGCTCCTGCAACGCGACCCGGGCCACCTGGAGGTCGCCCACGACGTGCTCGTACAGGTGCGAGGCGTCGATGTGGATGAACCGGAACGCGCCCGCCGCTATCCGCCCGCCGGCCAGGACGGACGTCGGGGCCTGGACTATCTCCGGCAGCTCGTCGTGGAAGGAGAGGTAGTTGGCCTCGAAGGCGGAGCGGGTCAGCGACTTCCGGTAGGAGATGTCCATCTCGGCCGCGTTCTCGCCGTCCGGCGCGTCCGAGTCGAAGAGGTCACAGACGGTGAACGTCTCGCCGGGCTGGCGGTGCTCACCGATCACGATCGCACTGCGGCCCAGGTACGCACCCATCTCCAGCAGGTCGCCGGTGGCCCCGGCCTTCTCCTGCCGTCCCATGAACCAGTCGAACGAGTGCCGGTCATGGTCCCAGAACCAGCCCGGAACGTCCTCCAGTCCGGCCGGCTCGGCAGGCCGCTGCGACTCGTCCTTCAACGCGGCATCGGTCACGGGATGCTCCTTACGCGGTACGGGATGACCTGCGGATTTGAGCCAGACCTCAGCTCGGTGGCAGTCCCCCGTCCGACCGTGGGACACACCGGTACCGGACCATGCGCACCACGACATACCACTGGCAACAGTAGTGCCCCAGCGCTGAGTTCGCTGCAATCTACAGCCGCGCGCACAGGCGTGAGGAGCCTTTCGCGCGACGAGTTTCGTAAACCGCCGTTTCGCTGCCGGAGGGTGAACACGGCGCTTTCGGGACGGTTCGTCCATTCTCGCGCAACGACGCCGCCAGGTCACCGCCCTCGGGGATGATCTTCGTCGCACTTTCTCCGCCTACCGTGATCTCGGGCGGCCCCCGAGGAGCGGGCCCGGACGCGAGGAGCAGAGCGATGGCGGCAGAGACGACGGCGGCGACGACGACGACGGCAGAGCAGCACCCGCAGGACGGCCAGTTGCGGCCCCTGGCAGAGGAGTTGATCGCGATGATGGCCGAGGACGCCGCTACCGCCCCCTTGGCGAACAGCCCGGATCTCGTCGAACAGGCCGTCTGGCGGCGGCTGACGGCCCGGCACGGGGACCGGCTCGCCGAGATCATGGCGGGCCACGGCTGGCCGACGGAGCGGTCCGTGGGGCCGGAGGCCGCCCGGGCGGCCTGGCTGATCGCACAGCACGCGGACCGCCAACTCGACGTCCAGCGACGGGCGGTGGCTCTGATGGCGGAAGCAGTGGCGGTGGGCGCCGCGAGCACTCGGGACCTCGCGTTCCTGCAGGACCGACTGGCCGTCAACGAGGGCCGCGAGCAGCGCTACGGCACGCAGATCGGCGCGGTGGCGGACGGCCGCCCGGTGCCGTGGCCGTGCGAGGAACCGGAGCGGCTGGACGAGCGGCGCGCGGGCGTGGGGATCGAGCCGTTCGACGAGTACACCACGCGGTTCGCCCCGAGGTAACCGGCTGGTCCACCGGGCCGGATTGGCTCTTGCGTGCGGCCACCCGGGCCGCCTTGACTGGCCTTTGACTAGCGCTGTTAGTTAAGCGGCCAATCGGATGAGAGGACACCCGGTGCAACAGCACGCGGAGTACGGCGACCAGTACATCGACGGCGCCTGGCGGCCCTCCCGGGACGACGCCGGGTCGATTACGGTGCTGAACCCGGCGACCGAGCGGGTACTCGCCACCGTGCCGGCCGGCGGGGCGGCCGACGTCGACGCCGCGGTGGCCGCGGCCCGCCGGGCGGCCGGCAGCTGGGCGGCAACCACCCGCGAGGACCGGCTCACCCTGCTGACCCGACTGCGGGACGGGATCGCCGCCGCCCAGGAGGAGATCACCGCGACGGTGGTCGCCGAACTGGGCGCCCCGGTCGGCTTCGCCGCCGCCGTGCACGCCGGGCTGCCGCTGGCCGTGGCGACCTCCTACCTGGCGTTACTCGCCGAGCACCCCTTCGAGGAGCGGATCGGCAACTCGGTGGTGCTCTCCGAGCCCGCCGGGGTGGTCGCGGCGATCACGCCGTGGAACTACCCCTTGCACCAGATCGTGGCCAAGGTCGTCCCGGCCTTGGCGGCCGGCTGCCCGGTCGTCCTCAAGCCGGCCGAGGACACCCCGCTGGTGGCCCGGCTGTTCGCCCGCCTGGTGCACGAGGCGGGATTCCCGGCGGGCGTGTTCAACCTGGTGACCGGCACGGGCGCGGTGGCGGGCGCGGCGCTCGCCGCCCACCCGGGCGTGGACGTGGTCTCGTTCACCGGGTCCACCACCGTCGGCCGGCAGGTCGCCGAGACGGCCGGCCGGGGACTGAAGCGAGTCGCCCTGGAGCTCGGCGGCAAGTCCGCCAACGTGGTACTGCCGGGCGCTGACCTGGCCCGGGCGGTCAACGCCAACGTCGCCAACGTCTTCGCCAACTCGGGCCAGACGTGCAGCGCGTGGACCCGTCTGCTGGTGCACCAGGACCAGTACGAGGAGGCGGTCGCGACGGCCGCCAAGGCCGCCGCCAAGTACGTCCCGGGCGACCCGGCCGACCCGCAGACCCGGATCGGCCCACTGGTCAACGCCGAGCAGCTGACCCGGGTGCGCGGTTACATCGAGGGTGCGCTCGCCGAGGGCGCCCGGCTGGTCGTCGGCGGCGCGGAGCCCGTCCCCGGGCTGCCCACCGGCTTCTACGTCCACCCGACCGTACTCGCCGATGTCGCGCCGGACATGGCGGTCGCCCAGGAGGAGGTCTTCGGCCCCGTCCTGGTGGTCCTCCCCTACCGGGACGAGGACCACGCCGCCGAACTCGCCAACGGCACCGAGTACGGCCTGGCCGGCGGCGTGTGGGCGGCGGACACGGACACCGCCGCCGCGTTCGCCCGCCGCCTCGACACCGGCCAGGTCGACCTCAACGGCGGCCGCTTCAACCCGCTCGCCCCGTTCGGCGGCTACAAGAGCTCCGGCCTCGGCCGCGAACTCGGCCGCCACGGCCTGGAGGAGTTCCTGCAGTACAAGTCGCTGCAGTACTAGCGGAGTTGGTCCGGCTGCGGAGCCGATCCGAGGGCGGGTCCGGTCCGGGAGCGGGACGGTCCGGTCAGGGGCGGTCCGGTCAGGGGCGGTCCGGTCAGGGGCGGTCCGGACGGCGCCGGCCCGGGCCCGCCGCGGCAGGAGCGGCGGGCCCGGACCAGGCCCCGGTCAGGCGAGGTCGACGCCCGGGTAGAGCGGGAAGGGGGCGAGGAGGTCGGCGGCGCGCTTGGCGACACCGTCGCGTACGGCGGCGTCCAGGACGTACTGGGCCTTGGACGGGGTGCCATTCGCGCCGGCGGCCGGGGTGGTGGCGCGCAGGACGGTGTCGATCAGGGCGGCGATCTCGTCCATCTCGGCGGTGCCGAGGCCGCGGGTGGTGAGCGCCGGGGTACCGAGGCGCACGCCCGAGGTGTACCAGGCGCCGTTCGGGTCCTGCGGGACGGAGTTGCGGTTGGTGACGACGCCCGAGTCGAGCAGCGCCGCCTCGGCCTGACGGCCCGTCAGGCCGTAGCCGGAGACGTCGGCGAGGACGAGGTGGTTGTCGGTGCCGCCGGTGACCAGCTTCCCGCCTCGGCGCAGCAGGCCCTCGGCGAGCGCCCGGGCGTTGTCGACGACGGCGCGGGCGTAGGCCTGGAACTCGGGGCGGCGGGCCTCGGCGAAGGCAACCGCCTTGGCCGCCATGACGTGCGAGAGCGGTCCGCCGAGCACCAGCGGGCAGCCGCGGTCGACGTGTTCGGCCAGCTCGGCGTTGCACAGCACCATGCCGCCGCGCGGGCCGCGCAGCGACTTGTGGGTGGTCGTGGTGACGATCTGGGCGTGCTGGACGGGATCGTGGTCGCCGGTCAGCACCTTGCCCGCGACCAGGCCGGCGAAGTGCGCCATGTCGACCATCAGGGTCGCGCCGACCTCGTCCGCGATCTCGCGCATCTTCCGGAAGTTCACCAGCCGCGGGTACGCGGAGTAGCCGGCGACCAGGATCAGCGGGCGGAACTCGCGGGCGGTCTCGCGCAGCGCGTCGTAGTCGATCAGGCCGGTGGCCGGGTCGGTGCCGTAGCTGCGCTGGTCGAACATCTTGCCCGAGATGTTGGGCCGGAAGCCGTGGGTGAGGTGGCCCCCGGTGTCCAGGGACATGCCGAGCATCCGCTGGTTGCCGAGCTCCTGGCGCAGTTCGGCCCAGTCCTGTTCGGTGAGGTCGTTGACGCTCCGGACCTTGGCCCGTTCCAGCGCCGGGCTCTCCACCCGCTGAGACAGGACGGCCCAGAAGGCGGTGAGGTTGGCGTCGATGCCGGAGTGCGGCTGGACGTACGCGTGGTCGGCACCGAACAGGGCGCGGGCGTGCTCCGCGGCGATGGTCTCGACGGTGTCGACGTTGCGGCAGCCCGCGTAGAAGCGGCGGCCCGCGGTGCCCTCGGCGTACTTGTCGCTGAGCCAGTTGCCCATGGCGAGCAGGACGGCCGGGGAGGCGTAGTTCTCGCTGGCGATCAGCTTGAGCGAGGCGCGCTGGTCCTCGATCTCCTGGCCGATGGCGGCGGCGATCCGCGGCTCCACGCCGGCGACCACGTCGAGGGCGCTGCGGAAGGCGGTGTCGGCGGCCGCGGTGGCGGCGGTGTGCGGGGTCTGCGGGGTGGCCAAGGCGGTCTCCTCGTGGTGTACGAAGTGGTGTACGGACGAGTACGGACGGCCCAGGCGCTCGGCAACTGTCGTGCGGGTGCACGGAGCCGCTTCCCGATGGTCGGTTCCATCCCTGCGCGCCAGTCGCGGCTCCCCGGATCGTATCAATGCCCGGGACGATGTGGCGGAGGTCTCAGGATTCGGGACGGCCGCCCGCTTTGCCCCTCGATGTCCGTTCTTCTGCAACGCCGGCATTGCGGCACGATGACGCCGAATGAAGCCGCAATACGCACCGAAACAATGCCCGGAAAAACCTCCTAAGGTGATTTGCGGATCTCCCTCCATGTCCGGTCTGATGGCGCTCGGACGGCCTCCGGGAAACCCCCGGGGACCGGTTCGGAAATACACACCAGCGCACCCTCACCCACAGGGCGGCGGAGAATTCGGGGAGTACGCCTCTCATGGCCGTGGTCGAAACAGCAGCGGGGCCCGCACCCGCCGTCCCTGCACCCGCCGTACCGAGGCTGCTCGGCCGCCTCCTGCGCGACCGGGTCGGCGCCGCCGCCCTCGCCGTCGTCCTGCTCTTCCTGCTGCTCGCCCTGACCGCCCCGCTGATCGCCGCCCTGTACGGAAAGAACCCGGCCGAGCACTACGGCCAGAACACCCCTGGCCTGCTCAGCGACGGCGGCCTGCCGGTCCTGCCGAACGGCGGCATCTCCGGCGACTTCTGGTTCGGTCTGGAGCCGGGGCTCGGCCGGGACGTCCTGACCCAACTGCTCTACGGCATCCGCACCTCGCTGCTGATCGCCTTCGCCTCCGCCGCCGTGACCACCACGCTCGGCGTACTGGCCGGGGTCGCGGTCGGCTACCTCGGCGGGATCACGGACCGGCTGTTCGGCTTTCTGGCCAATGTGCTGCTGGCCTTTCCGACCCTGCTCCTGCTTCTCGCGCTCAGCCCCGTCATCCAGTCCCGACTGGTCGATCCGGGCGCCGCGGAACCGGAGTGGATGCAGTTCCTGGTACTGATCCTGGTCTTCTCCGCGTTCGGCTGGATTCCGCTCGCGCTTTCCTTGCGAGCCACCGTCCGGTCGCTCCGGGAAAGGGATTTCGTGCAGTCCGCCCGGGCCCAGGGCGCCGGCCGCTTTCATGTCGTCGTCCACGAACTGCTGCCGAATGTCCGCTCGCAGCTGCTGGTGCACGCCACGATGGCGGTGCCGACCTTCGTCGCCTCCGAGGCGGTGCTGTCCTTCCTCGGCGTCGGCATCACGGAGCCGATCCCGGACTGGGGGCGGATGATCTCCCGCGGTTCGGAGGTCTTCCAGGCCGACCCGACCTACATGGTCTTCCCGGGTGTGGCGCTGCTGCTCTTCGTGCTCGCCTTCAACCTGCTCGGCGACGCCGTCCGGGACGTGCTGGACCCGCGCGCCGGCCGCTGAGCCCCGCCCCCTCCGGACTCCCCGCCCGCAGGGCCCGCCTTCCCCGCCCGCCGAGCCCTGCTCCCCGTCCCATCACCCCACGTCTCCAGTCCATCACCCCAAGCCCGCCCCGACAGCGGGGCAAGGAGAGATTCGCCATGCGCTGGACCAAACCGTCCCTCGCCGTCGTCGCCACCGCCCTGCTGGCGAGCGCCTGCTCGGCCGGCGCGGGCACCGGCCCGGCCACCGCCGGGGCCTCCGCCAAGGAGACGTCCCCGCTGACCGCCGCGCTCGGCGGCGAGAAGGAGAGCGCCGGCCCGGCCCCCGCCGTGCCCGGCGCCCGCCCGGGCGGCACCGTGAACGTGTACAACAGCGTCGAGTTCCGCCACCTCGACCCGCAGAAGGTCTACGCGGGTGCCACGTACAACGCCTCGCTGCTCTGGGGGCGCCAGCTGACGCAGTATCAGGTGGTCGACGGCAAGGCCAAGTTGGTCGGTGATCTGGCCACCGACACCGGCGCCTCCGGCGACGGCGGGCGCACCTGGACGTACCGGCTCAAGGACGGCGTGGCCTGGGAGGACGGCAAGCCGATCACCGCCCAGGACGTCAAGTACGGCATCGAGCGCACCTTCGGCAAGGGCTACGAGGTCGGGCCGCCGTACTGGCCGCAGTGGCTCACCGGCGAGGCGAGCTACGAGGCGGCGCGCACGAAGTACGCGGGCCCGCAGGACGGCGACCTGGCCGCGATCGAGACGCCGGACGAGCGCACCCTCGTCTTCCACTTCCCGCAGCCGCAGGCCGACGTCCCGTACATGGCCGCGCAGTCCTCGTCCTCGCCGGTGCGCCGGGACAAGGACACCGGGACGGACTACGACCGGCAGCCGTTCGCCACCGGCCCGTACCGGATCGTCGAGCACGTCCAGAACACCCGCATGGTGCTGGAGCGCAACCCGTACTGGAAGGCGGAGACCGACCCGGTCCGCAGCCAGTATCCGGACAAGTTCGTCTTCACGTACGGCAAGGAGGCGCTCAACAGCAACCAGGAGATCCTCTCCGGGCGCGACGGCGGCGCCAATGGCACCACCGCCTCCGACGTGCTCTCCCCCGAGCTGTACCAGACCGCCGACACCGACCCGAAGGCCAAGGACCTGGTCGTCTCCGGCCGCCAGGGCGCCTTCGTCACCCAGCTGGTGATCAACAACGAGCGGGTGCCGGACGTCGAGGTCCGCAAGGCGCTGCACCTCGGCTACCCGCGCCAGCAGGCCCGCCAGGTCCAGGGCGGCTCCCGGATCGGCGAACTCGCCACCACCCTCAGCTCGCCCGCGCTGATCGACTGGGAGAAGTACGACCTCTACCCGGCCAGGCCCGAGGGCGACCCGGAGGCCGCCAAGGCCACGCTCGCCAAGGCCAAGCAGGCGCCCGCGAGCCTGACCTACGGGTACAAGAACACCCCGGACGGGCAGCGCGTCGCGCAGGTGCTGGTGGACGGCTTCGCCAAGTCCGGCATCACCATCGTGCCCAAGCCGATCGACCCCAAGGCGTTCCTGGACGAGGTGCACCGCGCCGACTCCCCGTACGACCTGTTCGAGGAGACCTCGTCCGTCGACTGGCCGACCCCGTCCACGCTGATCCCGTTCTCCTTCGACGGCCGCGCCGGCAGCGACCTCAACTCCGCGCGCTACCGCAACCCCGAGGTCGACAAGGAGATCGACCGGATCAACCAGATCGGCGAGCCGCGTGCCAAGGCCAAGGAGCTGTACGCGCTGGAGAAGACCGTGATGAAGGACGTCCCGGTGTTGCCGTTCGCCTACCCGACCGTCAACCAGCTGCGCGGCTCCAACGTCGGCGGGGCGTTCGTCCACCCCATCTACGGCACGGTGAGCCTGGCCTGGCTGTACCTGAAGTCCTGAGCGTCGTAGCCGCTTCCTCTCCACCCGCCCCGCCTCCACCCGCCCCCGCCGCGCCCGCCGCGGGGGCGGGCCCACCGCGGAGGCGGACCCCTACCGACTCCCCCCGTCTCGTCGACCCCGGACCGGCCATGCTCTCCTTCGCCCTGCGGCGGACCCTCCAGGCCCTCGCCGTCCTGGTCGCGGTCTCCGCCGCCGCCTTCGCCCTCTTCTACGCCGCGCCCGCCGACCCGGCCCGCGCCGCCTGCGGCCCGCGCTGCGACAACGGCCAGGTCGCGGCGGTGCGCCAGAGCATGGGCCTGGATCAGCCCCTGCTCACCCAGTACACCGACTACCTCGCCGGAGTCGTGACCGGGCGGGACATCGGCGACGTGGACGGCTCGGTCATCCACTGCGACGCGCCCTGCCTCGGCTACTCCTACCGGCTGCACCAGCCCGTCACCGAGGCCCTGATCGACCACCTGCCGGTCACCTTCTCGCTGGCCGCGGGCGCCCTCGCCGTCCTGCTGGTGCTCGGCCTCGGCACCGGGTTCGTCTCGGCGCTGCGCCACGGCGGCCGCACCGACCGGCTGCTCTCGGGCTTCACCCTCGTCGGCGCCAGCGTGCAGATCTACTTCCTCGGGTACGTCGCGCAGTGGGCGCTGGTCTACTCCACCGGCCTGCTGCCGCTGCCCTCCTACACCCCGCCGGCCGAGGACCTCGCCGTCTGGGCGGGCGGGATGCTGCTCCCCTGGCTCGTCCTCGGATTCGTCAACTCGGCGGTCTTCGCCCGGCTTTCGCGCTCCCAGCTGCTGGAGACGATGAACGAGGAGTACGTGCGCACGGCCCGCGGCAAGGGCCTCGGCCGGCTGCGCGCCCACCTCAAGTACACCTCGCGCGGCGCGGCCGGACCGCTGGTGCAGCTGATCGGCCTGGAGGCCGGGGCACTGTTCGGCGGGGCGGTCATCACCGAGACGGTGTTCGGGCTGAACGGGGTCGGTCGGTTCACCGCCGAGGCGGTGTCCGGACAGGACCTGCCCGCGGTGGTCGGCGCGGTGCTGCTGGCCGCCTGCTTCGTGGTGCTGTTCGTCGCGCTGGCCGACCTGGTGGTGGCCTGGCTAGACCCGCGAATCCGCCTGAGCTGACTGGAGCGTTCGATGACGTCCACTGTTGAGTCCGTTTCCGGGGCCGTTCCCGGGGCCGTTCCCGGGCCTGGTCCGGGTCCTGCTCTCGGGGCTGCCTCCGGGCTGGTCTCCGGGCCCGTTTCCGGGTTGGCTTCCGGGCCCGCTTCCGAGTCTGTGCTGAGTGTTCGGGATCTGACCGTCACCTTCGCCGACCCGCGCGGCGGCGCACCCGTGACCGCCGTCCGGGGGCTCTCCTTCGACCTTGCCCCCGGCGAAGTCCTCGGCCTGGTCGGCGAGTCGGGTTCCGGCAAGTCGGCCACCGGCCTCGCCGTCCTCGGCCTGCACGACCCGCGTACCACCACCGTCACCGGCTCGATCCAGCTGGACGGACAGGAGTTGGTGGGCGCGACGGAGTCCGAACTGCGCCCGGTCCGGGGCGGCCGGGCCGCGCTGGTCTTCCAGGACGCGCTCACCTCGCTCAGCCCCTTCCACGGCGTCGGCGCCCAACTCGCCGAGATGTACCGGCTCCACCACCCCGGCACCGGCCGCACCGAGACCCGTCGGCGAGCAGCCGCGATGCTCGACCGGGTCGGCATCCCGGCCGCCCGGGTGCGCGACTTCCCGCACCAGTTCTCCGGCGGGATGCGCCAGCGGGTGATGATCGCCATGGCGCTGATGAACGACCCGAAGGTGCTCATCGCGGACGAGCCCACCACCGCCCTCGACTCCCGGGTGCAGCGGCAGGTCCTGGACCTGCTCGGCGAGTTGCAGCGCGAGCACGGCACCGCCGTACTGCTGGTCAGCCACGACCTCGGCGTGGTCGCGGGGACGACGGACCGCACGCTCGTACTGCGCGGCGGCGTCCAGGTCGAGTCCGCGCCGACCGCCGAGCTGCTGGCCGCGCCGCGAGAGCCGTACACCCGCGCGCTGGTGGGGGCGGCGCTCACCCTGGAGTCGGTACCCGGCACGCCACTGCCGACTGTTGACGATCCGTCACCCATCGCCGAATTCGCGCCCCGGGTCGTCGGGCGACCAGAGCGCCGGCTGGTCGAGGTGGCGGACCTCGCCGTCCACTTCCCCGGGCGGCGCCGCTTCCCCGGGCTGCGCGCAGAGCCCGTCCGGGCGGTCGAGGGCGTCGGACTGCGCATCGCGCCCGGTGAGACGCTCGGACTGGTCGGCGAGTCCGGCTCCGGCAAGTCCACCACCGCACGCGTCCTGGCAGGCCTCCAACAGCCCACCGGAGGACGGGTGTTGTACGACGGGAAGGACGTCACCCGCCCAGACCGGGAGTTGCGGCGCAGGCTCAGCCGTGAGATCCAGCTGGTCTTCCAGGACCCGTACGCCTCGCTCAACCCGCGTCGCACCGTCGCCCAGACCCTCGACACCCCGCTGCGCCTGCACACCTCGCTCGACGCGGCGCAGCGGCGGGAACGCTCAGCCGAACTGCTGGAGCAGGTCGGACTGCCCGCCACCCACCTGGACCGCTACCCGCACGAGTTCTCCGGCGGGCAGCGCCAGCGGATCGGCATCGCCCGGGCGCTCGCCCCGCAGCCGCGCCTGATCATCGCGGACGAGCCGGTGTCGGCGCTCGACGTCTCGGTCCAGGCGCAGGTGCTCAACCTGCTGATGGAGCTGCGCGAACGCCTGGGCGTCGCCTTCCTGTTCGTCTCGCACGACCTCGCCGTCGTGCGGCACTTCTGCGACCGGGTCGCCGTGATGCACCGAGGCCGGCTGGTCGAGTCCACCGACCGCGACCGCCTGTTCAGCGCCCCGCACACCGAGTACACCAGGGAACTACTGGCGGCGGTCCATTAGGGCCTGTCTGGAGTCGTGATGACGTGGCGGGGAAAAGGGTTGAGGGGATGATCATCAGGCTGGTAGCTTTCACTCGACCGTGAAGCCGCCCGAGGAGGTGAGACCCATGAACGCTGTATCCATGTGGGTGCTCCCCCTCTCGTCACGGTCGGGAGATTGATGCAGGTGTCGCCGGGAGCGCCTCGATAACAAGGCACTCCCGAAAGGCAACACCCCATGCACTCTCTCCAATTCACCGCCGAGTCGTCGTCGAACGGCATGCTTGAGCGCGACTTCACCGTAGGCGATGTCCCCGGTGTCCTCTGGTCGCCGGCCTCCAATGCAGCCGACCGCGCGCCCCTGATCCTGATGGCCCACGGTGGCGGCAACCACAAGAAGCACCCGGCGATGTCCGGCCGCGCCCGACTCCTGGTGGCTGGCTGCGGCTTCCACGTCGCCGTCATCGACGCGCCCGGTCACGGCGACCGGCCGCGCACGGCGCACGACGAGGCGGAGATCGCCGCCCTGTTCGCGGCACGGGCGGCGGGCGAGCCGGAGGGCCCGATCGTCGTGCGCTACAACGACCACCTGGCGGAGCTGGCCGTGCCCGAGTATCGGGCGATGCTGGACGCACTCCAGGAGCTCCCGGAGATCGGCACCGACGGGCTGGTCGGCTTCTGGGGCATCAACATGGGCACCGCAATCGGCATCCCGTTCGTGGCGGTCGAACCCAGGATCTCCGCCGCGGTCTTCGGCCAGCACTGGCCCGATACCCTGGCCGAGAAGGCGAAGCAGATCACCATCCCGATCGAGTTCGACCTGCAGTGGGACGACGAGCACATCACGCGCGAGGAGGGTCTCGCACTGTTCGACGCCTTCGCCTCGAAGGAGAAGTCGTTGCACGTGAACTCGGGCAAGCACAAGGAGCTGCCCCGGTTCGAGGCCGACAGTGCGGTCAGGTTCTTCGCCCGGCACTTCGGCCGACCGATCACCTCGCCGGCCTGACCTGCGCGGTCGCGGTGTCCGCATTTCCAGCCGGGCGCCGCGACCGCAGCCCCGGGTTGAGGCTGCGCATCCAGATGATGGATCCGCGTAGTTGGAGCCCCGCCATGTAGCTCGCCGGCGTCTTGTCGTAGCGCGTGGCCAGGCCCCGCCATGCCCGGATCTTGTTGATGCAGCGTTCCACCGTGTTGCGCTCCTTGTACCGCTCAGCGTCATGGGCCACCGGTCGGCCGCCGTCCCTGCCGCGCTTCTTGCGGTTCGCGGCCTGATCGGCCTTCTCCGGGATGACCGCCTTGATCCCGCGTCTGCGCAGGTAGGCGCGGTTCGCCCGCGAGGAGTACGCCTTATCGGCAGCTACCGCGTCCGGTCGGGTGCGCGGACGACCCACCGGTCCGCGCACCTTGACCTTCTCCAACACCGCGACGAATCGGGGGCTGTCGGCGGCCTGCCCAGGTGTGAGCACGAA
This sequence comes from Kitasatospora sp. NPDC087314, assembly GCF_044744365.1. Classification (NCBI taxonomy): domain Bacteria; kingdom Bacillati; phylum Actinomycetota; class Actinomycetes; order Kitasatosporales; family Streptomycetaceae; genus Kitasatospora; species Kitasatospora sp. NPDC087314. The sequence goes on from NZ_JBIUYE010000002.1 coordinate 94,837, forward strand.
CGCCAGCGGGCGGCATCGCCGGTCTGCCGCGAGGTGGACCTTGCTGGTCAGCCCACCGCGCGAGCGACCCAGGGCCGCCGCCTTGAGCCGGGCCCGGCGACGCCGACGCAGCCGTCGGCGCTCGGCCCGCTGGGACTCCCCAGGCGGCGAGTCGCCGGTCGCCGGGGCGATTTGCCCGGTTTCCGCGGCCCCTTTTCCTGTGCCGCGGCCTCTTCCAGCGCCGCCAGGACCTCCGATTCCACCGCCATCCCGGCCGCGTCGTGATGGGCGCGGGCCACCGTGGAGTCCACGCTGACCAAAGACATGTCTGCCTCGCCGCGCCGAGCGGCCTCGGCGATCATCCCCTCCATCAGCGCGGCGAACATACCGACGTCGCGCCACTGGGTGAAGCGGCCGTAGACCGTCTGCCAGGCCCCAAACTCCTCCGGCATCTCTCGCCATTGGCTGCCAGTGCGGAACCGCCTGATGATGCCCTCGAACTGCTCTCGTAGGCGCTGCGGGAAAGGGCCGTACCGCCCGATCGGCAGAAACGGCTCGATCAGTTCCCAGTCACCATCGCTCAGTTCACGTCGCGTCACCGCAGCGTTCTACCAGCTCGGCGTGCCCCTCGGGTCCGAAACAGACCGCACTGATCACGACTACAGACAGGCCCTAGGACGGGCCCTAGCAAGATCGGCCGGGCGGGCCCTAGCGGGGGTCGGTGGGGAGCAGCGCGTAGAGGTACATGTCGCGGCGCTCGTCGCCGACGGTGCGGTGGCTGCGCAGCAGGCCCTCGCGTCGGAAGCCGATCCGCTCGGCGACCCGGAGGGAGACGGTGTTCCAGGGTTCGATGTACAGCTCCAGCCGGGCGAGGCCGAGGTCGTCCAGCGCCCAGTCGGCGACCGTCCGCAGGGCGTGCCCGGCCACCGCGCGGCCGCGCGCCGAGGCGGCCGTCCAGTAGCCGATCGAGGACCGGCCGTCGACCTGCGGAAACAGCCCGACGAAGCCGACGACCCGGTCGTCCGCCCGGCCCGCCACGGCGAAGGAGTAGCCGGTGCCGTCCACCGCCTTCGCCCACTGCCGTTCGACGAACGCCCGGCCGGCCGCGTCGTCGCACCCGGCGGGGGCGGCCGGGACGGTGGTGACCAGCGGGATGTACGGGTCGGCGGCCGCCTCGCGGACCACGGCGAGGTCGGTGAGGCGCCAGGGGCGGAGGGCGAAGGGCCCGGCGGGGAGCGTTGGCACGATCAGGGGCGGACGGTCCATGCTCGAAGCCTGGCATGTTCGATCAGGGAGGTGTAGCGAATATGTCCGCCAGTGATCACACCGCCGGAGATCGCGCGGCCACCGACCGCGCGGCCACCGACCGCGAGGCCACCGACCAGCAGGACGTCGACCACGAGCTCGTCGAGGCCGCCCGGGCGGTGGCCCGGCGCTACACCCGCGCCGACAACCACACCGTCGCGGCCGCCGGACGCAACGCCGACGGGCGGATCGTCACGGCCGTGAACGTCTACCACTTCACCGGCGGTCCGTGCGCGGAGCTCGTCCTCATCGGCGCGGCCGCCGGCCAGGGCGCGTACGACCTCACCACGGTCGTCGCGGTCGCCGACCAGGGCCGAGGCGTCGTACCGCCGTGCGGGCGCTGCCGGCAGGTGCTCCTCGACTACTTCCCGGACGCCAGGATCATCGTCCAGCGGGGAACGGAGCTGCTCGCCCTGCCCGTCCTCGACCTGCTCCCCGAGGCCTACGTCTGGGCCGAGCACCTGGACGGCTAGGGACTGTCCGGCGACCAGAACGGACGGGTCCTCCGCCGTCCACGCCGCCCGAGTCCGCGGGCCGCGCCTGAACGGCCGTTCGCAGGTCGTTCGGCTGCGCAGGCGCGGCTCAAGGGGTTAGCGTGCTGGCGACGTGTCGTAGTGATCGCCAACCGAGGGGGCGCATTGTCGAACGATCTGCTCATAGCCAAGCTCAATCACGGCTTCGACCACCTCGACGCCGACGGTGACGGGCTCCTCACCGAACGGGACCACGTCCTCATGGGCCACTCGGTCGCCCGCTCGCTCGGCCACCAGGAGGGCTCGGCGGCCGAGGCCGTCATCGTCCGCGCCTACCTGACGATCTGGCACGACCTGCACCTCGCCCCTCTGCCCGCCGGCACCGAGACGATCACCCGCGAACAGTTCGTCCGGTCGACCGGTTCGCTCGCCGACGACCCCGAGGCCGCGCAGACCAGCATCGGCGCACTCGCGGCCGCCTTCCTCGCCATCGCCGACACCGACCGCAGCGGAACGGTCGACGCCGGCGAGTTCTTCGTCTTCCAGCGCGGCCACTTCGCCGGACTCTCCCGCGACGACGCCGACGAGGCCTTCCGCCACCTCGACCGCGACGGCGACGGCACCCTCTCCGCGACCGAGTTCATCAACGCGATCATGGAGTACTGGACCAGCCGCGACCCCGACGCCCCCGGCAACTGGTGGACGGGCACGCCCCCGCACGCCCTCTGACACCCGCCGACACCCAGCCGACACCCGCCAAGGCACAGCCGCCGCCCGGCGGCCGGGCCGGGCGCAGTGGGTATCACGGAGGGGGCGCGAGGACGTACCGTGGGCGCTCCCCCAGCCAGGAGGTGACGCCCGTGCCCGAGGAGTCCCTGCCCTTCTTCGTCTACGGCACCCTGCGCAGCGGCGGCCGCAACCATGCCGCCCACCTGACCGGGCGCTGCGCCGACATCCGGCCGGCCGTGCTGGACGGCGCCGCGCTGCACGACGGGCCCGGGTACCCGTACGCGGTGCCGGATGCGACGCCCGGGCGCCGGATCGTGGGTGAACTGATCACCGTTCGCCCGGGCGCGTACGCCGGGGCGCTCGCGGCGCTGGACCGGCTGGAGGACTGCCGGGCGGACGGGACGGGTCTGTACGTACGACGACGGTTGCCGGTTCGGACGGCGGCGGGCGAGGTCCGGGACGCGTGGGTGTACCTCGCCGGGCCGGCCGCTGCGAACCGACTGCGGGAGCATCCGGCGGTGATCGAGTCGGGGGACTGGGCGGACAGGTGACGGATCACGGCTGACAGATGACAATCGACAACTTTCAGCTTTCAGATTTCAAAATCTGTTAGCTGTCATCTGTTATCTGTTACCCGTCGGCTGCCTCCGCTCCCCGCTTCCCGGCCCCCTCCGGCCGACGGTCGGCCGCATACCGCCAGGTAGGCTGCCCCGGCCGCCTGCTTTTCCGCCTCACGGCCCGCCGAACGACAAGGAGCCACCCGGTGCCCGAGCTGCCACTCCCGATCACCGTCGTCGGGATCGGGGCCGACGGCTGGCCCGGCCTCTCCGCCACCGGCCAAGCCGCGCTGCGGGCGGCCGAGGTGGTCGTCGGCGGCCCCCGGCAGCTGGACCTCCTCCCCCGCGACGAGGTCGCCGCCGAGCGCATCCCGTGGCCGTCCCCGCTGCGCCCGGCCGTCCCCGGGCTGCTCACCGCACACGCCGACCGCCGGGTGGCCGTCCTGGCCAGCGGCGACCCGATGTTCTACGGCATCGGCCGCGCCCTCGCCGAGACGGTCGGCGCCGAGCGGCTGCGCGTCCTGCCGCACCCCTCCTCGATCTCCTACGCCTGCGCCCGACTCGGCTGGCCGCTGGAGTCCACCGAGGTGGTCAGCCTGGTCGGCCGCCCGCTGGACACCCTCACCCTGGCCCTCCACCCCGGCCGCCGCCTGCTCGTGCTCAGCGCCGATGCCGCGACGCCCGCCGCCGTCGCCACACTGCTCGTCGCACGCGGCTTCGGCACCGCCCGTCTGCGGGTGCTCGAACAACTCGGCGGCCCGACCGAGCGGCAGCTCGACGGCCCGGCCGACGGCTGGCCACACCCGCCCGGCGACCCGCTGAACGTCATCGCGGTCGAGCTGGGCGACGGCCCGCGCGGCTCGCTCGTCCCCGGCCTGCCCGACGCAGCGTACGAGAGCGACGGTCAGCTCACCAAGCGGCACGTCCGCGCCGCCACCCTCGCCACCCTCGCCCCCTCCCCCGGCGAACTGCTCTGGGACGTCGGCGGCGGATCCGGCTCGATCGCCGTCGAGTGGCTGCGCGCCCACCGCGACTGCCAAGCCGTCAGCATCGAGCGCGACCCGGTCCGGGCCGAGCGGATCGCCCGCAACGCCGCCGCGCTGGGCGTGCCGCGGCTGCGCGTGGTGACCGGCCCCGCCCCCGCCGCGCTCGCCGAACTCCCGACCCCTGACGCGGTGTTCATCGGTGGCGGCCTCACCGCGCCCGGCCTGCTGGACAGTTGCTGGGCGGCCCTGCGACCGGGCGGGCGGCTGGTCGCCAACACCGTGACGCTGGAGTCCGAGGCGCTGCTCACCGAATGGTACCGGCGCCACGGCGGCGAGTTGCTGCGGCTCGCCGTCGCGCATGCCGTCCCGGTGGGCGGCTTCACCGGGTGGCGGCAGGCCATGCCGGTCACCCAGTGGTCCGCCGTCAAGCCCAACACCCCCCAGGAGGAAGCCTCGTGACCGTCTACTTCATCGGCGCCGGCCCGGGCGCCGCCGATCTGATCACCCTGCGCGGCCAGCGCATCCTGGCCCGCGCCGAGGTCTGCCTCTACGCCGGCAGCCTGGTGCCGCGCGAACTCCTCGCCGAGTGCCCGCCGGGCACCCGCCTCATCGACACCGCGCAGCTCAACCTGGACCAGATCATCACCGAGCTGGTCCGCACACACCGGGCCGGACAGGACGTGGCCCGACTGCACTCCGGCGACCCGTCCGTCTTCTCCGCCGTCGCCGAGCAGATGCGTCGCCTCGACGCGGCAGGCGTGCCGTACGAGGTCGTCCCCGGCGTGCCCGCCTTCGCCGCCGCGGCGGCCGCGCTCAAGCGGGAGTTGACGGTGCCGACCGTCGGCCAGACCGTCATCCTCACCCGGATCGCCAAGCGCGCAACCCCGATGCCCGAGGGCGAGGACCTGGCCACCCTCGGCCGAAGCGGCGCCCTGCTCGTGCTGCACCTGGCCGCCGGGTACGTGGACGACGTCGTCGAGCAACTGCTCCCCCACTACGGCGCCGACTGCCCCGCCGCCGTCGTCGCGATGGCCAGCCGGCCGGACGAGTTGGTGCTACGCGGCACCCTCGCCGACATCGCGGAGCAGCTCAAGGCGTCGGGCGTGGTCCGCACCGCGGTCATCATCGTCGGACGGACGCTGGCCGCCGAGCAGTTCCGTGACAGCCACCTCTACTCGGCGGAGCGCGAACGCCCGCACGAGCCCTGCGGAGCGTGATGGCGGCCGTGCCGAGACACGTCCTGATCCTGGGCGGAACGACGGAGGGCCGGGCGTTGGCCGCCGCGCTCGTCGAGCTGCCGTCCCTGCGGGTCACCAGCTCACTGGCCGGCCGGGTCGCCCAACCCCGGTTGCCCGCCGGGGAGGTGAGGATCGGCGGCTTCGGCGGTCCGGACGGGCTGAGCGCCTGGCTGCGCGGCGAACGGGTGGACGCCGTCGTGGACGCCACCCACCCGTTCGCCGCCGGGATGTCCCGCAACGCGGCGCTCGCGGCCGCCATCGCCGAGGTGCCGCTGCTGGCACTGCGGCGGCCCGGCTGGACGCAGGTCCCCGGGGACCGCTGGCACCCCGTCCCCTCGCTCGCCGCGGCCGCCGAGGTCCTGCCCGGCCTCGGGCGGCGAGTCTTCCTCACCACCGGACGGCAGGGCATCGCCACCTTCGCCCACCTCGACGAACTGCACTTCCTCGCCCGCTCGGTGGACCCGCCCGAGCCGCCACTGCCGTCCGTGCTCGAAGTCCTGCTGGACCGGGGCCCGTTCACGCTCGACGGCGAACGGGCGCTGCTGCGCGAGCACCGGATCGACGTCCTGGTGACCAAGGACAGCGGCGGCGCCGCGACCGCACCCAAGCTCACCGCCGCCCGCGAACTCGGGCTGCCGGTGGTCGTCGTGGAGCGCCCACCGCTGCCGGACGGCGTGCCGGTGGCCCCGGACGTACCCGGCGCGGTGCGGTGGCTGGAGCACCTGCGCTAGCCCGGGCCGACCGATCCGGCTCGTCCAACTCGTCCCACCGTGCGAAAGCACCGCGCGAATTCGCCGCCGCATCGGCAGGATGGGCCGATGGCAGACGATCACCGCACCACGACCCTGCGCACCGCCGACGAACGGGCCACCCTGGCCAGCTTCCTCGACTACCAGCGCGACACCCTCGCGCTGAAGTGCGCCGACCTCACCGCCGAACAGCTCCGTACCCGCGCCCTCGAACCCTCCGGACTCTCCCTGCTCGGCCTGGTCCGCCACCTCGCCGAGGTGGAACGCAGCTGGTTCCGCAACGTCCTCGACAACGAGGGCCGGCCCGGTTTCCGGAAGCACCCCGACGGCTCCTTCGCCGAGTTCGACGCCGACACCGCCGACCCGGACGAGGCCTTCACGATCTGGCGCCGCGAGTGCGACCACGCCCGGGAACTCGTCGCCGCCGCCGACTCGTTGGACGTCCTGGGCCACTACGGCGAGGAGGTCTACTCGCTGCGCTGGATCCTCACCCACATGATCGAGGAGTACGCCCGCCACAACGGCCACGCCGACCTCCTGCGCGAACACCTCGACGGCACCACCGGCGAATAGCCCCGACAAGCGGCAGCGGGGAACGAGCCGCCGGCCGGCCTCGGAGGGTGAGGCCGGCCGGCGGGCCGGGTGGCTGTCAGATGTCGCGGAAGGTCTCGATCTGGGCGCCGATGGAGTTGAGGCGCTCGGCGAGGTCCTCGTAGCCGCGGTTGATGACGTAGACGTTGCGCAGGACGGAGGTGCCCTGGGCGGCGAGCATGGCCAGGAGGATGACGACCGCGGGGCGGAGGGCCGGCGGGCACATCATCTCGGCGGCGCGCCAGCGGGTGGGACCCTGGACCAGGACGCGGTGCGGGTCGAGGAGCTTGACGTCGGCGCCGAGGCGGGTCAGCTCGGTGAGGTAGATGGCGCGGTTGTCGTAGACCCAGTCGTGGATCATCGTGGTGCCGTGGGCGGCCGCGGCGATGGCGGCGAAGAACGGCACGTTGTCGATGTTGATGCCGGGGAACGGCATCGGGTGGATGGTGTCGATCGGAGCGGTCAGCTTCGACGGCCGCACGGTGAGGTCGACCAGGCGGGTGTGGCCGTTGTGGGCCCGGTACTCGGGGGTGCGGTCGTAGTCGAGGCCCATGCCCTCCAGCACCGCGAGTTCGATCTCCAGGAACTCGATCGGCACCCGGCGGATCGTCAGCTCGGAGGAGGTGACGACGGCGGCGGCGAGCAGGCTCATGGCCTCCACCGGGTCCTCGGCCGGCGTGTAGTCGACGTCGCAGGTGATCTCGGGGACGCCGTGGACGGTGAGGGTGGTGGTGCCGACGCCCTCGATCCGCACGCCCAGCTTCTCCAGGAAGAAGCAGAGGTCCTGGACCATGTAGTTGGGCGAGGCGTTGCGGATGACGCTCACGCCGTCGTGCCGGGCGGCGGCCAGCAGGGCGTTCTCGGTGACGGTGTCCCCGCGCTCGGTCAGCACGATCGGGCGGTCCAGCGGGGTGCCCGGCTCGACCGAGGCGTGGTAGGCACCGCCGGTGGTGGCGACCTCCAGGCCGAAGCGGCGCAGCGCCGTCAGGTGCGGCTCGACGGTGCGGGTGCCGAGGTCGCAGCCGCCCGCGTACGGGATGGCGAAGCGGTTGGCGCGGTGCATCAGCGGGCCGAGGAACATCAGCACGCTGCGGGTGCGGCGGGCCGCCTCGACGTCCATCGCGGCGAGGTCGAGCTCGGCGGGCGGGGTGAGTTCGAGGTCGCGGCCCTCGTTGGTCCAGCGGCTCTTGACGCCGATGCTGGTGAGGACCTCGAGGATGCGGTAGACCTCCTCGATCCGGGCGACGCTGCGCAGGGTGGTGCGACCGGTGGTCAGCAGCGAGGCGCAGAGGATCGCGACGCACGCGTTCTTGCTGCTGCGGACGTCGATGGCGCCGGAGAGTCGGGTGCCGCCGGCGACCCGCAGGTGCATCGGGCCGGAGTAGCCGAGGGAGACGATCTCGCTGTCGAGGGCTTCGCCGATGCGGGCGATCATCTCAAGGCTGACGTTCTGCTTGCCCTGCTCGATGCGGTTGACCGCGCTCTGGCTGGTGCCGAGGGCCTCGCCGAGCTGCGCTTGGGACCAGCCGCGGTGCTGGCGCGCGGTACGGATGAGGGTGCCGATACGGGTGAGGTAGTCGCCTGTCACTCGCCAGACCATATCTCATGGTTGAGATGACGAGAGAACCAGGGGTGAGTATGACGCTCCTTTTGTCCATTTCTCACCCCGTATAGACGTCAGATCTTCACATCACCAGGCGATGTTGCCGGGATTCTGTGACAGTGTCACGGCCCGAGCGGCTCCGCCCGGCCGACGATGGTGCCCGCGCGGTCGATGCAGATCACGTCCACCGCCACCGGCGAACCGACCAGCACGCCGAGCGCCGTCGCCCGCGCCGCCGCGGCGACCAGATCGCCCAGCGGCACCCCGGCTGCCCGGCACAACTGCACCGCCTCCAGCCCGGTGTTGGCCGCGGCCACCGCCTCCGACAACGCCCCGTCCGCCCCGCCGAGCCGCGCCAGTTCGGCCAGGTACCCCTTGTCCACCTGGGAGCGCGCCGAGTGCAGGTCCAGGTGGCCGGCGGCGAGCTTGGACAGCTTGGCGAAGCCGCCCGCGATGGTCAGCCGGGGCACCGGATGGCGCTTGAGGTACTTGAGGACCGCGCCGGCGAAGTCACCCATGTCCAGCAGCGCGTCCTCGGGCAGCCCGTGCACGGCGACCGCGACCTTCTCGGAGGTCGAACCGGTGCAGCCGGCCACGTGGGTGCGCCCCGCCGCGCGGGCCACGTCCACGCCGCGGCGGATGGAGTCGATCCAGGCGGAGCAGGAGTAGGGGACGACGATGCCGGTGGTGCCGAGGATGGACAGGCCGCCGAGGATGCCGAGCCGGGGGTTCCAGGTGGAACGGGCGATCTCCTCGCCGTGGTCCACGGAGATCTCCACCACCACGTCCCCGCTGCCGCCGTGCGCGGCGGCCACCTCGGCCACGGCGTCGCGGATCATCTGCCGGGGCACCGGGTTGATCGCGGGCTCGCCGACGGGCAGTGGCAGGCCCGCCTTGGTGACCGTCCCCACCCCCGGGCCGGCCCGGAACACCACGCCGGTGCCGGGCTCGCCGGCCCGGACCGTCGCGCGGATCAGCGCGCCGTGGGTGACGTCCGGGTCGTCGCCGGCGTCCTTGACCACGGCGGCCATGGCGCTCGCCCGCCCGGACGGGTCGGCGGAGCGGTCCCGCGTGGTGAGGTCCTCGGCGGCCAGACCGTTCGTGGCCGAGTCGCTCACGGCCAGGTCCTCGGCGGCGAGGGCGAAGGCGGGTTGCTGGCCCTTGGGGAGGGTGATGGTCACCGGGTCCGGGAACTCGCCGGTGAGCAGCGCGGTGTACGCGGCCTTGGTGGCGGCGGTGGCGCAGGCGCCCGTCGTCCAGCCGTGCCGCAGGCCGCTGCTCTTGAGCTGGCCAGCCCGGCCTCCGGCCTCGGCTCCCGGTCCAGCTGCCGCTTCGACTCCGGCTCCGGCTGCCGTTCCGGCTTCCGCTTTGGCCACCTGCGTCTCGCTTCCGGCTCTGTAGGGGTGCTGCGGCATCGACCGCCGGTACCGATTTTCCCCCATTCGCCTGGCCGGGCTCCGGCCGGGGGCGGTGGGAGCGGGCTCTGCGGCCCGGTGCGCGAGCTGTGCAGAGGCCACCGCCCCGCGTTCCCGAAGAGTTCTCCGCACCGGGCTCGCACCCCACGCCTACCCGCGAGTAATCTGGCGGTCCGCCAGAGAGCGGGTTCATGACACGGGGTCCGGTGGCCGGGTTGTCCGGCCGGGACATCAGCATGTGGGGGTTTTTGTGGCAGGGATGAATCGGCGTACGTTCCTGACGGGTACGTCGGTGGCCGCCGCCTGGGCGGCCTTGTCGCTGGGCGGCGCGCAGTTCGCCTCGGCGGCGGAACGTGAGCGCGCGCTGGCGGCCACCGCCGCGCGGGCGGTCAAGGTCACCGGCACCACGCTCGACCAGGTGGCCACGCCCGTCGGCGCCGGCGCGTACAAGCGGCTGACAGCGGGGCCGGGCTGGCCGCTGGTGGTGCGCGGCGATCTGGCAGCGCCGGGCACCGGGCGGGACGACCGCCGGACCGGGCTGGCCAGCTTCGTCCAGTTCAGCGACCTGCACCTGGTGGACACCGAGTCCCCGGTGCGCTTCGAGTACCTGGCCCGGTTCAACGGCAGCGCGTACCGGCCGCAGGAGGCCCTGAACGCCCGTGGCGTCTCGGCCCTCGTCGAGCGCGTCAACTCGCTCGACGGTGGCCCGTACACCGGGATGCCGTTCAGCATGGTGATGGCCACCGGCGACAACACCGACAACCACGAGCAGGTCGAACTCGACTGGTACCTCACCGTCATGGGCGGCGGCCGACTCGCCCAGAACACCGGTGACCCCAACCGCTACGAAGGCGTGCAGAACTCGGGCAACGCGGCCTACTGGAACCCCGAACTCTCCTACAGTGACGGGTACAAGGCGAAGGGCTTCCCGCAGATACCGGGCTTCCTCGGCGCCGCCGGCCGCCCGTTCGACGCGCCGGGTCTGCACACGCCCTGGTACACGACGGTCGGCAACCACGATGACAGCCTTGAGGGTTCGCTGCCGGACCTCGGTCTGCTGAACGACCTCTACACCGGCCAGTACAAGCTGGAGGGCTGCAACGACGCGGACGCGGCCCAGCTGATGGACTCGCTGCGCCGCGACCCGGCCGGCGCTGCGCTGCTGCTCGCCAAGCTCCTCGCGGACGGCGATGCGGTGCGCCGGATCACCCCGGACGAGCGCCGACGGCCGTTCACGCTCAAGGAGTTCGCCAAGGCCCACCTGGACCCTGCGCACACCGGTGCGGGCCCGTACGGGCACGGCTTCACCTCGGACATGGTGGGCAGCGGCAAGCTCTACTACTCCTTCCGCATCTCGGAGAAGGTGGTCGGCATCAGCCTGGACACCACCAACCAGGCCGGGTTCGCGGACGGTTCGCTGGGCACCGCGCAACTGCGCTGGCTGGAGCAGCAGTTGAAGGCGCACAGCGGGCACTGGTACGACACCGACGGGCACAGGGTCGCGGGCGGCAGCACGGACGACGTGATCCTGCTGTTCAGCCACCACACCAGCACCACGATGGGCAACCTGCTGCCCGACCCGCGCAACATCTTCGAGAAGCGACACGACGGCAACGAGCTGGTGGCGCTGCTCCAGCGCTACCCGAACGTGGTCGCGTGGGTGAACGGGCACACCCACATGAACAAGATCACGGCGCACGGCCACGCGGTGCCGGAGCGGGCGTTCTGGGAGATCAACACCGCCTCGCACATCGACTACCCGCAGCACGGGCGCATCATCGAGATCGCGGACAACGGGGACGGCACGCTCTCCCTGTTCACGACGCTGATCGAGTCCTCCGCACCGTACGACACGGACTTCGCCGGCACCTCGGACGCCAACCTGGCCGCGCTGTACCGCGAGCTGTCGTACAACGACCCGAACGGCCGGCCGACGGCGCTGCTGGGCGCGGGCGAGGACCACAACACGGAGCTGCTGATCACCAAGCCGACCCGGTGACGGGAGCGGGCGGCGGCTGGCGGACAGCGACTGACGGCTGACGACGAACAGAAAACAGATGACAGCTAACAGATGATGAAATCTGTTAGCTGTCATCTGTTCGTCGTCGGCCATCAGCCGTCGGCCGTCACGCCTCCGGGTAGCGCCGCGGCGTCCAGACGACCTGCACGCCTCCGCCCCGCTCGACCGCCTGGGTCTGCGAGGAGCCGACCAGCAGGATCGTCCGCATGTCGACCAGCGCCGGATCCAGCTCGCCCAGCCGGACGATCCGGACGCGTTCGGTCGGCCCGCCCACATCGCGCGCCATCACCACGGGCGTCTGCGGCGCGCGGTACTCCAGCAGCAGGTCCCGGGCGAGGGCGACCTGCGTGGTGCGCGACTTCGAACCCGGGTTGTAGAGCGCGAGCACCAGGTCCGCCTCGGCCGCCGCGCGCAGCCTGCGGGCCACCACGTCCCAGGGCTTGAGCCGGTCCGACAGCGACACCACCGCGTAGTCGTGCCCGAGCGGGGCGCCGGCCCGGGAGGCGGCCGCGTGCGCCGCCGTCATCCCTGGCACGATCCGCACCGGGACGTCCCGGTAGGCCTCCTCGCAGGCGACCTCCAGCACGGCGGTGGCCATCGCGAAGACGCCCGGGTCGCCCGAGGACACCACCGCGACCTTGCGCCCGCGCCGGGCCAGTTCGAGGGCGTACTCGGCGCGCTCCGACTCCACCTTGTTGTCCGAGCCGTGCCGCCGCTGCCCCGGCCGCTCGGGCACCCGGTCCAGGTAGGTGGTGTAGCCGACCAGGTCGGTCGCCTCGGCCAGGGCGCCGCGCGCCTCCGGGGTGAGCCAGAGCGGCCCGGCCGGTCCGGTGCCGACGACGGTCACGGCGCCCGCGCCGTCCGCCCGCCGGTCCAGCGGCTCCACCGGTTCCAGCGGCGCGACCTTGCTCGGCAGCACCGCGACCGCGAAGTACGGGACGCTGTCGCCCTCGACCTCCGCGAGCGGCGCGATGCGCTCCCCGTCCATGAACGCGCGCTCGACGTACTGCGCGTCGTCGAGCCGCCCGGCCCGCTCCAGCGCCCGCCGGACGGCCGGGAAGGTGCGCCCCAGCTTCATGATCACGGCGGAGTCGGCGGCGGCGATCCGCGCCGTCAGCTCCTCCTCGGGCAGCGTGCCCGGGATGACGGTGAGCGTCTCCTCGGCCTCGGTCAGCGGCTGCCCGAGCCGGGCGGCCGCGGCACTGAGGGAGGTCACGCCCGGCACCACCTCGGTCGGGTACCGGTGCGCGAGCCGCTTGTGCATGTGCTGGTACGAGCCGTAGAACAGCGGGTCGCCCTCGGCGAGGACCACGACGTCGCGCCCGGCGTCCAGGTGGGCGGCCAGCCGGGCGGCGGCCTCCTCGTAGAAGTCGTCCAGCGCGCCCCGGTAGCCGCCCGGGTGGTCGGTGGTCTCGACCGTGATCGGGTAGACCAGCTTCTCCTCGATCTGACCATCCGTCAGATACCGCTCGGCGATCGAGCGCGCGATGGACCGGCCGTGCCGGGCGCTGTGGTACGCCACCACGTCGGCCTTGCCGATGAGTTCGGCCGCGCGGACGGTCACCAGCGACGGGTCTCCCGGGCCGAGCCCGACGCCGTAGAGCCGCCCGGCACCGGAGATTTGAAGATCCGTCACTCTTCTTCGCTCGCAATCGCGTTGACGGCGGCGGCGGCGATCGCGCTGCCACCGCGCCGGCCGCGCACCACCAGGTGCTCCAGGCCGGACGGGTGCTCGGCCAGGGCCTGCTTGGACTCCGCGGCACCGATGAAACCGACCGGTACGCCGATCACCGCGGCCGGGCGCGGCGCGCCCGCCTCGATCATCTCCAGCAGCCGGAACAGCGAGGTCGGCGCGTTGCCGACGGCCACCACCGCGCCCTCCAGCCGGGGCAGCCACAGTTCCATGGCGGCGGCACTGCGGGTGTTGCCCATCTTCCGGGCGAGCTCCGGCACGGACGGGTCGGTGAGGGTACAGACGACCTCGTTGTCGGCGGGCAGCCGCTTGCGGGTGACGCCACTCGCCACCATGTTGACGTCGCAGAGGATCGGCGCCCCGGCCCGCAGCGCCGCCCGCGCGGAGGCGACCACGCCGGGCGAGTACACCAGGTCCTCGACCAGGTCGACCATCCCGCAGGCGTGGATCATCCGCACCGCGACCTGGGAGACGTCCGCCGGGAGGGCGGCCAGATCGGCCTCCGCACGGATGGTGGCAAAGGACTGGCGGTAGATGGACGCGCCGTCCTTCTCGTACTCGATCACTTCGTGGTCCTCCTGGCCTCGGCGACCGCCTCGGCCATCTCCTCGTTCGTCACGTCCACGGCCACCCGGGCGGCCACCGGACCGTTCACCGTCACCCGGTAGCCCTGCCCGACGGCGAGCACGTCCACCCACCGCCCGGCCGGATGACCGCAGCGTCGTTCACACCCCGACCAGTGCACCGGCAGGCCGACGGCAGGCTGGCCCCCGGTGGAGGCCGCCGTATCGAGCGCCCGCGCCGCGTCCGAACGGACGTCGGCCAGCGACTTGGCACACCCCGGCAGTCCGGTGCAGGCGGTGGCCCGCTCCCAGGGCGAGCCGGGCGCGGTACGGAACCCGGCCGCCGCCAGTGCGGGCAGCCGGTCGGCCGGCGCCCCGGGCAGTACCGCGCCGCGCCAGGGCGTCAGCCGGACCTCCCCGGCGCAGGCGCCCGCGAGCTCCCGCCACTGCGCGGCGGTGGCCCGGCCGAAACGCATGCCCACCGAGAGCCCGCCCGTCGTGGCATCGCCCGTCGAGGCACCGTCCGCTCCGGCGCCAGCCGCCAGAAGGCCCGCCGCCCGGGCACCGCCCGTCACCACGCCGACCGCGGGCGTCGCCCCGGCGAAGGCGGGCAGCGGCACCGAACCGGCCGGCAGCAGATCGGTCGCCTCGCGCAGGTGCCAGGCCTTGCGCCCGCCCGCCCGCAGCGCGTCCAGGAAGGCCCGGGCCGCGTCCAGCGCGGCCGTCACCGCCTGCCCCGCGGGCACCGGGCGCCCGTGGGCCGCCCGCCCGAGGCGCAGCAGCGCGGACCCGTCCGAGCCTGCGATCAATGTCACATCGGCGTCGAGCGCGGCGACGTCGCCCCGCCCGTCGTCCAGCGCGAACAGGAACTTGCCGGAGAGTCCGGCCGCCCAGTCGCTCGCACACAGCCGCGCGTCCAGCTCCCGCACCCAGGTCTGCACGTCGGCGAAGCCGTACGCGTCGAGCCCGGCGAGCGGCGAGGCGACGATGTTGCGTACCCGCTCGTGGGTGTCCGAGGGCAGCAGGGCGACGGCGCGCAGCCGTTCGGCGAGTTCCGCCCCGCAGTGCGAAGCCAGGCCGCGAAGTTGGACGTTGCCGCGGGAGGTGGTCTCCAGTTCGCCGTCACCGAGCGCCTCGGCGGCATCGGCCAGCGCCAGTACCTGACGGACCGTCAACAGGCCGCCGGGCAGGCGGACCCGGGCCAGGGCGCCGTCGTCGGCCGCATGTAGACGAAGGGCCCCTGGGCAGGCGTCCGCGCGCCCCCGGTCGGGCACCGCGGCGCCCGGCGCGGTGGCGTCGGGTGTCGGTGGCATGGCCGCGAGCATACAGATGATCGGATCGATTGCCTCCGTCCGCTGCATCACACCCCGGGCGCTCCGAGCGGCCTCCCCGGGATCGCCCTCCCCCAGGTCAGCCGCACCCCGTACGATGCTGGCGGACGGTCCCCGCGGACCGTGCACACGCCAGCGACGGCGCAGGGGAGGAAACCGGTGCAAACCCGGTGCGGTCCCGCCACTGTGACCGCGGTTCACCGGGAGACCGGACGGCCGCGGGAGCCAGGAACTCCTGCCGTCCTCCACCGGCCCGGGGCGCGGACCCCGAGGAAGGCTTGAAGAGCATTGCGCTGTCGCATGCCCGCGCCCGTTTCCCGTACGGGCGCCCGGCGCCCGTACGCCTCCGGGCGCTCGCACCCGCCGTCCTCGTACCCCCGGTGCTCGCACCGGCCGTCGACGCCGCACCCTCCGTCGACGCCCCGTCCCAGCCCGGCGACCGGGCGGTGCCCCGACGTCCCGGCGACCGCTCCTTCGTCAGTCGCTTGTCCTTCACCAGCCGCTCGTCCTTCATCAGTCGCCAGTCACCCGCCAGTCGCTAGTCACTCGTCACTTTCAACGCCGGCGCGCCCTTCGGCTCGGGGCGGCTCCGAGGCCGGGAGGGCCTTCGCATGATCCTGCTGCTGTCGACGTCCGACACCGACCTGCTCAGTGCCCGCGCCGCCGAGGGCCCGGTCCGCTACCGGCTCGGCAACCCTGCCCGGCTCACCCCCGCGGACCTGCCCGCCCTGGTGGAGGGCACCGACCTCGTCGTGGTCCGCCTGCTCGGCGGCCGCCGCGCCTGGCAGGAGGGCCTGGACGCCCTGCTGGCCGGTCCCCGCCCGGTGGTCGTACTGACCGGTGAGCAGGCCCCCGACGCCCAGCTGATGGAGCTGTCCACCGTCCCGGCCGGCATCGCCGCCGAGGCGCACGCCTACCTCGCCCACGGCGGCGCCGCCAACCTCGCCGAGCTGGCCGCCTTCCTCTCCGACACCGTGCTGCTGACCGGCCACGGTTTCGCCCCGCCCGCCTCCGCCCCGGCCTGGGGCCCGCTGGAGCGCGAAGCCCGTACGCAGGCCGGTCCGACGGTCGCGGTGCTCTACTACCGCGCCCACCACATGAGCGGCAACACCGCCTTCGTGGAGACGCTCTGCCGGGCGATCGAGGACCAGGGCGCGCAGGCCAGGGCCTACTACTGCGCCTCGCTGCGCGGCGCCGAGCCCGAACTGCTGGCCGCGCTCGGCGAGGCCGACGCGATCGTCACCACCGTGCTCGCCGCCGGCGGCACCCGCCCCGCCGACGCGCAGGCCGGCGGCGACGAGGAGGCCTGGGACGCGGGCGCGCTCGCCGCGCTGGACCGGCCGATCCTGCAGGCGCTCTGCCTGACCTGGTCGCGCGCCCAGTGGGAGACCAGCGACGACGGCCTGTCCCCGCTGGACACCGCCACCCAGATCGCGGTGCCGGAGTTCGACGGCCGGCTGATCAGCGTCCCGTTCTCCTTCAAGGAGCTGGACGAGGACGGCCTCACCGTCTACGCCGCCGACCCGGAGCGCGCCGCCCGGGTGGCCGGCACCGCCGTCAAGCACGCCCGACTGCGGCACATCCCGGCCGCCGAGCGCCGCCTCGCGCTCGTACTGTCCGCGTACCCGACCAAGCACGCCCGGGTCGGCAACGCCGTCGGTCTGGACACCCCGGCCAGCGCGATGCGGCTGCTGCACCGGCTGCGCGCGGAGGGCATGGACCTGGGCGACCAGCTGCCCGGCCTCGACCAGCCCCCGCTCGATCGGGCCGCACTCGACCGGACCACGGCGACGGACGGCCACGACCGGACCGCGGCGACGGACGGCGCCGACGAGGCCGCGGAGACGGACGGCCAGGCCCAGGCCACGCGGGAGGACGCCCACGAGGGCGACGCCCTCATCCACGCCCTGATCGCGGCGGGCGGCTACGACCAGGACTGGCTCACCGAGGACCAGCTGGCCCGCAACCCGGTGCGCATCCCCGCCGCCGACTACCGCCGCTGGTACGCCACGCTGTCCCAGGCGCTGCGCGAGCGGGTCGAGGAGCACTGGGGCCCGGCCCCCGGCGAGCTGTACGTCGACCGCTCGCAGAACCCGGACGGCGACATCGTGCTGGCCGCGATCCGCTCCGGGAACCTGCTCGTCCTCATCCAGCCGCCGCGCGGCTTCGGCGAGAACCCGGTCGCCATCTACCACGACCCCGACCTGCCGCCGAGCCACCACTACCTGGCCGCCTACCGCTGGATCGAGGCCGCGCAGGCCGACGGCGGCTTCGGCGCGCACGCCGTCATCCACCTCGGCAAGCACGGCAACCTGGAGTGGCTGCCCGGCAAGACCGCGGCGCTGTCCGCCGAGTGCGGCCCGGACGCCGTCCTCGGCGACCTGCCGCTGGTCTACCCGTTCCTGGTCAACGACCCGGGCGAGGGCACCCAGGCCAAGCGCCGCGCCCATGCCACCCTCGTCGACCACCTCGTCCCGCCGATGGCCCGCGCCGACTCCTACGGCGACATCGCCCGTCTGGAGCAGCTGCTGGACGAGCACTCCAACATCGCCGCGATGGACCCGGCCAAGCTGCCCGCGATCCGCGCCCAGATCTGGACCCTCATCCAGGCCGCCAAGCTGGACCACGACCTCGGCCTGGACGAGCGCCCCGAGGACGACGGCTTCGACGACTTCCTGCTGCACGTCGACGGCTGGCTCTGCGAGATCAAGGACGCCCAGATCCGCGACGGCCTGCACGTCCTCGGGCAGGCGCCGGCCGGCACCGACCGGGTCAACATCGTGCTCGCCATCCTGCGCGCCCGCCAGATCTGGGGCGGCGTCAGCGCACTGCCCGGTCTGCGCGAGGCGCTCGGTCTGGACGAGGCCGCGCTCTCCCTCGGCGCCACCGACGCCGCCGAGGCTCAGGCCCGCGCCCTGGTCGAGGCCATGGAGGCGCAGGACTGGGCGGTCGAGGCGGTGGAGAAGGTCGCCGCCGGACTGCCGGAGGCCGTCCACGAGGTGCTGACCTTCGCCGCCACCCAGGTGGTGCCGCGGCTGGCGGCCACCACCGACGAGCTGGACGCGGTGCTGCACGCGCTGCGCGGCGGCTTCGTCCCGGCCGGGCCGTCCGGCTCGCCGCTGCGCGGCCTGGTCAACGTGCTGCCGACCGGCCGCAACTTCTACTCCGTCGACCCGAAGGCCGTCCCCAGCAAGCTCGCCTGGGAGACCGGCCAGGCACTCGCCGCCTCGCTGGTCGAGCGGTACACCGCCGACAACGACGGCGCCTACCCGCCCTCGGTCGGGCTGTCGCTGTGGGGCACCAGCGCGATGCGCACCGCCGGCGACGACATCGCCGAGGCCTTCGCCCTGCTCGGCGTCCGCCCGGTCTGGGACGACGCCTCGCGCCGGGTCACCGGCCTGGAGGCGATCACCCTGGAGGAGCTGGGCCGCCCGCGCATCGACGTGACGCTGCGCATCTCCGGTTTCTTCCGCGACGCCTTCCCGCACGTGGTCGCCCTGCTGGACGACGCGGTGCGCCTGGCCGCCGCCCAGGAGGAGCCCGCGGAGCAGAACTTCGTGCGCGCCCACGTCCAGGCCGACCTCGCGGTGCACGGCGACGAGCGCAAGGCCACCGTCCGCGTCTTCGGCTCCCGCCCGGGCACCTACGGGGCCGGCCTGCTCCAGCTGATCGACAGCCGGGACTGGCGCACCGACGCCGACCTGGCCGAGGTGTACACGGTCTGGGGCGGCTACGCCTACGGGCGCGGGCTGGACGGGCGGCCGGCCCGCGAGGAGATGGAGACCGCGTACAAGCGGATCACCGTCGCCGCGAAGAACACCGACACCCGCGAGCACGACATCGCCGACTCGGACGACTACTTCCAGTACCACGGCGGCATGGTGGCCACCGTCCGGGCACTCACCGGCAAGGCGCCGACCGCCTACATCGGCGACTCGACCCGGCCGGAGACCGTCCGCACCCGGACGCTGACCGAGGAGGCCGCCCGCGTCTTCCGCGCCCGGGTGGTCAACCCGCGCTGGATCGAGGCGATGCGCCGGCACGGCTACAAGGGCGCGTTCGAGATGGCCGCGACCGTGGACTACCTCTTCGGCTACGACGCCACCACCGGCGTGGTCGCGGACTGGATGTACGAGAAGCTGACCCAGGAGTACGTGCTCGACCCGGTCAACCGGGAGTTCCTGGCCGGCGCCAACCCGTGGGCGCTGCACGGGATCAGCGAGCGACTGCTGGAGGCGGCGAGCCGGGGGCTGTGGGAGCGGCCCGACCCGGAGCTGATCGCACAGCTGCAGGCCGCGTTCCTGGAGACCGAGGGGGACCTGGAGGGCGGCGAGGGCTGAGTCACGGGAGTGGCCACCAGTGTTCCTGTACGCCGTTCGGGTGACATGAACACTGGTGGCGTAGTCCATCCAAGCGGACAATACGGGGCATGCCCCGCCGCCTCGCCCTCACCAGCCCCACCCGGCGCACGCCGCACCCCGAGCGCCGTGCCAACCCGCAGGCACACCGGCACCCGCAGGTGACCGCGCCCTCGCATCGGGGCCGGCATCCGCACCTCCATCCGCATCCACACCCGCACCCGCACCGCTACCGCGCTCGGTTCGGCGCGCTGGCGGCCGGGGCGGTGCCGGTGCTCGCCTTCCCGGCGCCGGGGCAGGCCTGGCTGGCGTGGGTCGCGCTCGTCCCCGGGCTGCTGCTGATGCAGCGCGCGCCCGGCGGGCGGGAGGCGGCGGTGCGCGGGTGGTGGTTCGGGGCGGGCTTCATCCTGACCGCGATGTACTGGCTGGTCCCGTCCATCGGGCCGGGGCTGCCGGTGCTCGCGGTGCTGTTCGGGGCGCTGCAGGGCGGCGTCGGCTACGCCGTCCACCGGCTGCTGCACCCGCCGCTGACCACCCGTGGGGCGGCGCTCGCGCTGGTCGTCGTCCCGGCGGTCTGGGTGACCACCGAGTACGCGCGGTCCTGGCCCGCGCTCGGCGGGCCGTGGGCGCTGCTCGGCGCCACCCAGTGGCAGCACCCGGCGGTCCTCGCCCTGGCCTCGGCCGGCGGGATCTGGCTGGTCAGCGCGGCGGTCGTGGCCGCCAACACCGGGGTGCTGATCGCCCTGACCGCCGTGCACCGGCGGCCGCGCGCCCTCGCGGCGCTGGCCACCGTCCTGGTACTGGCCGCCGGCCCGCTGCTGTTCGCGCTGCGCGAGGCCCCCGCCCGGGCCGGGGCGGTCGCCGTCGCGCTGGTCCAGCCGGGCATCGTGGAGGACCCGCAGGCCCGGTTCGAGGCCAGCGCCCGGGCCACCGCCGCACTCGGCGGGCGGCCGGTGGACCTGGTCGTCTGGGGCGAGAGCAGCAGCACCGCCGACCTCGACCACGACCCGGCCACACTCGACCGGCTGCGCGCGCTCGCCGCCGCGACCGGTGCGCAGATCATCGCCGGGGAGGACGCGCGCAAGGCGGACGGGCGGATCTCCAAGGACGCGGTGCTGGTCTCCCAGGCGGGCGTGGTGGACCGCTACCGCAAGATCCGGCTGGTGCCCTTCGGCGAGTACATCCCGCTGCGGCCGGTGCTCGGCTGGATCGCCGGCGTCAGCCGGGCGGCCGGCGAGAACCGGGCGCCGGGCACCGCCTTCCACGTCCTGCCGGCCGTCGACCGGGCGGGCGCGCCGCTGCCGGTCGGCGCGCTGATCTGCTTCGAGTCGGCCTTCCCCGACATGGCCCGCACCGCCGCGCGGGATGGCGCCCGGGTGCTCGTCTACCAGTCCTCGACCTCGACCTTCCAGCACACCTGGGCGCCCGAACAGCACGTCTCGCTGGCGGCCATCAGGGCCGCCGAGACCGGCCGGCCGGCCGTGCAGGCCTCACTGACCGGGGTCTCGGCGGCCTTCGACGCGCAGGGCCGGGAGCTCGCCCGGCTCGGCACCGACGGCACCGGCGCGGTGACCGTCCGGCTGCCGCTCACCGACGCCGGAACGATGACCTGGTACGACCGGATCGGCGACGTGGTGCCGGCCGGCGCGCTGCTGGTCACGGCGGGGGCGGCGGTGGCGGGGTGGCGGTCCACCCGAGGGCTGCGCCGGTGGGCGCCGGCTTCGGCTCAGCCGTCATCCCAGTCCTCGTCCCAGTCCTCGTCCCGGTCCTCAGCGCAGCCCTCGTCCCAGTCCTCGGCTCACCCTTCGGCGCCGGCCAAGTAGACCCCGAACGCGGCGCCCTGCGCGTCGCGCAGTACGGCGATCCGCGGGCCGTCCGGCACGTCGGTGGCCGGCATCAGCACCTCGGCGCCCAGCGCGGCGGCCCGGGCGACGGTGGTGTCGACGTCGGCCACCGAGAAGTACGGCAGCCAGTGCGGCGGCACCTGCGGCGGGAAACGGTCGTCCATCACCAGCATGCCGCCGAAGTCCTCGCCGTTCAGGCCCCACTGGGTGTACTGCTCGGACGGGCGGACGGACCAGCCGAAGACCGTCGGGTAGAAGACGGTCGACCCGGCCGGGTCACGGGTGAGCAGCTCCACCCAGCCGAGCGATCCCGGCTCGTTGAACACCCCTGCACCCTGGAACGCGCGGGCCTGCCAGAGGGTGAAGACCGCCCTCGACTGGTCCGTGACCACCGCGAAGCGGCCGAGGTCGAACACGTCGGTGGGCCCCATCAGCACGGTGCCGCCGGCGCCCTTGATCTTCAGGACGGTGGCGTCGGCGTCGATGACGGCGAAGGCGACCGTCCAGGCGATGGGCTGCTGCGGCCCGGCCAGCGAGGTGACGGCGGCGGCCGGGGCATCGCCGAGGAACATCTGGGTGTAGCCGCCGGCCTCGGGGCGTACGCCGTTGTCCGCGCGCCAGCCGAACAGCTCGCTGTAGAAGGCCTCGGCGGCGGCGGGGTCGGAGGTGCCCAGCTCGACCCAGCAAGGGCCGTTGGTGGTCACGGAGGTCTGCTTCATGGCTGTTCTTCCCTTGGTTTTCTGCGACTCTCGGTTCGCTGCGATCGACCGTCAAGTGGCCTTTACATCAGGAGACTTCAAGTACATCAGGAGACTTCAAGGACGACCTTGCCGCGGGCGTGGCCGGACTCGACGAGGGCGAGCGCCTCGGCGGCGTGGGCCAGCGGGTAGCGGGCGGTGATGTGCGGGTCCAACTCGCCGGCCGCGACCAGGGCCGCCAGCGCCGCGAGGGTCTCGGGCGTCGTCGAGCGGGTGATGTAGCGGCCGCCGAGTTCGGCCGCGGTGGCCTGGTCGGCGGTGCTGACCAGCTCCGTGCGGTCCTTGAGCGCGTGGACGGCGGCCCGCAGGGCGTCGCCGCCCACCAGGTCGAGGATGCCGTCGACGCCGCCGGGCGCCGCGGCCGTGATCCGTTCGGCGACGCCGTCCCCGTAGCGGATCTGCACCGCGCCGAGGGACTCCACGTAGGCACGGCCGGTGTCGCTCGCGGTGCCGAAAACGGTCAGGCCGCGGCTACGGGCGATCTGGGCGGCCGCGCTGCCGACGCCGCCGGCGATGCCGAGGATCAGCAGCGTCCGGCCGGCGCCGAGGCCTAGGTCCCGGATGGCGTCGTCCGCGGTGGCGACCGAGACGGACAGCGTGGCGGCCTGGTCGAAGCCGACGCCCTCGGGCTTGAGCGCGCTCGACCCGGCGCTGAGCAGCGTCTGTTCCGCGAAGGCGCCGGCGGCCGTGATGCCGAACACCTCGTCGCCCGGGGTGAAGCCGGCAACCCCCGGGCCGACCTGCCGCACCACGCCGGAGGCCTCCTGGCCCATGACGGAGGGGAGTTCGCGCCGCCGGCCGAGCAGACCGCGGCGGATCTTCCAGTCCACCGGGTTCACCCCGGCCGCGCGGACCGCGATCGCCAGTTGCCCCGGGCCGGGCTCCAGCGCCGGACGGTCCAGGAAATCCTGTGTCTCCGGCCCGCCGTAGTCGACGAAGCCGAACGCCTTGACCATCGGTGATCCCACTCCTCGCATCGGTAGCCCCTCCCCCGCCCCAGCATGCGGCCCGGCGCGAGCCCCGGCCCGCCGCTGCTGCGCCGAACGGGCTGCCGGCGGGGGCGGCGAACAAGTAACAGATGACAGCTTTCAGATAACAGATTTTGAAATCTGTTATCTGAAAGCTGAAATCTGAAAGCTGTCATCTGTTCACGAACCGCGCACACATCGCGGCAGCGCCGCCCAGGTCGACGCCCCCACCCCCACCGACCCGTCCCCCCACGGGAGTTGACGAATCGGCCGACCGTCGGGCTGATTGGGCCCGCCATGACAAACCGCACCAAAACAGGAGAAATCATGACCATCCCCACCGCCACCGTCTTCCGCGGAGTCCGCCCCTTCGGCGTGGACGGCGCGACCGATCTGGTCGCCGTCGACGGTCGGCTGGCCGCAGCGGTACCGGAGGGCGCGCGGGTGGAGGAGGTCGACGGTCGGGGGCGGATCGCGCTGCCGACGCTGGTGGATGCGCACATCCACCCGGACAAGACGGCCTGGAGCGAGCCCTGGTACAGCCGACGGGCGGCCGGCGGGCTGCCGGAGTACGTGCGGGGCGATGTCGAGCTGTACGAGCACCAGCGGACGCCGCTCGCCGAGCGGGCCGGGCGGCTGCTCGCCCACGCGGTAACCCGGGGCACCCGGGCGGTGCGGGCCCATGTCGACGTCGCCCCGGCGTACGGGCTGGCCGGGGTCGAGGGGCTGGCGGCCGCCCGGGAGCGGCTGAGCCCGGCGCTGGACGTGCAGGTGGTGGCGTTCCCGCAGCACGGCGTGCGGCGGACGCCGGGCGCGGGCGCGCTGCTCGCCGAGGCGGCGGCGAGCGGGCTGATCGACGCGGTGGGCGGGATCGACCCGGCCGGGTTCGACGGGGTCGGCGAGGACGGCGAGGGGCCGGCCCAGCTGGACCAGGTCTTCGGCCTCGCCGAGAAGCACGGGCTCCAACTGGACGTCCACCTCCACGACATCGGCGAGCGCGGCCTCACCCCGCTGCGTGACATCGCCGCCCGGACGAAGGCCGCCGGGCTGCAGGGCCGAGCCGTGGTGAGCCACGCGTTCTGCGTGCCCGAGCTGTCCGGCGCCGAGCTCGCCGGCCTCGCCGAACTGCTGGCCGACGCCGGCATCGGACCGACCACCGTCGCGCCCTCGGCCCACCAGGTGCTGCCTTTCCGGGAGTTGCGGGCCCACGGGGTGAAGGTGGGCCTCGGTTCGGACGGCGTGCGCGACTCCTGGAGCCCGTTCGGCAACGCCGACATGCTGCACCGGGCACACTTGCTCGGCTGGACCACCGACGCCCGGACGGACGAGGAGCCGGCCCGCCGCCACGTCGCCGGCACCCGCGCCTTCGCGCTCACCGCCCTGGGCGACTGACCCGCCCGGCCCGCGCCCCTCCTGCACCCGACCGGCCCGCACCCCTCCTGCACCGGACCGGCCCACGCCGGCGAACCGGACCGGAAGGGCACGAGCCCCGCCATGTGCGAGCCCTCACCAGCCCTGGGCCGGTGGAACGCTCGACGTCCCACCGGCCCAGGGGTGTTCACCGCGCGGCGGCGCGCTCGACCGGCATCCAGAGCTGGGCCTCGGCGTCACCGGTGCCGGGGACGAAGCGGGTGCGCAGGATCTCCGGCCCCGGCCGGAACTCGTACGGGTTGGACGGGAACCACTGGGTGAAGACGTCCCGCCACATCTCCTGGAGGGCCTTCGGGAAGGTCCCGGTGCTGGAGAAGACCGCCCAGGTGCCCGCCGGTACCTCGCGGACGTCCAGGCCCTCCGGGACGACGACGTCCGCGTCCGCCACCACCGCGTGGTAGTAGTCGAGTTCGACGCCCTCCTCGCGGCTCTCCGAGAAGAACTCGGTGACCGAGAGGATGCCTTCCGGCTCCCGGCCCGAGAGCGCCGAGATCCGGTCGACGGTCTCCCGGCCGAGCCCTTGGATGAACGAGGCGATCGCCGGGTTCACGCCCTCGTGCACCAGCGGGACCCGCGCCCGCCGGCCGATGATCCGGAAGTCCGGCTGTTCGATGATCCGGTATTCCATACTGCTGATTCCTTCCACGACGAGCCGGAAGGACATCCGGGGCTGGGACTTGAGCACCGCACCGTCGCGCCGGGCCTCGCCCGGCCCGACCCCGTGCATCGCCCGGAACGCCCGGGCGAAAGCCTCCCCCGAGGTGTAGCCGTACCGGTTCGCGATGTCGAGCAACGTCCGCTCGCCGCCGAGGACTTCGGCCCCGGCGACGGTCAGCCGCCGACGCCGGACGTACTCCGACAGCGGCATCCCGGCGAGCGTCGAGAACAGCCGCCGGAAGTGGTACTCCGACGTCATCGCGATCCGGGCCAGCTCGGCGACCTCGACCTCGCGGTCCAGGTCCCGTTCGATGTGCTCCATCGCCCGGTTCAGGTGCTCCAGCATGCCGACCCCGTCCTTCCCTTACTGATCACCACCGTAGGAAGGACCCACCCTGCCGCACCCGACAATCGGTGCCCGCTCCGGTCGGGTGCGGCAGGGTGGTGACGGACGACGATGGGGGGGCAAGCAGCCCGGCTCAGATCACGCCCTGGGCCAGCATCGCGTCCGCGACCAGCTCGAAGCCGGCGATGTTCGCGCCCACCACGTAGTCGCCCGGGTGCCCGTAGCGCTCGGCGGTGGTGAAGCAGGAGTCGTGGATGTGCTTCATGATCCCGGCCAGCCGCTCCTCGGTACGGGCGAAGGTCCAGGAGTCGCGCGAGGCGTTCTGCTGCATCTCCAGCGCGCTGGTGGCGACGCCGCCCGCGTTCGCCGCCTTACCCGGGCCGAAGGCCACCCCGGCCTCCTGGAACACCCGTACCGCCTCCGGGGTGGTGGGCATGTTGGCGCCCTCGGCGACCGCCTGCACCCCGCCCCGCACCAGGGCGAGCGCGTCCGCCTCGGTGAGCTCGTTCTGGGTGGCGCAGGGCAGCGCGACGTCGCAGGGCACGCCCCACACGCCCGGGCCCTCGACGAACCGGACGTGGCTGCCGCGCAGTTCGGCGTAGTCGGCGACCCGGCCGCGCCGGACCTCCTTGACCTCCTTGAGGAGGGCGAGGTCGATGCCCTTCTCGTCCACCACGTAGCCGGTGGAGTCCGAGCAGGTGAGCACGGTCGCGCCGAGTTGCTGCGCCTTCTCGATCGCGTAGATGGCGACGTTGCCGGAGCCGGAGACGGCGACCCGGCGCCCGTCCAGGCTCTCGCCACGGCTGTGCAGCATCTCGGCCGTGAACATCACGCAGCCGTAGCCGGTCGCCTCGGTCCGGGCCTGCGCACCGCCCCAGCCGAGGCCCTTGCCGGTGAGCACGCCGGTCTCGTAGCGGTTGGTGATCCGCTTGTACTGGCCGAACAGGTAGCCGATCTCCCGGCCGCCGACGCCGATGTCCCCGGCCGGGACGTCGGTGTGCTCGCCGAGGTGGCGGTACAGCTCGGTCATGAAGGACTGGCAGAACCGCATGATCTCGGCGTCCGAGCGGCCCTTGGGGTCGAAGTCGGAGCCGCCCTTGCCGCCGCCGATCGACAGCCCGGTGAGCGCGTTCTTGAAGATCTGCTCGAAGCCGAGGAACTTGACGATGCCGAGGTTCACCGACGGGTGGAAACGCAGCCCGCCCTTGTACGGGCCGAGGACGCTGCTGAACTCGACCCGGAAGCCGCGGTTCACGTGGATGTCGCCGGAGTCGTCCGTCCACGGGACCCGGAACATGAGCTGCCGCTCGGGCTCGCAGATCCGCTCGATGATCCGGGCGTCGACGAACTCGGGGCGGCGGGCGAGCACCGGCCCGAGGGTCTCCAGGACCTCGTGGACCGCCTGGTGGAACTCCGCCTCGCCCCGGTTGCGGCGGACCACGTCCGCGTAGAGCGCCTCGATCACGCGCTGCTCGGCGTCGGAGGAGGTCGGCGAGGTCGGGGAGGTGGCGGCGTGGGGGGTGGTGGGCATCTGATCAGGACCTTCCGTGGTCGTCGGTGCTCGTGCGCGAGGCGTTCCCGTGCCCAGGAAACGGGGGAAGTCTCGCAGTGTCCACAGCCCGGCTCCCGAGGCATCCACATGCTGAAACCCCCGCGCCCCGCGGACCGTACGATCCACCAGCGTCCTCGCGTCCGCACGGAGCCCGGCTGAACCGGCGTCCGCACGCGAAGCCTCCGCCGCCCCGCCCAGCCCCGCCCCGTCGCGGCCCGTCCCGTCCCGGACGATCGTCACGGAACGTAGGCGCCCCACTGGGAACGCGGCGGGAACAGGTGGGGCACGGGCGGTGTTGTGCGCCTCCGTGGCCGTATCGGGCACAGACGGTATGCAGTTGTTCAAATTGGAACTAACGAGTACCGTCGACATCCGATCCACCCGTTCTGCTTTTCTTCGGCTCATCGACTCATCGACGGAGGCCCACCCATGCCGCAGCCCGGCCCCGCCACGGTGCGCTCGCGTGTGCGCATCCCGCTGACCTTCCCCGACGGCTACCGCGCCGAGGCGGAGGCCTTCACCTTCCGCGGCCTGGCCGACGGCGCCGAGCACCTGGCCCTCGCGTTCGGCGAGGTGCCGGAGGGCGGGACGCCGCTGGTGCGCCTGCACTCGGAGTGCCTGACCGGCGACGTGTTCGGCTCGGACCGCTGCGACTGCGGCCCGCAGCTGCGCGAGTCGGTCGAGCGGATCACCGAGGCCGGCGGCTACCTGCTGTACCTGCGTCAGGAGGGCCGGGGCATCGGGCTCTACAACAAACTCGAGGCGTACGCCCTGCAGGACTCCGGGTTGGACACGTACGACGCCAACACCGCGCTCGGCCTGCCCGAGGACGACCGGGACTACACCGCCGCCGCCCAGATGCTCACCGCGCTCGGCGTCACGGGCACCGCCGACACCGCCAGCAGCACCGCCGACACCGCCGGCGCCACGGGCATCGACCTGTTGAGCAACAACCCCGACAAGGCGGCGCAGCTGTCCGACCTCGGGATCACCGTGCGGCGGCGGGTGCCGACCGGCGTCCACCTGTCCGCGAGCAACGTGCACTACCTGCGGGCGAAGGTCCGCGGAACGACCCTCTCACTCGCCCACGATCTTCTGCAGGGGCGCGTCAGCTGACCGAAGGCCCGGCACAGGCGGGTGGAATGCGGCAGCTTTGGCGTGGGCATGCAGCGCCGTGGCAACGGATGTGACCGCTCGGCCCCCGCCCCGTCCGCAACGACCCGGACGGTCGGCCCCGCCAGCCGTCGGCCGTCCAACGGGGGCAGGGCCAGAGCGGTCAGGCGTCAGCGGTCAGGCGTCAGCCGTCCGACCCCCGCCGGCGGACCGTACGCAGCACCCCGTACGCCGCGACCGGGAGCACGACCAGCAGGGCGGCCCAGAACGCGCCGTGCCCCCAGAGCTCCGCGACGGCCGTGAACTGCCCCTGGAACACCGGGATCCACAGTGCCTCGATCGGGCCGAGCGGTCCGGGCCAGGCGCCGAGCACCAGGGTGGCGGGGATCCAGCAGCAGAGCAGCACCCGGGCGGTGGTCGGCGTTCCCAGGGTGCTCGCGCACGAGACGACGGCCAACAGGACGGCGAACCCGGCCTGGTAGGCCGCGCCGCTCTGGCCGGTCCCCCAGGAGGCCGGCGTCGGGTGGTGCCCGGTGGCCGCCAGCCGGACCTCGACCGCGGCCCACAGCAGCAGGACCAGCACGCCGGCGCTCCCGAGCGCGAACAGCGCACGGTCCCGGGCACCCGCCGCGCCCGTCCGCCACTGCCCGCCCTGCTGCCGAACCGTCGCACCGCGCCCGGCGAGTCGCCGCCAGGCCTCCCGGACCTGCCGCCGGGCCTCGTGCGCAGGTTTCAGCAGCCGGTTCGCCGCGCGCTCGATCAGCGCGAGCGACACCAGGACCGCCACCACCGCCGCGATGCCGGCCCAGCTGCCCATCCCGCCCTCGAACACGACCACCCGCTCGGCCACCGGCTTCGGCATCCGCAGGCCCGTCATCGGCGGCCCGAGCCGCAGGTAGCCGATGGCGAAGGCCCCGACGCCGGTCAGGGCCGCCGTGCCGAGGCCGACCCGGGCGGGGAAGAAGGCCAGGACGGCGGCGGCGACCAGCGCCGCGCCCAGTTGGCCGACCACCTGCTGCGCCGCGTGCTCGCCGGCCTTCTTCAGCGGCCCGCCGAGGACGCCGTCGGGCGAGATCTTGAGCTGGACCCCGGCCTCGACGGGGTAGCGGAACACCGCCCCCGCCCACAGCAGCAGTCCGAGGGCGAGGAACAGCAGCAGGGCGGCGCCCGCCCGGCGCGGCAGGCCGGTGCGGGCGTGCGGCCACCACGCCCGCAGCCGGGTCGGCCAGTCCAGCGACGCCCGCCCGCCCGCGCGCTGCCACAGCCGCCCCCACCAGTGCTCCCGGTCGGCCCGGCCCTCCCGTCCCTCCCCTTCGGGGCGCTCCGCCCGGCCCCGGCCGCGCTGGCGCAGCGTCTCGGCGGCGACCAGGGCCGCGCGCCCGGCGCCCTCCCCCGGGTCGGCGCTCACCGCCCGCCGCCGCAGCGCCGACCAGTGGCGCCGGACCGCCTCCGGTGCGGCGATCGGGTCCGGTGCCGGGCGGCGCGCTGCGGCGCGGACGGCCGTACGGACGCCGGAGCCGGCGGCCAGCGCCGCGTCCACCACCGCCGCCGCGACCAGGGCGGCGAGCTCCGACACCCGCTCGGGCAGCGGCAGCCGGTGCAGGGCGGCGGGCAGCGGCGAGAGCCGGCCCAGCAGCCGGTCGCGTTCCTCGGGGCACACGCTCAGCCACACCGCCAGCCGGTGCGCCTCCTCGCGTTCCTGCGGGCTGAGCCCGTCACCGCCCCGGCGGCCGCCGCCGACGGTGTGCGCCGCGCGGTCCACCTCGGCCAGGACGTCCGGGAGCCCGGCCAGGGCGAGCAGCCGGGAGCAGTGCTCGCCGGAGCACTCGGGGTGGAAGCAGTCGTAGCGGGCGGCGACGGCCGGGGCGCCGACCTTGACCAGGGCGTCGATGAACGCGGCTCCGCCCGCCTCGGTGGCGATGCGTTCCAGCCCGGGGGTGTCGATCGGGCGGTCGAGGTAGTACGGGGTGGCGGCGGGGGCGAACGCGGCGCCGAAGGCGAGCACCGCCAGGGCGGCCACGGCGTCGCGGCGGGAGCCGGGCGCCCGGGCGACGTCGGTGAGGTGGTGCAGGTCGAAGACGTTGTCCTGGACGTCGTCGCGCAGCCAGTCGCGCAGCCGCTCCGCGCCCCCTGCGGAGAGCCAGCGGGCCGCGTCGCCGGAGCGCCGGAGCAGGACCTCGGCGAGCTTGGCCGGGTCGCTGAAGGGGGAGCCGAAGAAGGTGATCGGACGGTGCGCGGCGCGGCCGCCGCCGTCCGGCCTGGCCTGCCGCCGGACCACTGCGGGGCTGCCGCCGGCCAGCCAGCTCCGGACCTGCGGGGCGGTCCACCGGTCCTCCGGGTTCTTGGTGAACAGCCCCTGGAGGAGCAGCAGTTGGCGCTGGTCGGCGACGGCGGAGAGGTCGACCTCGTCCCCCAGGACCAGTTCCAGCTGCAACGCCTCGTCGCTGATCAGCAGGCCGTCCGCGCCGAGGAAGCGGGGGCGGCCGACGAACAGCTCGTACAGGACGTTGCCGAGCGCCCACCAGGGCCCGGCCTCGTGGTTGCGGCCCGCCAGGAGCTCGGGGGCCATGTACGGGATGGTGACGATCGTCTCGGACGTGAAGCGGCGGCTGGCGGTGAGCCGGGCGACGCCGCCGAAGTCGGCGATCACGAACTCCCCGGGCGCGCGGCCGGGGCGGACCAGGATGTTGGCCGGCTTGAAGTCGAGCGGGTTGCGCTCGATCCGCCGCTGCCAGAAGTCGAGCAGGGCGACGAGCTCGTAGACGATCCGCTCGACCTCCCGCCGGTCGGTGTGCCGGCCGCGCTCCCGCAGGTCGGCGAAGTGGTCGGCGAGGGTGACCGGCAGGTACTCCATGGCCACCCAGTCGAGTTCGGTGCCGTGGTGGCCGACCCGGCCGAAGTCGACGATGTGCGGGACGTGGCGGCGGTAGTCGTCGTTGCGCAGGTAGGCGAGCAGGGCGGCGTCCATGGACTGGCCGGCGGCGGTCACCTTGACCGCGGCGTCGCCGCCGCCGTCGGTGCGCCGGACGTGCCAGACGGTGCCCTCGGCGCCGGAGCCGGCCACGCCCTGCGGGGCGAAGCGGCCCCGCAGGGCGTCCGGGAAGGCGCCCGCGAACCGTCCGCCGGCAGGCCCCTCGCCGTCCGGCACCCCTTCGGCGGACCCCGTACCGCCCGGCACGCCGTCCGCGGCGCCCTCGCCGCCCCGGCTGGGCCCGGGGCCGATCCGGTCGGCCCAGGCGGGGGTGGCGGATCGCCCGGCACCCGCGCGTCGCTGGACCCGGGTCGGGGCCTCCGGATCGACCCGCTCCGGCCTGGCCCGCTGCACCCTGGTCGGCGCCTCCGGATCGAAACGGGCGCCGCCGTCCGGTGCCTGCCGGGTCGCGGCGTCGGGGTCCGCCCGGGTGCGCGGGACGGCGCCGAGCCGGGACGGCCGGTCCGGCACGACGCCGAGGCGTCGCCCCCACGGCCGCCGGTCCACCCTGGTCCGGGGCTCGGGCCGGGGTCCGGCCGCGCTCTCCGACCAGGGCTCCGCTCGGCCCTCGTCGGCCGGGCCCGTGTCCTCCGGTGTGGCCATGCGGCGCTCTCCTCCCCGCTTCCCGGGGCCCGAGCACGGGGCGGCAGCCACGCGCGCACCGGCCTCGGGTGGTGATTTTGACGCGTCATCATCCCGCACGGTGGGCCGCGGTGTTGGCCGCTTTCCGGAACGCGGCCGAGTGGTTGCGCCACCGCCGTCAGGCGCGGACGCGGTCGGGCTCGGAGCCTCGCCGTCGGGGCCTCGCCGTCGGGGCCTTCGACGGCTGGGCCTCCGACGCTTCAGCCCTCGGCGCTTGAGCTTCCGACGCTTCAGCCCTCGGCGCTTGGGCCTCCGACCGGGCGCCCCTGGGGCTCCTCCGTGATCCGGCGGGCGATCTCGCCCGGGCGCACCGGGCGGCCGAAGTGCCAGCCCTGTGCCCAGTCGCAGCCGATGGTCCGCAGCCGCTCGGCGTCCTTGCGGGTCTCCACGCCCTCGGCGGTGACGGTCAGCCCGAGCGCGTGCGCCATCGACACCAGGCCGCTGACGATCCGCCACCCGGTCGACTCGTCCTTCGCCGGATCGTGCAGGTCGCCGACGAAGGACCCGGCGATCTTCAGCCCGGAGACCGGCAGGTCGCGCAGGTAGGCGAGGTTGGACCAGCCGGTGCCGAAGTCGTCCACCGCCAGCGAGACGCCGAGGTCCACCAGTCCGTGCAGGGTGCGCAGCGCCTCGTCCTCGGGCCCGACCACGGTCGACTCGGTGATCTCCAGCTGCAGCCGGGCCGGATCGAACCCCGTCGTGTCGAGGATCCGGCCGAGATCGGTGACCAGCGCCGCGCTGCGCGCCTGGCGGACCGCCAGGTTGACGTTCAGCTGCGGCGCGGCGTCGCCGAACCGCTTGATCCAGTCCGCGGCCTGTCCGCAGGCCTGCTCCAGCACCCAGCGCCCGAGCGGCATGATCAGCCCGGTCTCCTCCGCGGTGGTCACGAACTCGTCCGGACCGAGCACGCCGAGCTGCGGGTGGCGCCAGCGCACCAGCGCCTCCACGGCGGCCAGCCGGCCGTCCGCGAGCGCGTACAGCGGCTGGTAGTCGATGAAGAACTCGCCCTGGTCCAGCGCGGCCGGCATCCGGACCGACACCGCGTAGCGGCTGACGGCGCGGGCGTTCTCCTTGGGGTCGAACAGCGTCCAGCGGCCGCGGCCGGCCTCCTTGGCCCGGTACAGCGTCAGGTCCGCGGCCCGGACGGCGGCGCCCGGGGTGGTGGTGGACACCCGCCGCTCCAGCACGCCGACGCTGGCGCCCACAGCCAGCTGGTGGTCACCGATCAGTACCGGCCCGGCCAGCGCCTTGAGCACCGTCTTCGCCGCCGCGACCGCCTCCTGCTCGCCCCGGCAGTTCTCCAGCAGCACCACGAACTCGTCACCGCCGAGCCGGGCGACCAGGTGGCCGAGTGGGCTGAGCGCGGCCTTCAGGCGGGCGGCCACGGCGGACAGCAACTGGTCACCGGTGTCGTGGCCGAGGCTGTCGTTGACCACCTTGAAGCCGTCGAGGTCGACGTAGCAGAGGCCGAACCGGGCGCCCGGATCCGGCTCCTCGAACAGCTTCTCCAGCCGTTCGAAGAAGGCGGCCCGGTTCGGCAGGCCGGTCAGCGAGTCGTGGGTGGCCTGGTGGCGCAGCCGCTCCTGGAGCCGGTAGCGGTCGGTGATGTCCTCCAGCATCGCGACCTGGTACTGCGGGATGCCGTCGTCGTCGCGGATCAGCGAGACGGTCAGGTGGGTCCAGACCACCTCGCCGTCCTGGCGGTAGTACGGCTTGTCGAACTGGAAGTACTCCCGCTTGCCGCTGATCAGCTCCTCGTAGGCCTCCCACACGCCCGGGGTGTCCTCGGGGTGCACGAGGTCGCCGACCCGGCGGCCGGTCATGTCCTCCGGGGCCGCGCCGAACAGCTCCTGGAGCGCCTTGTTGACGGCCAGGATGTTGCCGTCGGTGTCACCTATGCCGATGCCGATGGCCGCGCTCTCGAACAGCGCGCGGAAGCGCGCCTCGGAGGCGCGCAGCGCCCGCTCGGCCTCCTTGCGGGCGGTGTCGGCGGCGGTGCGGATCGCCTCCTGCTCACGCAGTGTGCGCTCGCGCAGAGCGGCCGCCCAGCCCGCCGCGAAGGCGCCGGTCAGGGCCGGGCCGCGCGCGTCACCGACCGGCTGTGCCTGCAGCAGTTCCACTGCCCTGGCCAGCAGCACCGGGTCGGTGAAGTGCGCGTCGACCAGCTCCGCGCCGGCCTGCGCGGCGAGCCGGGGCTCGAACGGCTCGTCCTGCTGGGCGCGGTGGAGCAGGGCGGCGGTCCGGGCGACCAGGCGGCGGAGCAGCCCGGGGTGGACGGCCATGCCGTGGTCGGCGGAGAGCAGGCGCGCCCAGGCCTCGTGGAACCGTTCGGCGCTGTCGGACACCGGGATGGTGCTCATGCGTCCACCAGGGTGGGCGCGATTACGGCGGCGGGGTGCGCGGTGGCGGCGTCAGACCGGGCGGGGGGCGCGACGGTGCGCCCGACGGCCGCTTCGCGGCGCCCGTGGCCGTCGGTCCCTCGCCCGATCCGTCTGCTCAAGGGCGCAACCCTACGCCCGCCACCCCGGTCATCCGCTCGGGGTGCTCGCCGACCGCCTCCGGCTGGTCCGGATGCCACTGCGGCAGGTAGACCACGCCCGGTTCGATCAGTTCGAACCCGGCGAACATGCCGGTGATCTGCTCATGGGTGCGCATGGTCAGCGGGGTCGGCGTCCTCTGGTAGAGCTTCTGGTGGTTCTCCGCCTGATCGGGGCGGCCTTCCAGCGAGGCGTGCGAGAGGACCAGCGCGCTGCCGGGCGGGAGCGCGTCGCGGATCGTGCCGATCAGCTTCCACGGGTCCTCGTCGTCGGTGACGAAGTGCGCGACGGCGACCAGCAGGACGGCCACCGGCTCGCCCTGCGCCAGCAGCCCGGTCACCTCGGGGCGGGCCAGCAGGTCGTCGACGTCGCGCAGGTCGGCCTGGACGACGTCGCTGCCCGGGTCGTCCTCCAGCAGCAGGCGGCTGTGCGCGACGGCGACCGGGTCCCGGTCCACGTAGACGACCTGGGCCTCGGGGCGGACCGCGCGGGCTATCTCGTGCACCGCGCCGAAGGTCGGGATGCCGGAGCCGATGTCCAGGAAGCGGGTGACGCCGCGCTCGGCCAGGAAGGACACGGCCCGGCGGAGGAAGGCCCGGTTGGAGCGCATGATCTGCGGCAGCTCCGGCCACAGGGCCATCGCCTTGCGCGCCATCTCCCGGTCGACCTCGAAGTTGTGCGAGCCCCCCAGGTAGTAGTCGTAGACCCGCGCGGCGTTCGGTTTGTCCAGGTCCGTGCCCTCCGGTACCCAGCTCGGTCGCCGCATGCCTGTGACTCCTTCACTCCGGTTCTGGGGATGCAGCGCCTCGCGGCGACTGCATATGACAGATGAGACTACAAGCACGGAAGATCCTCCCCCGCACCCCGAACGGGTGCAAGCGGAACGTCTCCGTCCTGACACGCGGCGTTTTTGAAGCGTTGGCCTCCCGTCCGGTCGGTGCGCGGGTCCCACCGGCCGGCGGCGTCGAGCACCGCTCCCTCACCCGCGAACCGCAGGTCGGGCGCCAACTCGACGGCTCCCCCGAGGTGTTGAGTTGAACGGCGCCCGCCGAAAACCGCCGCCGCCACGGCCGGACCGGGCCGGGGCCGGACTAGGGTGGGGCCCGTGGACCCCAACCACTACCGCTTCCGGGGCGTGTGGCGGCTCTCAGCGCCGGCGCCCGCCGTGTACACGGCACTGGAGGACGTGCAGAGCTACCCGCTGTGGTGGCCCGAGATCCTCGACGTGCGGCAGACCGGCGAGGACTCCGGGGAACTGGTGGTGCGCGCGCTGCTGCCGTACCGGCTGGTGATCGGGCTGGAGGCGCGACGGCACGATCCGGTCGCCGGCGTACTGGAGGCCGCCATGCGGGGCGACCTCGACGGGTGGTCGCGGTTCACCGTCACCCCGGACGGCGCGGGCAGCCGGGTGCTCTTCGAGGAGGACACCCGACCCGGCAAGCCCCTGCTGCGCCGCCTCGCCCTGCCCCTGCACCCGCTGTTCCGGGCCAACCACGCCGTGATGATGCGCCGGGGGCGGAGGGGGCTGGCGGCACATCTGGGTGGCCGACAGATCACCGGGGACAGGTAACAGATAACAGCGAACAGATAACAGATTTCGAAATCTGTTATCTGTTCGCTGTTATCTGTTCGCCGCCAGGTCCGCCCTGGTGACCACGGGGCCGGTGGCGGTTAGCGTGGCGGCGCACCCCCGAGCCGCCGGAGGACCGTCATGCCCACCACCGCACCCGACGCGTTCGGCTTCGCGGCCCCCTTCGACCGGGGCGGGACGGGCAGCAGCAAGTGGGCCCGCGCGGGGGCACCCGGGGTGATCCCGATGGGCCTGGCGGACATGGACCTGCCCGGGCCGCCGGCCGTGGCCGAGGCGCTGGAGCGCCGGGTCCGGCACCGTGCGTACGGGTACACCGTGTGCGACCCGGCCGGGCGGGCGTTGGTGGCGCGCTGGTACCGCACGCGGCACGACGTCGAGGTGGACCCGGACTGGGTCCTGCTACTGCCGTGCGGTCCCCGCACCGCCGTACGCCTGCTGCTGGAGACCGTACGACCGCAGGCGCCGGTGCTGTTCCCGACGCCGGAGTGGGGCGGCTTCGCCCAGCTGTGCCGGGCGGCCGCCCTCCCGTACCGGGAACTGCCGCTGGCCGCCGGCCCGGACGGCTACCGGCTCCCGGACGGCCCGCTCCCCGGCCCAGCCGGAGCCGTACTGCTGAGCAGTCCGCACAACCCCTCCGCCCGGGTCTGGCCGGCCGCCGAACTACGGGCCCTCGCCGAACGGGCGGCGGAGGCGGGCGCGCTGCTGGTCTCGGACGAGGTGCACGGCGATCTCACCCACCCCGGATACGTCCACCCGGTCGCGGTGACCACCGTGGACCCGGCGCTCCGGCCCCGGGTGGTCACCCTGAACTCGGCGGGCAAGACCTTCAACTCCTCCGGCGTACCGAGCAGTTTCGCACTCGTCCCGGACCCGGACCTGCGGGCGCGGTTCACCGAGGTGCTGGCCGGATTCGGCCTCTGGGAGGGCGGCCTGCTGGAGCAGACCGTCCAGCGGGCGGCGCTGGAGGAGGGCGGCCCGTGGCTGGACGCGCTGCTCGCCCACCTCGCCGCCGCCCGGACCCGGCTCACCGACCGGTTGGGCCCCGCCGTCCGCTCCGCGCCGCAGGCCTCCTACCTGCTCTGGCTGGACGCCGCCGCGCTGGGCCTGCCGGCCGCCGAGGCCCGCCGGGCGCTGCTGGAGCGCTGCGGCCTGGAGGCCTCGGACGGCGCCGAGTTCGGCCCCGGCGGCCGGGGTGCACTGCGGCTGAACTACGCCCTGCCGGGCCCGGTACTGGAGACCGTCCTGGAACGTCTGAACCGCCTGTGACCCCACCGCCAGGCCACCACCAGGCCGCCGCCGGGCCGCCCCGCAACCACCCCGAAGCCACCTCCCACCGCCCCGGAAGCTGCTCCCACAACCGCCCCGGATCTCCCGATTCACCCGATCGCGCCACCCCTGACCTGCGGAAACGAACGTTCACACGATATTTGCGAAGCGCTCCCGCATGCTCCGTAGCAGACTGGGCAAGGTAGTTCGGGCCGCAATCGTGATCCCGAGGATGGTAAGTCCGGTGATACCGACATCCCGTACCACTCAGCCCGACCGGCAGAGCCCCCCAGCGCCCCCGACCGGGGTGACCCCGTTGACCGAGTCGGGGGCGCGCAGCCACGTGTCGGGCGTCTGCTTCAAGATCGGACCGCCCCGCCTGGTGGGCGTCGAGGTCGAGTGGTTCGTCCACGACGACCGATGTCCCGACAAACCCGTCCGGCCCGAACTGGTCGACACCGCGCTGGCCTCGCTGCCACTCGGCGGCCCGGACGGCGACTCGCTCCCCTCCGGTTCGCGTCTCACGCTCGAACCCGGCGGTCAGGTAGAGCTCAGCTCCCCGCCCGCCACCGGCCTCCTGGCCTGCGTCGAGGACACCCGACGCGATCTGACCGCCCTGCGGGCCGCCTTCGCGGCGCAGGGCCTGCGACTCACCGGCACCGGGACGGACCCGCTGTCCCGCCCCCGCCGGATGGTCCTGGACCACCCCCGCTACCTGGCGATGGAGCGCTTCTTCGACTCCGCGGGCCCCTGGGGCCGGATCATGATGACCGGCACGGCGTCGGTGCAGGTGTGCCTGGACGCCGGCGACGCCGGCGGCCCGCACGCGGTGGAGCGCCGCTGGCGGCTGACCCACCTGCTCGGCCCGGTGCTGGTCGCCGCCTTCGCCAACTCCCCGCTGCTGGACGGGAAACCGACCGGTCACCGGTCCACCCGGCAGACCGTCTGGTCCCAGATGGACCCGACCCGCACCCTCGCCCCGGAGCCCGACCACGGCGACCCGAGCGAGGCCTGGGCACAGTACGTGCTGGACGCCCAAGTGCTGTGCGTACGCCGCCCGGAGGGCCTGCCGTGGACGGCCCCGCCCGGGCTGACCTTCCGCGACTGGGTCCGGGGCGCCGGCGAGCGCCCGCCCACGCTGGCCGACTTGGACTACCACCGCACCACCCTGTTCCCGCCGGTGCGCCCGCGCGGCCACCTGGAGCTGCGGATGATCGACGCCCAGCCCGGGGACGGCTGGGTGGTGCCCACCGCGCTGGTCACCGCGCTGCTGGACGACCCGGTGGCCGCCGACGCCGCGCTCGCCGCGCTGGAGCCGCTGGCGCCCCCGGGCGGTCCGCGCCCGCCGCGCAGCGACGTCTGGCGCCGGGCCGCCACGCTGGCCGTCGCCGATCCCGAGCTGCGCCGCGCCGCCCTGACCTGCTTCGCCACCGCCGACGCCGCGCTGGGCCGCCTGCCCGGCGCCGCGCGGCTGCGCGCCGCCGTCGCCGAGTTCGCCGAGCGCTACCCCGCACGCGGCCGCTGCCCGGCCGACGACCAGCTGGACGCCCTGCGCTCCGGCACCCGACGCACTCCTCCGGAGGAGGCCGCACCATGACCGACGTCCGACCCCCTGCC
The DNA here is from genome assembly GCF_044744365.1 of Kitasatospora sp. NPDC087314. Taxonomy (NCBI): domain Bacteria; kingdom Bacillati; phylum Actinomycetota; class Actinomycetes; order Kitasatosporales; family Streptomycetaceae; genus Kitasatospora; species Kitasatospora sp. NPDC087314. The sequence goes on from NZ_JBIUYE010000002.1 coordinate 133,720, forward strand.
GCCCCCGCGGCGGGCACCGAGTCGCTGCGCGAGACCATCGCGGCCGAGCTGCTGGCCGCCCGCGCCCGGACCGCCGCGCTGACCGACTGCGTCGAGGACGGCGACCTCACCGCCCAGCACTCGCCGCTGATGTCCCCGCTGGTCTGGGACTTGGCGCACATCGGCAACCAGGAGGAACTCTGGCTGCTGCGCAACGTCGGCGGCCGCGACCCGATGCACCCGGAGATCGACCCGCTGTACGACGCCTTCCAACACCCCCGGGCCGAGCGGCCGAGCCTGCCGCTGCTGCCGCCCGCCGAGGCCCGGGCGTACGCGCACGAGGTGCGCGGCCGGGTACTGGACCTGCTGGCGGCCAGTCCGCTGGAGGGCGCACCGCTGCTGGACGCCGGGTTCGCCTTCGGGATGATCGCCCAGCACGAACAGCAGCACGACGAGACGATGCTGATCACCCACCAGCTGCGGAAGGGGGAGCCCGCGCTGGCCGCCCCCCCGCCTCCGCCGGCCCCGGCGGACGCGGCCGCCCTGCCCACCGAAGTGCTCGTCCCCGCAGGGCCGTTCACCATGGGCACGGACACGGAGCCGTGGGCGCTGGACAACGAGCGCCCGGCGCACGTGGTCGACCTGCCGGCCTTCCTGCTGGACACCACGCCGGTCACCAACGCCGCGTACCAGCGGTTCATCGCGGACGGCGGCTACGACGAACCGCGCTGGTGGACGGCGGAGGGCTGGGAGCACCGCCGGCGCGCCGACCTGACCGCCCCGCTGTTCTGGCGTCAGGAGGACGGCGAGTGGCTGCGCCGCCGGTTCGGCACCGTGGAGCCGGTCCCGGCGGACGAGCCGGTGCTGCACGTCAGTTGGTACGAGGCGGACGCCTACGCCCGGTGGGCGGGGCGGCGGCTGCCGACCGAGGCGGAGTGGGAGAAGGCCGCCCGGCACGACCCCGCCACCGGCCGCTCCCGCCGCTACCCGTGGGGGGACCAGGCCCCCGGACCGGAGTACGCCAACCTCGGCCAGCGGCACCTGCGCCCGGCCCCGGCCGGCAGCTACCCGGAGGGCGAGTCCCCGTACGGCGTACGGCAGTTGATCGGTGACGTGTGGGAGTGGACGGCCAGCGACCTCCGCCCCTACCCCGGGTTCCGGGCGTGGCCGTACCGGGAGTACTCGGAGGTCTTCTTCGGGCCCGAGTACAAGGTGCTGCGCGGCGGCTGCTTCGCGGTGGCGCCGGTCGCCTGCCGGGGCACCTTCCGCAACTGGGACTACCCGGTCCGGCGGCAGATCTTCGCCGGGTTCCGCACCGCCCGCGATCTGGAGTCAGCCTGATGTGCCGTCATATCGCCTACCTGGGTGATCCGGTGGTGCCGCGGGAGCTGCTGGTGCACCCGCCGCACGGGCTGTACCGGCAGTCCTGGGCGCCCCGGGTGCAGCAGTACGGCACGGTCAACGCGGACGGCTTCGGCCTCGGCTGGTACGCGGACGGCGACGAGGTGCCCGCCCGCTACCGCCGGTCCGGGCCGATCTGGGCGGACGCCGCGTTCGCCGACCTCGCCCGGGTGATCCGCACCCGGGCGCTGCTGGCGGCGGTCCGCTCCGCCACCGACGGCTGTGCGGCGGGCGAGGCTGCGGCCGCGCCGTTCGCCGCCGGGCGCTGGCTGTTCAGCCACAACGGTGCGGTGGCGGGCTGGCCGGGCAAGCTGAACGCCCTGGCCGCCCTGCTTCCGCCGGCCGAACTGCTGGACCTGGAGGCCCGCTCCGACTCGGCGCTGCTGTGGGCGCTCGTCCTGCACCGGCTGCGGGCGGGAGCCGGGCTCGGCGAGGCGCTGGCGGACACCGTCGCGGACGTCACCGCGCACACCACCGGCCGACTCAACCTGCTGCTCACCGACGGCCACGCGATCGCCGCGACCGCCTGGGGCGACACCCTGCACCACCGCACCCTGCCCGGGCTCGGCACGGTGGTGGCCTCCGAGCCGTACGACGACGCCCCCGGCTGGACGGCCGTCCCGGACGGCTCGCTGGTGATGGTCGAGGGATCCGACGTCACCGTCCGTCAACTCCTCGGCCACCACTGATCCTCCACCACCACTTCATCTTCTGAACAGAGGACCACCCTGTCATGGACACTTTCGATCTCACCCGGCTGCTGCCCTCCGACCACTTCAGCACCGCGTTGCGCCACGACGTGCAGCGCGGCCTGACCTCCGAACCCAAGTGGCTGCCGCCGAAGTGGTTCTACGACGCGCGGGGCAGCGAGCTGTTCGAGGAGATCACCCGGCTGCCGGAGTACTACCCGACCCGCGCCGAGCGGGCCATCCTGACCGCCCGGGCCGGCGAGATCGCCGCCGCCACCGGGGCCCGCACCCTGGTCGAACTGGGCTCCGGCTCCTCCGAGAAGACCCGGCTGCTGCTGGACGCGCTGCGCGCACTCGGCACCCTGGAGACCTACGTCCCGGTGGACGTCAGCGAGAGCGCGCTGACCGCCGCCGGCGCCGCGCTCGCCGCCGAGTACCCCGGGCTCGCCGTGCACGGCGTACTCGCGGACTTCACCGCGCGGCTCGGCCTGCCCCCGGACGGCGGCCCCCGGCTGGTCGCCTTCCTCGGCGGCACCCTCGGCAACCTGCTACCCGAGGAGCGGGCCGCCTTCCTGCGCGGGCTGCGCGCCGCCCTCGACCCGGGCGACTTCCTCCTGCTCGGCACCGACCTGGTCAAGGACCCGGCGGTGCTGGTCGCCGCCTACGACGACGCGGCCGGAGTGACCGCCGAGTTCAACCTCAACGTGCTCAACGTGCTCAACCGCGAGTTGGGCGCCGACTTCGACCCGACCGCGTTCGCGCACGTCGCGCGGTGGGACCCGGCACGGGAGTGGATCGAGATGCGGCTGCGCTCGCTGCGCGCGCAGACCGTGAAGATCCCGGCCCTGAACCTGCCGGTGCACTTCGACCGGGGCGAGGAGCTGCGCACCGAGGTGTCGGCCAAGTTCCGCCGGGAGCGAGTGGCCGGGGAGCTGGCGGCGGCCGGACTGCGGCTGAGCCACTGGTGGACGGACGAGGAGGGCCGGTTCGGACTGTCGCTGTCCGCCCCGGCGTGAGCCCTGCGGCGGCCGGCCCAAATGCCGCCCAATTTGCTTGTTCACCTTACTAATGCTCAGAGCAAGAATTGAGGTTCCTACGTACAAGCCTTAAACGAATAGGGGTTACGATCTCGGCACCGAGCTCAGCGTTGAGTACCAGGAGTCAAGATCATGAGCGCCCTCCAGAAGCCCTCCGAGGCGGCCGAGGCGGCTGAGGCCCCCGCGCCCGGCCGCCTCGGCTTCGTCGTCTTCATCACCGCCGCCGCAGCCCTCGGCGGGTTCCTGTTCGGCTACGACAGCTCCGTGATCAACGGCGCCGTCTCCGGGATCCAGGACAAGTTCGGCGTCGGCGACGGCGTGACCGGTCTGATCGTCTCCTCCGCCCTGCTGGGTTCGGCGGTCGGCGCCGCGCTGGCGGGCCGGTTCGCCGACCGCTACGGCCGCATCAAGGTCATGAAGGCGGGCGCGCTGCTGTTCGCCGTCAGCGCGGTCGGCTCGATGCTCCCCTTCTCCGCCTGGGACCTCGCCTTCTGGCGCGTCCTCGGCGGCGCGGCCATCGGCATCGCCTCGGTGATCGCCCCGACCTACATCGCCGAGGTCGCGCCCACCAAGTACCGGGGGCGGCTGGCCTCCTTCCAGCAGGCCGCGATCGTGCTCGGCATCGCGATATCCCAGCTGGTCAACTGGCTGCTGGCCAACACGGCCGGCGGCGACACCCGCGGCCAGCTGCTCGGCCTGGAGGCCTGGCAATGGATGCTCGGCATCTGCGTCGTCCCGGCCGCGGTCTACTTCACGCTCGCCTCGGTGATCCCCGAGTCCCCGCGCTACCTGATCCAGGCCGGTCGCCTGGACGACGCCCGCGCCGTGCTCGCCGACGTCGAGGGCCAGGGCGTCGACACCGACGCCCGGATCGCCGAGATCCAGGGGCTGATCGCCTCCGACCACCGCCCGCGCTTCCGCGACCTGCTCGGCGGCCGCTTCGGCCTGCTGCCGATCGTCTGGGTCGGCATCGGCCTGTCGGTCTTCCAGCAGCTGGTCGGCATCAACGTGATCTTCTACTACTCGTCGATCCTGTGGCAGTCGGTCGGCATCGACCAGAGCAACTCGCTGCTGATCAGCTTCGTCGGCTCGGTCATCAACATCCTCGGCACCGTGGTCGCGATCCTGCTGGTGGACCGGATCGGCCGCAAGCCGCTCGCCCTGATCGGCTCGGCGGGCATGGCCGTCGCGCTCGGCGCGGCCGGCTGGGCGTTCTCCTCCGCCACCGGCAGCGGCGGCAACGTCACGCTGCCCGACCTCCAGGGCACCGTCGCGCTGGTCGCCGCCAACGCCTTCGTGCTGTTCTTCGCGATGTCCTGGGGCGTGGTCGTCTGGGTGATGCTCGGCGAGATGTTCCCGAACCGCATCCGGGCCGCCGCACTGTCCGTCGCCGCCTCCGCGCAGTGGATCGCCAACTGGGCGATCACCGTCTCGTTCCCGTCGATGTCGCGCTGGAACCTGTCCGCGACCTACCTGGTGTACGCGGCGTTCGCGGCCCTGTCGATCGTCTTCGTGGCGAAGTTCATGAAGGAGACCAAGGGCGTCCGACTGGAAGACATGGGCTGATCCGACCGTCAGATCTTTCGGCCCCCGCACCCTAGCGCCATCGGCGCCGGTGCGGGGGCCGAATCGTTCACTCCCTGCGGCGGCGTGGGCACCTCCGGTACTCCTGTTCGCCAGGAGGGATGTGTCCTTGATCTTCGACCGGCTTCGCGCCCGCAGACCCGCCGCCCCTGCCGGCGGCTGCCCGTACGCCCACACCCACGTCCACGCCCCGGTCTGGTACCCGGCTCCGGTGGCCGCGGACACGGCACCGGCCCCGGCGCCCGCCGAACCACCGTCGGCGCCACCGCTGTTCACCGATCCGGAGCAGGCCGCCGAGTTCATCCGGCGGTTCCACGGCGAACAGCCCACCGCCGGCCCCGCCGACGCCCGGATACGGAGCGTCCTCGACGAGATCGACCGCACCGGCACCTACGAGCACACCCCCGCCGAACTGGCCTACGGCGCCAAGCTCGCCTGGCGCAACGCCGCCCGCTGCATCGGCCGGCTGTACTGGCGCAGCCTGGTGGTGCGCGACCTGCGGCACCTCGGCTCGGCCGACGACATCGCCGCCGAGTGCTTCGAGCACCTGCGGCTGGCGGGCAACGGCGGGCGGATCCGCCCGGTGGTCTCGGTGTTCGCCCCCGACCGCCCGGGCCGCCCGGCCGCCCGCATCGTCAACCAGCAACTGGTCCGCTACGCCGGCCACCGGGTCGACGGCGGCGTCGTCGGCGACCCGGCCGGCGCCGCGCTCACCACCCGCGCCCGCGACCTCGGCTGGAAGTGCGCCGAGGACCGCTTCGAGGTGCTGCCCCTGCTCGTCCAGGAGCGCCCCGGCGAACGCCCCTGCTGGTACGAGCTGCCGGACGACACCACGCTGGAGGTGCCGCTCGCCCACCCCGCGTACGCCTGGTTCGCCGACCTCGGCCTGCGCTGGTACGCGGTGCCCGCGATCAGCGACATGACGCTGGAGATCGGCGGCGTCCGCTACCCGACCGCGCCGTTCAACGGCTGGTACATGGGCACCGAGATCGGCGCCCGCAACCTCGCCGACGCCGACCGCTACGACATGCTCGCCACCGTCGCCGAGCGGCTGGACCTGGACACCTCCAGCGACCGCACCCTCTGGCGCGACCGCGCGCTGGTCGAACTCAACATCGCGGTGCTGCACTCCTTCCAGGAGGCCGGGGTGACGATCGCCGACCACCACACCGAGTCCGAGCGGTTCCTCAGGCACGTCGCCCAGGAGAAGCGGCTCGGCCGGCCGACCCCGGCGGACTGGAGCTGGATCGTGCCCCCGGTCTCCGGCGGGCTCACCCCGGTCTACCACCGGTACTACGACGCGGTGGACCCGTCGCTGCGGCCGGCCTTCGTGCCGCGCGAACCCTGGTGAGACCCACCGGGTGGACGCGGGCCCGTGGCTGCCCGGCGGACGTCCGAGCGTCCGGCGGGCCCGCCACGGACGGACGAAGGCTCGACGGACCCGCGAACGCCCGCCCCGCCTACGGGCGTTCGGCCTACGACTGCCCGGCTTGCGGACGTTCGGCCAGGCGCTCGAAGCGCAGGACGAGCCCGTCGAGCAGTGCCTCCAGGCCCGTCTCGAAGGCGCCCTCGTCCACCGTGCCGCGGTGTCCGGCCAGCCGGTGCGCCTCGCCGAGGTGCGGGTAGTCGGCCGCGTCGTACACCTCGGCGTCCGCGGGGAAGCCGGCCGCGAAGGAGGCCAGCGCCGATCCGGTGACGAAGTAGCGCATCAGCGCGCCGATCCGGGTGGCCTGGCCGCGCGGCCAGCCGGCCTCGACCAGGTGGCCGAAGACGGCGTCGGCCAGGCGCAGCGCGTTCGGCCGCCGGCCCGGGCCCTGGGCGAGCACCGGCACGATGTTGGGGTGGGCGGCGAGCGCGGCGCGGTAGGAGCGGGCCCAGTCGCGCAGCGCGTCCGGCCAGGGCGTCGCCCGACCGCCGGGGGCGCCGAACATCGACAGGTCGACTTCGCCGATCACGCTGTCCACCACCGCGTCCAGCAGTTCGTCCTTGGTGGCGACGTGGTTGTAGAGCGAGGGCCCGCTGACCGACAGTTCGGTGGCGAGGCGGCGGGTGGAGAGGGCCGCCAGGCCCTCGGCGTCGATCAGTCGCAGAGCGGCGGCGACGATGCGCTCGCGGCTGAGCAGCGGGGTGCGCGGGCGGGCCATCGGGTACGTCCTCCGGTTCCTCCGGTCGGGTGGGGCGGCGACCGATTCTGACAGGTGCCCCTTCCCAGCGCGGGCCGGCCGGGGCTACAGTCCCTCCATAAAACTTGCAGCGCTAGTTTAATGGATCGGGAGCCGCCGTGAACCTGGAGCTGTCCGAGGAGCAGAGCGCCGTCCGGGACCTCGCCGCCTCCTTCACCGACCGCGAGATCGCGCCGTACGCCGCCGAGTGGGACCGCGCCGAGTCCGTCGACCGCGCGGTCATCGGCAAACTCGCCGCACTCGGCTTCCTCGGCCTCACCATCCCCGAGGAGTACGGCGGCAGCGCCGGCGACCACCTCGCGTACTGCCTGGTCCTGGAGGAGCTCGGCCGCGGCGACTCGGCCGTCCGCGGCATCGTCTCGGTCACGCTCGGACTGGTCGCCAAGTCGGTCAACGGCTACGGCACCGAGGAGCAGAAGCGGCACTGGCTCCCCCGGCTCACCTCGGGCGAGGCGCTCGGCTGCTTCGCCCTCACCGAGCCCGGCACCGGCTCCGACGCGGCCAACCTCACCACCCGCGCCGTCCGGGACGGCGACGACTGGCTGATCAGCGGCGCCAAGACGTTCATCACCAACGGCACCTGGGCCGACGTCGCCCTGGTCTTCGCCCGCACCGGCGGCGACCGTCCCGAGCAACAGGGCCACAAGGGCATCACCGCCTTCCTCGTGCCCACCGGGCTGCCCGGCTTCACCCGCACCGAGATCCACGGCAAGCTCGGACTGCGCGGCCAGGCCACCGCCGAACTCACCCTCGACAACGTCCGGGTGCCCGACAGCGCCCGGCTCGGCGAGGTCGGCAAGGGGTTCCGGGTGGCGATGTCCGCGCTGGCCAAGGGCCGGATGTCGGTCGCGGCCGGGTGCGTCGGCATCGCCCGCGCCTGCCTGGAGGCCGCCGTCCGCTACGCCGGCGAGCGCGAGCAGTTCGGCAAGCCGATCGCCTCGCGCCAGCTCGTCCAGGAGCTGCTGGCCGGCATCGCCGTCGACGTCGAGGCCGCCCGGCTGCTCACCTGGAAGGTCGCCGACCACATCGAACGCGGCCTGCCGTTCGCCACCGAGTCCTCCGTGGCCAAGCTGTACGCGAGCGAGGCCGCCGTCCGGGCCGCCAACAACGCGCTCCAGGTGTTCGGCGGCTACGGCTTCATCGACGAGTACCCGGTCGGCAAGTACCTGCGCGACGCCCGGGTCATGACGCTCTACGAGGGCACCAGCCAGATCCACCAACTGCTCATCGGCCGCGCCCTGACCGGTGTCGACGCTTTCTGACCACACGTTCCGACAACACGTCAACATCCTCTGAAAACACCGCTGTTCCGTCTGCTAAGGAGCCCGACGACGTGCGTCCCGTCTACTTCGCCGCAGCCCGCCGCACACCCATCGGCCGGCTGCGCGGAGCGCTCGCCACGGTCCGCCCGGACGACCTCTCGGCCACCGTGCTGCGCGCCCTGCTCGCCGACGTCCCCACCCTCGACCCCGCCCGCATCGACGACGTCTACTGGGGCGCCGCCAACCAGGCCGGCGAGGACAACCGCAACGCCGCCCGGATGGCCGTCCTGCTGGCCGGCCTGCCGGAGACCGTCCCCGGCGCCACCGTCAACCGGCTCTGCGCCTCCGGCCTGGAGGCCGTCACCCTCGCCGCCCGGGCCATCGGCTCCGGCGAGGCGGACGTCGTACTGGCCGGCGGCAGCGAGTCGATGACCCGCGCCCCCTTCGTCCTCCCCCGCCCCGACGAGGCCCTGCCGCACCGGATCGAGACCTACGACACCCGGCTCGGCTGGCGGCTCACCAACCCCCGGATGGCCGACCTGCACGGCGTGCTCAGCATGGGCGAGACCGCCGAGGAGGTGGCGAGCCGGTACGGCATCGGCCGGGAGCGCCAGGACGCCTTCGCGCTGCGCAGCCACCAACGGGCCGCCGCCGCCCGCAAGGACGGCCACTTCGACGCCGAGCTGATCCCGGTCGAGCGGCCCGACGGCGTGACGGTCGGCCAGGACGAGGGCATCCGCGAGGACACCAGTCTGGAGAAGCTCGCCCGCCTCAAGCCCGCCTTCCGCCCCGGCGGCACCGTCACCGCCGGTAACGCCTCGCCGATGAACGACGGCGCGGCCGGGCTGGTCCTGGTCAGCGAGGAGGCGCTGCGCGAGCTCGGGCTGCGGCCGCTCGGCCGGTACGTGGCCGGCGCCTCCGCCGGGGTGCACCCCGACGTCATGGGCATCGGCCCGGTGCCGGCCACGCAAAAGGTGCTCGGCCGGGCCGGCTGGTCGCTCGCCGACCTCGACACCGCCGAGCTGAACGAGGCCTTCGCCGCCCAGGCCCTGGCCTCCGCCGACGGCCTCGGGTTCGACCCGGAACAGGCCGACGAACTGGTCAACCCGAGCGGCGGAGCGATCGCGCTCGGCCACCCGCTGGGCGGCTCGGGCGCGCGCATCCTCACCACCCTGCTGCACCGGATGCGCCGCACCGGCGCCCGGCGCGGCCTCGCCACCATGTGCGTGGGCGTCGGTCAGGGCACCGCCGTCCTCGTCGAGAACGTCCTCTGAGGGAGCACCGGAAGTGACTGAAGTGACTGAAGTGTCTGCAGTGAGCGGAGCCGGCGAAGTGAACGAGACCGGTGAAGTGACGGGCCACGCACGCAGGTTCGCGGGCCGGGTGGCCGTCGTGACCGGCGCGGCGCAGGGCATCGGCGCGGCCACCGCCCGCCGACTCGCCGCGGAGGGCGCCACGGTCGCCGTCCTCGACCTCACCGCCGAGCGGGCGGCAGGGACGGTCGCGGAGATCACCGCCACGGGCGGCACCGCGCGGGCGTACGGCTGCGACGTGGCCGACTACGACGCCGTCGAGGCGGTGTTCGCGCAGGTCGCGGCGGACCTCGGTGGGGTGCACATCCTGGTGAACAACGCCGGGATCACCCGGGACAACCTGTTCTTCAAGATGCCGAAGGCCGACTGGGACGCGGTGCTGACGGTCAACCTGACCAGCGCGTACAACTGCAGCCACGTCGCACAGAAGTACATGGTGGCGCAGAAGTACGGGAAGATCGTCTCGCTCAGCTCGCGCTCCGCCCTCGGCAACCGGGGCCAGGCGAACTACGCGGCCGCCAAGGCTGGCATCCAGGGGCTCACCGCGACCCTCGCGATCGAGCTGGGCCCGTTCAACATCAACGTCAACGCCGTCGCCCCCGGGTACATCGCCACCGCGATGACCGCGGCCACCGCCGAGCGGGTCGGCAGCACGGCCGAGGACCACCAGGCGGAGGTCTCCGCCCGGACCCCGCTGCGCCGGGTGGGGCAGCCGGAGGAGATCGCCTCCGTGGTCGCCTTCCTTGCCAGCGAGGACGCCTCCTACGTCAGCGGGCAGACCTTGTACGTCAACGGCGGGGCCCGGTAGCCCCGGCAGGGCCATCAGATATCCCGACGATCGCACTGACGTGTCATCACATAGCTGTCCCAGGTGTGAGGTTACCTTCACCTGGGACGGCCTTTACCTTTTCGCGTGGCCGAGCATGACCATGCCCTTGATCAAACGACCCCACAAAATGACTATGGCATGATCATGCGACAATCGATGGGATGGCCGGACCACCCGACCGGACCAGGTCGGGCCCTGCGTCCCAAGGAGTCCCATGGGCAGCCCCGCCCCCCTTCGCCGCGCCCTGGCTCTGCTCGCCGTCGGGGCCACCGCCCTCACGGCCGGCACCATCGCCGTACCGGCGGTCGGCGCCGCGACCGCCGCCCCCGCACACGACCTCGCGGGCGTCCACGTCCGCCCGGCCTCCTTCGGGCACCACAACGCCCAGGCGCGCGTCGCTCCGCTGAGCACCACCCAGTGCGTCAGCCAGATCGGCATCCACTGCTACTCGCCGCTGCAGTACCGCAACGCCTACAACCTGAACCCGCTGTACCAGGAGGGCGTCACCGGCAAGGGCCGCACGATCGTCATCGTCGACTCCTTCGGCTCGCCGACCATCCAGCACGACCTGGAGGTCTTCGACAAGCAGTGGGGCATCCAGGACACCCAGGTCGAGGTGGTCAAGTGGGGCAACGTCCCCGTCTTCGACCCCAAGAACCCCGACCACACCGGCTGGGCCGGCGAGACCACCCTGGACGTCGAGTACGCCCACGCCATCGCCCCGGACGCCCACATCGTCCTGGTCGAGACCGGTGTCGCCGAGACCGAGGGCACCACCGGCCTGCCCGAGATGATGGACGCCGAGCAGGCCCTCATCAAGGCCGGCCGCGGCGACGTCATCTCGCAGAGCTTCGGCGCCACCGAGAACACCTTCCCGGGCTACGACAAGGGCGACTTCAAGTCGCTCACCGACCTGCGCTACGCCTTCAAGGCCGCCGCCGACCGCAACGTCACCGTGCTCGCCGCCTCCGGCGACAACGGCGCCACCGACGCGCAGACCAACGGCACCGACCTGTACCCGTACAAGGTCAACTCGTGGCCGTCCTCCGACCCGCTGGTCACCTCCATCGGCGGCACCCAGCTCACCCTGGACGACAACGGCGCGCGCACCGCGCCCGACAAGGTGTGGCACGACAAGTCCGGCGCCGGCGGCGGTGGCGTCTCGGGCATCTTCGACCGCCCGTGGTACCAGGCCGGCGTCGCCAACGTCACCGGCAACCACCGCGGTACGCCCGACATCAGCATGAGCGCGGCCGTCGACGGCGCCGCCTGGACCTACGAGTCCTACGACCCGACCGCCGTCGGCTGGCACCTCACCGGCGGCACCAGCGAGGCCACCCCGCTGTTCTCCGGCGTCGTCGCCCTCGCCGACCAGCTCGCCGGTCACCGCCTCGGCCAGCTCAACTGGCGCCTGTACGGCCTCAACCTGCTCCCGAGCGGCTTGAGCGGCATTGAGGACGTGAAGGAGGGCGACAACTCCTGGAACGGCGTCACCGGCTACACCGCCACCGAGGGCTACGACCTCTCCAGCGGCCTCGGCACCATCAACGGCGCCAAGTTCGTTCACGCCATCGCCGGTCGGTGACCGGCAGCAGGTAACAACTAACAGCGAACAGATAACAGATTTCGAAATCTGTTATCTGTTCGCTGTTTTCTGTTCTCTGTCAGCTGTCCGGCCGAGGTGTCAGACGCGGTCCGCCGGGGAGGGGATGGGGGCGGTCGGGGCCGGGGCAGGAGCGGCGGCCAGCTGGGCGAGGTAGCGCTCGGCGGCGCGGAGCTTTCGGCCGTCCCGGCCCGGGAGGAAGGCGCGGAGTTCGATGATCTCCGGGGCGATCCGGAGGGCCGCCGCCCGGTCGGGGATCGAGCGCCAACAGGCTTCGGCGTTGGTGGCCGCCTGCTGCGTCTCCGGGTGGTCCGGGCCCTGCGAGCGGAGCAGCGTCAGCGCCACCTCCCGGTAGATGTCGGCGGCCTCGGCGGGCCGACCCGCGAGACGGCACACGTGCGCCCGGACCTGGCGCACCTGGAGGACCGGTTCGGAGACCGCGCCGTGCTCGGCGATCGCCTCCAGTTCGAGGGCGAAGGCGAGGTCGGTGGCGGCACCGTGGTCCCCGGCATCCGCGCTGCGGACGATCCGGCCGATGACCTCCCGGTAGTCGGCGCGCGGCGGAACGGACGCCGGAGCGCCAGCGGGCGCCGCATCGGCTTGCACCACATCGACCGGCACCGCGTCCACCGGCACCGCGTCGACGGGGACCTCGCCGTCGGCCGGCGCCGCGTCCTCCGGCACCTCCGCCGCCGGCACCGCGTCCGCGGGGGCCTCGTCTGCCAGAGGAGCTTGCGCCGGGACGGCGTCCTGCGGTTCCGCCGTGACCGGGACGGCATCCGCCGGCTCCGGCTGCTCCGTCGGTTCCGGCTCCGCCTGCTGAAGCTTGGCCAGCGACACGCCCGCAGCCGACTCCGCGGCCTCGACGACCTCGGGCAACTCAGGCAGCTCGGGCACCTCGTCCGCCGGTGCGGGCTTGCGCAGGGTCACGCCCGACGAGTCGGCGGGCTGCGCCTTCAGCAGGCTGACCGGGCGGGCCGGCCGGGGCGGGGTGGGCGGCACACCGGGCTTGACCAGGCTCACCAGACCGGCCTCGGCCACCGGGGCCAGAGCCGGAGCCGGGACCGGGGCGGCCACGGACGGTTCGACGACGGCGTCCCACGGCTCCGCCTGGCCCGGCACCAGCGGCGTCGGTGCCGCCGGCGGTACCGACGGCGCAGGTGGCTCGGACGGCACGGCGTCGACCGGCGGCACGGCCCCGGCGAAAGGCACGGCATCAGCGAAGGACACGGCGTCCGCCACCGACGGCACGACGTCCGACAGGCCGTCGCCACGGCGGGCGGTGTTGCGGAAGACCGGGCGGTCCGGGGCGTGCGTGGCCAGGATGATGACGTCCGGCCGCAGCACCGAGTACACCTGCTGCCGCAGTTGCTCGGGCGCGAGCACGTCGCCCGCGCCCGGGCGGCCGCCGTGCAGCGCCTCGATCAGGGCGCGGGTGAAGGTGCCGACCTGCTCCGGGTCCGGGCTGACGACGGCCCACAGCGGAATGCCCTCGCTGAGCGGCGAGACGGCGCCCTGGAGGTACGGCCAGGCGTTCTGGTCGGCGCTCAGGTCGGCGATGACGAGGGTCTGCCACTCGGCCGGGCGGTGGCCCAGCTCGGCGGCGACGGCCTGCCAGGGCAGACCGTCCTGCTTGGAGTCGCGCAGGGTGAGCTGGAGCTGGCCGCCGCGCTTGTCGGCGACGATGTGCCCGCCCAGGTGGACGAGCAGCGGCCCCGGGTGGCGGGAGGCGGCGCGCAGGTGGGCGAGGACGGTGTGCGGGTCACTGGCGCCGGGCAGGTGGACGGCGTCCACCGCGTCCGCTGCGAGCAGCACCTGCGGCGAGACGGCCGCGAGCATCGCGGACAGCACCGACGCCTGGGCGGGACCACCGCGGCCCCAGGTGCGGCGCCCGGAGTTGCCGTAGCCGCCCTCGACGACCAGGATCCGTCCGCGCGGCGCCGACCCGAGCCCGCCCGCACCGGAGGCACCCGCGCCCGGTGCCGGGAACGGCAGCGGCGTGGCCGCGGAGGGCGGCGCGCCCACGACGGGCATGCCGGTGACGGTCCATCCGGTGGGCGCGGCCGGCAGCGGGGCCGGGCCCACCGGGGCGGACGGCGGGACCGGCGGCGCGGGCGGCGGCTCGTACAGCGCGGCGGGCCCGGGCGGGTGTTCGTCCGCCGGGATGCGCGGCGGCGGTACGGCGTCCCACGGGCCCGAGTCCGCTGCCGGTTCGGGGCCTCCTGGGACAGCTGTCGTCTCCGCCATCTTCTGGTCACCGCCCCACCCCGCCGCTTCGCGGCGTCTGATGCCCTTGCTGTGTGGTGCCTGCCACCACTCCCGTTGCGCCACCCTACGAGATCCCGGCACACCCGATCCAGGCCGGGTCTCCGATCAGCGCGCCACACGGCCCGCTATCGTGCCGTCATGGCAGGCCTCGGCATACCTCTTCTGTTCCTCGACATCGACGGACCACTGATCCCGTTCGGCGCGCCGCCCCCGGGCGGCTACCCCACCTATCGCAGCCCGTACGCCACCGGCCCAGGCCCAGGCCCCAGCTCAGGCCCGGATGCCAACCCCCTGCTGGACCGCGTCGATCCGGCACTCGGCCGACGCCTGCTGAACCTGCCCTGCGAACTGGTCTGGGCGACGACCTGGATGTCCGACGCCAACGCCTGCCTCTCCCCCTGGCTCGGCCTGCCTCAGCTCCCCGTCCTGGACTGGCCGGTGGCCAACGACGACGAACCGGTCGGCCTGCACTGGAAGACCCGCGCACTGGTGGCCCGGGCCGCCGGCCGCCCATTCGCCTGGGTGGACGACGAGATCACCGCCGCCGACCGCCGCTGGGCCTCGGCCCACTCGCCCGCTCCCGTGCTCCTTCACCGCGTCGACCACCAACGCGGCCTCACCGACGCGGACTTCGCCACCCTGGACGCCTGGCTGCGGTCAGTCTGAGTACACTCCCCCGCCATGGACTACGCCGCCGGACCACCACTGCCCTGGCACGTCGCACTGGACGGCGGGGTGCTGATCGAGCTGTGGGCGGACGGATACGGCGTCGAGGACGGGGCGTACCTCTTCAGCGTGCTGGCCCGGGCCACGCAGGAGGAACAGCGGCAGGTCGACATCGTCGCCCGGACCCCGGCGGACCCTCAGCGGGTGGGTGTCGCGGTCGCCCGGTTCCCGGCCGCCGCCGTCCGGGACGTCCACACCGCCACCACCCGTGCCGCCGAGGGCCGGTGCGCCTGCCCGAGCTGACCGGACACAGCACCCCGCCCGCGTGGCGCTGCCCGGCCGCTCCGAGGGGCGGCCGGGCAGCGGAACGGGCCGGGTCAGGAGCCGGCGAGCAGATCGCGGAGGAGGGCGACGGTGTCGGCGTCCAGGTCGCGGCCGGTGCGGCGGCTGAGCGCGTCGAGGCGGTTGACGGCGCGCAGGAGCTGGTCGCGGGCACCGGCCGAGGCGTAGGCGTAGAAGAGGTCCCGGTGCAGGAGTTCGACGTCCGGGGCGACGGCGAGGCCGCGGAACACGGCGGCCTCGGCGCTGCGGTGGTCACCGTACTGCAGGCGGCGGGCGGCCAGTTCGTGGGCGGTGTCGACGATCGCCGCGATCATGTCCTGGCGTTCGGCCTCGGCCCAGCCGTAGGAGGCGGGCGGGGCCTCGGCGAACGGGGCGCCGCGTACCAGGGCCAGGGCGTGGGCGAGGGCGGCGTCGGCGGTGGCGCTGGTGCTGCGCATGCCGCGCCGGTAGAGGCTGCGGAACTCGTCCCAGTCGCAGGTGACGACCGGGGTGAAGGAGTAGCCGTCGGTGGTGTCGGTGGGCAGGAAGGTGCGGCCCTCGGGAGAGGTACCGAACCAGGCTGCCAGGTCGGCGAGTTTGCCGGGTAGCGGGCTCTTGGCGTCGGCCGCGGTGGGGTGCGGGTCGAGGTGGGCGGCACCGGGGTGGAGGTCGTGGTCGAGGGCGTGGTGGTCGGCGCCGGGGCGCAGCGCGAGGTAGACGGCGAGTTCGGTGAGCCGGGGCAGCGCGCCGGGTTCGGCGGAGCCGAGGGCCCCGGCGACGTCGACCGGGCCGAGCAGGCGGATCCGGGGGGCATTGCGGGTGGCGTGCGCCTCCGGGGAGCGGAGGATGGCGAGCAGGTCGTCGCTGTCGCTGCGCCCGGGGGTGGTCTGGGCGACCAGGGCCGCGGCGGGGCCGGGCTCGGCCACGGCTCCGGCGGCGGGCTCGGCGGCAGACGCGGACTCGTACGCGGCGCCCGGCTCGGGATCAGCCGGGGGCTCCGGGCGGGACGGGATGCGCGGGTCGGCGCCGGTGGGCGCGGGCGCGGGCTGGTGCGTCGGAGCGGGCTCGGCGGGCGGCGCGGGCACGACCGGCTGGACGGACTGGACGGGCTGGACGGGCTGGACGGCCGCCGGGGCTTCCTCCGGCGCCTCCGCCGCCTCCGCCGCGTCCGGACGGCGCAGGTCCCGGGTGGCCTCGTCGACGGCCTGCTCGGCCACGGGCTCGCTCTCGGCCCCGTTCCCGACCTCCGTCCCGCTCCCGTTCCCGGCCTCCGTCCCGCTCCCGGTCTCCGTCCCGCTCCCGGTCTCCGTCCCGGTCTCGGTCTCGGCGGACGCGGCCTGCCGCCCCTGCCCGTTGACCGCGTACCGCCCCGGTCCGGCCGACGGGGCCGGTACCGGCGTCGCCGGATCGGTGCCCGCGAACGGGCTGGCGCCGGTGCCGATGACTCGGGCGAGCAGCCGGGGCCCGGCGGCCGTGTCCGCACCGTCCTGCGCGCCGCCCGCCGGGGCGCCGACGGCGGCCAGCACCGGTACGGCGGCGGGTAGTTCGGCGGTGTCGGCGTCGTCCGCGTCCGGGTCGGACCCGGGACCGTCCAGGGTCCAGGCGGGGGCCGGATGCTGGGTGAGGTCGTCGGCGGCACGGAGCAGCTCGGCGACCTGGTCGTACTGCTGGTCGCTGAGCCGCTGGAGTTCGACGGTGAGGTGCAGGCCGGGGATGGCGGCCTGGCCGGTGGCCGGGAGGGTCCAGCGGGCGACGGGGCCGCTGCCGCGCTCGGGGGCGCGGGTGATCACGGCGACGCAGGTGCGCGGGCGGGCGTCGAGCAGGCGGCCGAGTTCGGCCGGGATGTCGCCGCCGGGCTGCTGGGCGCAGAGCACGATCTCGGGGATCCAGGACTCGTCGGCCTGGCCCCGGCTGCGGGCGTCGCGCGGGCTGGCGGCCTCGGCGGCGACCAGTGTGGCACGGGCCTTGGCGGTGCGCGGGCCGAGTGCGGCGAGCGCGGCCTCCAGGGTGGGGTGGCGGTGGACGCGCTCGGCGGCCGGGCCGCTGATCGGCACCTCCTCGGCGAGGTCCACCAGGTGCAGGTGGAGCCGGTCGGCGAGCGGGCTGTGCGCGAGTTCGATGGCGAGGGTGCGCAGGATGTCGCGGGCGTCGTCGGGGTGGCCGGAGAGGTGGAGCAGCCGCACGGCCTCCAGGTCGGCGAGGACGACCGAGCCGTCGGGCGAGGTACCGAGGGTGACCAGGGCGGGGTAGGGCGCGGCGGTCTTGCGGGCCTGGGCGGCGCTGAGCAGGTCGCCGGAGTCGGGGCTGCACCACCAGACGTTGGCGGCGTGCGCGGCGCGGAACGGCGCGATCGGGGTGGCCGGGCCGGAGAGGTGCAGTTCGATGGTGTGGCCGGGGGTGATCCGGGCGGCGACGATGGCGGGCAGCCGCTTGCCGCCGCGCACGGTGTTGCGGGCCATGGTGCGCAGTGCGCGGTCGAGCAGGTCGAGGCCGGCGGCGTCCTGGCGGGCCCTGAGCTCGTTCTCGAAGGCGGCGGCCTCGGGCGCGGGCATGGCGATGCGGTGCCGGGGGCGGCGGGCACGCTGCTGGGTGCCGCGCTTGTGGGCGACGGTGCCGACCATGACGGCGGCGAGCAGGACGCCGACGGTGGAGGCGGTGAGGGCGATGGAGTAGTCGTCGCCGGCGGCCGGTTCGGCGTGCGCGGCGGGGGCGGGCGCCTGGACGGGCGCCTGGGTGGGCGCCGGGGTGGCCGGCTGCGGCGCGGCCTGGGAGGGCGCCGCCTGGGTCGGCGCGGGGGCCGGGGTGGCGGGCGCCTGGCCGGCGGGCGGCTGGCCGGTCGCCGGCGTCTGCTCCGGCGCAGGAGCAGGAGCAGGAGCCGGAGTCGGAGCCGGCGAAGAGGCGGGCGCGGGAGCGGCGGCCCCCGGCACGGTGAGCACCATCCCGGGTACCACCACGTCCGGATCGGTCAGCTGCTCCCCGTCCGGCGCCTGCGCCCCCTTGTTCGCCTCGAACAGCTTCGGCCACGCCTCGGCGTCCCCCAACTCCCTCTGGGCGATGGCGGACAGGCTGTCCCCGGCCTGCACGGTCACCGTCGCGTGCCCGCCCGCACCCGGCTCCGTCCCGGACTGCGGCGCCTGCGCCGCCCCGGACGCCGAACCGGCCCCAGAGCCGGACGCAGAGCCGGACGCAGAGCCGGACGCCGCCCCTGAAGCCGACCCGGCGCCGGGCGCCGGCGCGGCGTCGGTACCGGAGGCGGGCGCCGGAGCCTTCGCCTCGTCCGCCTTGGCGTCCCCCGGCATCAGCAGCGCCCACCCCGGCTGGATCGGCCGGTCGGCGTCGAAGCGGATGCCGGAATCGTCCATCACCCGACCGTCGTTGAGCTTGGCGATGTCCACCCACCGCTCGCCGGAGCCCAGTTGGCGCTCGGCGATGGACCACAGGCTGTCGGCGGGCCGGCTGTCCCGCACGGTGTACGTGGGGTTCTGCTCGGCGGCGGGTGCCAGGGCGGGCGTGGACTGGGCGGCGGGCAGGGCGGCGCGCTGTACGCCCGCGGTCAGCTGGGCCGGGGCGGTGGCGGTGTGGGCGGGGGCGGCCGCGAAGGCCGAGCCGGCGACCGGCATCAGCGCGAACACCGAGCCGACCAGCCCGGCCGCGAGCCGCTGGCTCCAGCCGAAGGCCGGGATGCGGCGGGCGATCCGGCCGCGCAACTGGGCGGGGATCTCCAGCAGGACGGAGAGCGCGAAGCAGGCCCAGGCGAGCCAGCCGACCACGACCAGCAGCCAGAGGAACAGCCGTCCGTCGTCCGGACCGGTGAGCGCCTGGCCGACGCCGTCCGGCGCGACCTCGCCCATCGCGGCGACCGCGCGGGTGCCGTAGAGCAGCAGCGCGGGGACTCCGAGCAGCAGGGCGAGCAGGGTGACCAGCGCGGCGAGCGCGGTGATCAGGGCGGCGCCGCGGCCGCGCCCACGCGGTGGGCGGGGCGCCGGGGCGGCGGGCCGGCCGGCGGCCCGGTGTCCGGTGTGGGCCCGGTCGTTGGCGGTTCGAGCCCGGCCCGGGGCGGTTCGGGCCTGGTCCTTGGCACGTGGCGCGGCCATCAGTCGGTCTCCGCTTTCTCGACTCCGTGGACGAGGGTCGCACTGCCCTTGCCCGTTACCTTCCGCTCCCCGAGTGAGCCCAGCAGGACGGGCCGGAAGTCGGCCCGCACGGTGACGGTGACGACCTTGCCGTCGCCGGAGAACTCGACCTCGCCGGCCCGCAGGCCGTACAGGGCCAGGTAGGCGTCGGCGGCCTGCCGGACGTAGTCCTGCTGGATCTTGAAGCCCTTGCCCTGGAGGACGGCGGCCTGGTCGAGCTGCTGTCCGCCGACCCGCGCGGCCTCCTGGGCGTAGGCGTCGGTGCGTTCGGCGACCCGCAACCGGCCGCCGGCGTCGATCACCAGGGCGATGACGAGCACGACGTAGGCCGCGCAGATCGCCACGAAGAGGGCGACCGCGCCCCGGTCGGAGCGGCGCCGAAGCCGCGCCCTGAACGGCACTCTCATCCCCCCTGCCCCTTCCGCACTCGTTCTCCCCACCGGCCCCCACCGGGCGCCACTCGGTCCCGTTGCGTCATCCCCCGAGCGCTCTCCGCTTGCGTCTCCCCCGCGCGGGCCGTCCCCAATCCCCCGTTGTGGCCCGTGTCCCGCCGGGCGCCCTCCCGGGTCGTCATGTGCCCCGGTAGCGGTCCACCACCGAGGTGAACTCGCCGACGAGGTGCTTCGTCACGGGTACGCCGGACGGTCCGCCGAGCAGGTCGGCCAGTTCGACGTCGCACACCACCGTGACCTTGACGGTCGTGACGGCGCCGCCGGGCAGGTCCAACTCGCCCGGCACCACCTGGACGTCCCCGTTGCGGCAGGACACGCCCTGCTGGCGCAGCGTCGCGAGGGCCGACTCCCGGCCCGGTTGCACCATTCCGTCGACGCTGCGCTGCAGCGAGGCGGTGCGCGCGCCCGCGCGGGCGGCGGCCTCGACCGTACCGGCCGTGGTCTGCACCCGTCCGGCGGCGACGGCCACCAGGACCAGCCCGACCACGGCCGGCACGACGATCGCCGCCTCGATGGCGACCCCGCCGCCGTCGCCCCGCCGCCCGGGCCACCACGCGGGCAGGCGCGCCGGCCGCCGGACGGGCGGGCGCGGGGCGCGGGTCCGCCGTCTCACGGCCGCACCACCGCGGGCGGGACGAACCGCTCGCGCGGCGCCTCGGCGAACTGCCTGAGGGAGGGTGCCGACAGCCCGGGTATCAGCAGCGGCGGCCGCACCGCCACCGTGACCCGGATCAGCTCGGGCGTGCTTCCGTCGGTCGTCACCGTGTAGGAGTGGACGCCCTGCCGGTCGAGGAAGTCCCTGGCCTGCCGGCCCGCCGCCTCGTTCTTCGCCTCGTCCGTCGCGTTGCCCTGCACCCGGCCGGCGTCCACGCCCTCCCGGGCGGCGGTGAGCGCGAGCTGCCGGTCGTACCACCAGAGCGCGGCCTGGACGACGAGCATCAGGAGCACCAGGACGACCGGGAAGACGATGGCGAGGCTCACGCTCATCGACCCCCGGTCGCCGCGACGGCGGGGTCGGTACGTCACTTGGTGGCGCCACCCGCACCCGCGCCCGGCATGTTCGGGTCCTGCTCGACCTTCTGCACGACCTTGTCCTTCAGCAGGTACAGCGCGGTCGCGACGGCGCCCGCGACGAAGACCAACGCGATGATGGCGAGGGCGAGTTCGATGCTGATGGCGCCGCGGTCGCCGCGCGCGCGGGCGGCGCGCAGCCGGCCCAGCCGCAGGGTGAACAGCAGCAGGGCGAACTGCACGGGCAGCAGGACGGGCCGGATCAGCCTGCCTGTCAGGCGGGCGAGTCGGACGGTCATTCGGGTCTCCCGGTGTGTGGTGTGGTGTCAGATGCACTGCTAGGAACGTCAGTTGAGCATCTGGTGGAGTGCGGGGAAGACGATCAGGACGGTCATCAGCAGGGTCAGGGCGGCCCCCGGCGCGACCATCCGCTCACTGTCGGCGTTGGCGCGGGCGAGGTCCTCGGCGAGCAGTTCGCCGCGCAGGCCCTTGGCGCGCGCCCGCAGGGTGTCGTACACGGCGGCGCCGTCGGTGCCGGACAGTCGCATGATGTCGGCCACGTCCTGCACCGGGCTGAGCCCCAACTCCTCGGCCAGCGTGTCGAGTCCGGCCCAGGGCGGGAGCCGGTCGGTGGCGGCGCGGTCGAGGGCGTCGCGGATGCGGCGGAACACGGTGCCGCGCCCGACCGCGGCGGCGCGGCGCAGCGCCTCGGCGGGCCCGCAGTCGGCGGCCCGTTCCAGGGCGACGAGTTCCAGGTAGGCGGCGATGCCGTGCAGGTACTCGGTGCGCGCCTCCTTGGCCTCCCCGCGCACGATGGCGTCGGGGACGAACCAGAGCAGGCCGGCCAGCAGCGGCCCGGCCAGCAGCGGCAGCGCGAAGGGCAGGCCGACGTCCATCAGCGCGGCCATCGCGCCCAGGTAGGCGGGCAGCGCCAGGCCGATCACGGCGAACAGCAGCTTGTGCACCATGAACCGGGCCGGGGTGCGGCCGATCAGGGCGAGTTCGCGGTGCGGGACCGACACCCCGCGCAGGTGGACGGAGCGCTCGCCGATCCGGTCGTACCAGCGCGGCCGCTCGTCCGGGTCCGCGTCCCGCTCGGCGGGGGTGCGGTGCAGCCGGTCCAGGGCCTGGCGCAGGTCGGGCGGCGCGGGCCGCAGTTCGGCGATCAGCAGGGCGAGGCCGCCGGCGGCGACGGCCCCGGCCAGCACGGACCAGGGGGAGATCACCGGACCTCCCCGAGCTGCTCGACGGCGGCGTCCTCGCGCACCGGGGCGCGGCGCCCGCCCTTGCTGCGCCGGTCCGGCGCCAGCAGCCGGGGCACCGGCGGGTGCGAGGCGAGCGCGCGCATCCAGGCGATGATCGCGACGAACAGCGCGGCGACCACGGCGAGCACGATCTGGCCGAGCAGCGTCCCGTACGGGCGGGTGTACTCGGTGTTGAAGGAGCCGACCGTGACGACCAGCACGATGATGCCGACCAGCCAGCGGATGGTGGTGCGGTGCTTGGCCCGGTCGGCCTCGATGGCGCGGCGCTGGCGGACCTCCTCGCGCACCGAGTCGGCCATGTCGGCCAGCGCCCGGGCCAGGCCGGGGCCGCTGTCGCCTGAGCGCAGCACGAGCGCGGCGAGCACCTTGTCGGCGGTGGCGTCGGCGAGGCCGTCGGCGAAGGCCTGCAGCGCCTCCTCGGGCCGCCAGCGGGCCTGGAGCCGGGCCGCCAGCTCGCCGATCTCCTCCTCCAGGGCGGCGGGGGCGGTGCGGCGGCTGGTGACGATGGCCTGGTTGAGGCCGACGCCGAGCAGCAGCACGTCGGCGATCCGCTGGGTCCACTCGGACAGCGCCTCCAGGCGTTCGATCCGGCGGGTGTCCGGGCGGGTGGTGTCGAACAGCCAGGGCAGGCCGAACACGGCCAGCGGCACCAGCAGCGCGGTCAGCGGGATGCCGGTGAACAGCCAGCCGAGCGGGGCGCCGATCAGCGCGAGCGGCAGCTGGATCCGGCGCAGCCGCACGACCCGGGCCGAGCCGGCGCCGGGCGCGCCGTACCAGAAGACGTGGGCGCGGCCGGCCGGCGAGCCCTCCCGCTGCGGCGTCTCCCCCTCGTCCGCCGGCTCGCTCCCGCGGGCCCAGGCCACCAGGGCGACCAGGCCGCCCGCGACCGCCAGCCCGCACAGGGCGAACAGCAGCATCATCGCGCGCCACCGCCGATCCGCAGCTGCAGCGGGGTGGCCCAGCCCCCGTACCGGGAGCCGAGCAGGGCGGCGTCGAAGCCGGCCCGGCGCAGGTCGTCCAGGCACTGCGGCGGGGTGTGCGGGACGGCCCGCGGCTCGCCGAGGTCGGCCCGGGGGCCGAACACGGTGTTCAGCGCGGGCCGGCCGCTCTCGCCGAGGCCGGTGACCTCCAGGACGTGGGAGACGAAGCGGTGTCGGCGGCCGCCGACGGCGGTCTCGTCGACCATGGTGACGTGCACGATGAGGTCCAGGGCGTTGGCGGTGAGCCGGTAGGCGAGCGAGTCGGTCATGTGCGAGCCGTACTCCAGGCAGAGTTCGGCGATGCGGTCGACGACCATGTGCGGGCCGCGGGCGTGCAGGGTGCACATCGAGCCGCCCTCACCGTTGGTCATGACCCGCAGCATCGGCACGACCTCGCCGGAGCGGACCTCGCCGACGATGATCCGGGACAGCGTCATCCGCAGCGCCGCCGGGATGAGGTCGCCGATGCTCAACTCGCCCGCCAGGCGGCCCTCGACGCGCTCGCCGTTGCCCTCGCGGGCCTCCATCGGCACGACCTGGCGCAGGTGACCGAGGGTGTGCAGCCACAGCTCGAACTCCGACTCCAGGGTGCCGATCCGCTCGTCCGGCGGGATCTCGGCGGCCATCGCCCGCAGCAGGCTGGTCTTGCCGACGCCCTGGGTGCCGGTGATCATCACGTTCTTCCGGGCCCGGATCGCGGCGGCCAGGAAGGCGGCCAAGGTGCTGTCCAGCGTGCCGAGTTCGACCATCTCCGGCAGCGTCGCCGAGGCCACCCGGTGGCGCCGGATCGCCACGTACGGGCGGGGCGTCACCTCGGTGAGCGCCTGCAGGCGCATGCCGCCCTCCAGGCGCAGCGCGAGGGTCGGGCTGGCGGTGGACAGGCTGCGCTCGCCGCCGCCGTGCTGGCGGGCCAGGTCCTGGAGCAGTTCGACGAGTTCGGCGTCGCTGTCGGCCACCGGCGGGACCTGGCGCAGGGGTTGGTGCACCCGGGAGACCCAGACGTCGTCGCAGCCGTTGATCAGGATGTTCTCGATCTCCGGGTCGTCCAGGTAGGGCTGGAGGCGCCCGGCCCGGAACAGCAGGTCGAAGACGGCCTCGGCGAGGGCGCGGTCCTGCTCCCGGGTGGGCGGGATGCCGTGGGTCTGCGCGTAGGCGTCGGACCAGCGGGCGACCGCCTCCTCGATCAGCGCCCGGCCGCGCTGGCGGCGGGTGGCGCGGTCCGGTTCGGCGCCCGAGGTGGCGGTCAACCGGGTGATCTGCTGGTGCAGTTCGGCCGCGACCTGGCGCTTCAGCTCGCGGGCCACCTGCGGGTCGACGGCCGGGCGGGTGGCGGCGCCGCGCAGGTCGAGCGAGGGCAGCTGGGAGGGCACGGCGGTGGGCGTGGCCGCGCCGCCCTGGTGGGCGTACGGCGGCACGGGCTGCGGCACGGGCTGCGGGGCGACCGGGCCCGGCTGGTAGGCCTGCGGCGGCGCGGCGGCGGGTGCTGGGCCCTGGATCGGGGCCTGGACCTGGACCTGGGCTTGGGCCTGGACCTGGACCTGGGCCGGGGTGGCCCAGGGCAGCGCGGCCGGGTCGGCCGCGGGGTGCTGGTGCAGGGGGCTACCGCGCACGGAGCACCTCCCCGGGGTTGTACGGCTGCGCACCGTTCGGCCGCGCACCGTTCGGCTGCGGATCGTTCGGCTGCGCCTGGTCGGGTGTCACGGCGGGCTGCTGGAGCGGGTACCGGCCTTCGTCCTCGGACTCCTGCCGGACGTAGGGGGGCCGCTGATCGGACGGGGCCTGCTGGCCGTACGGGGTGTACGCGGCCTGCTGCCCGTACGGCGGCTGCGGCGACTGGACGTGCGACGGGAACGGCGCCGGCGCGGCCGGCTGGGGGGCCAGCCCGGCCAGCGGTGCCACCGGGCCGGTGACGATCACCGGCGCGACCGGCTGCGGCGGGGTGTACGAGGGCTGCTCCCCCTCGGCGCTCCCCCACGCCGTCTCCGCGTATGCCGCCGTCGGCGAGGGCGCCGTCGGCGAGGGCGCTGCCGGCGAGGGCACGTGCGGCGCCGGGACCGGGGTCGGAGCCTGGGCCTGGGGCGGCACCGGGGCCTGGGCCTGGGCGGTGATCCGGGCCTGGGCCGGGATCGGCGCGGCCGTCGGCGCGAGCCGCTGGCGGCGCCGGCGGACCAGCAGCTGCACCTCGTCCGCCGCCGAACGCGCCGTCCGCATCAGCTCCGAGCGGATGAACCGCCGGTCGGTGATGTCACCGCCGTCCGAGAGCACCCGGGCGGTGCGGGTGGCGTGCGGCAGCAGCCCGAGCAGCGGCACGCCGAACTCGCGCGACACCT
Organism: Kitasatospora sp. NPDC087314; assembly: GCF_044744365.1. Taxonomy (NCBI): domain Bacteria; kingdom Bacillati; phylum Actinomycetota; class Actinomycetes; order Kitasatosporales; family Streptomycetaceae; genus Kitasatospora; species Kitasatospora sp. NPDC087314. The sequence continues at coordinate 159,026 of NZ_JBIUYE010000002.1, forward strand.
CCGCCCCCGAGTAGGGACCCTCGGCGACCAGCAGCAGTCCGAGCGCGTCCACCCCGGTGCCGGCCGTGGCGAGGTCCTCGGCGAGCGCGGACAGCCGGGGCCGGACCGAGCTCAGGCCGCGCAGCGTGGTGCGGACGGTCACCGCGACCACGTCCGCCCGGCGGGCCAGCACCGCGCTCACGCCGGTGGCGCCGGAGCGGCCGAGGTCCACGATGACGTCGTAGCCCTGTGGTTCGAGGCCGTGCAGCAGGTCGGCGAGCGGCTCCCAGGTGTAGGCGAGGCCCGGGGCCTGGGTGGGGTCGGTCAGGCCGGGCAGCAGCAGCCGCTCGGCGGTGCCCTCGGGCGAGAGGTCGATCAGCTGCTCCCAGATGGTCTGGGCGAGCAGTCCGCGCCGGTCGGCGACGGCCAGGTTGCGCAGCCCGTACACCGCGTCGACCCGGCCTTCCAGGGCGCCCGCGAGCACCGCGCCGCCGTCCGGGTCGGCCTCCACCAGCAGGACGCGCCGCCCGGGCGACAGCGGCCAGGCCAGCAGCAGGGCCAGGGCCGTCGTGGTCGCGCCGGGCGCGCCCGGACCGCCGACCACCGCGATCACCGCCATCAGGCGCCACCCGCCCCGGTCGGGGGCACCGGAGCCGCGGGAGCCGTGCCCGCACCGGTGGGTGCCCCGGAGGCCGCACCGGTCGGCGGGGCCGTCGGCGCGGCGGTGCCACCGGTGCCACCGGTGCCACCGGTGCCGCCGACCGCGCCCGAGCCGCCCGTCCCGGCCGTCCCCGCCGCACCGCCCGCGGCGGCGGCGCGCGGCGTCAGCAGGACCTGGATCCGACCGCCGGCCACCCACTGCGCCAGCCGGGGGCCGTCCGCCGCGCCGACGGCCACGTCGATCACCTGGCTGCCGTCGGTGTCCACCCGGCCGACCGTGATGACCGTCGCGGGCATCGAATCGGCCTTGTTGTTGTCCGGGGTGTAGACCACGACGATCTGCAGCCCGGGCTGGAGCCGACCGGCCGGCAGCTGGGTGCGCTTGGCCGAGACGCCGACCACGATCTGGCCGGGCTGCACCAGAAGCGCCTGCGCGACGTCGGCCCGGGTGAGCATGGCGCCGCGTTTGAGATCGGTGGCGGCCCGCATGCCGACCGTCTTCTCCCGTTCCGTGGCCGCCAGCGGCCGCAGCGCCGGGTCGCCGGCGATCCGGGCCACCACCAGGTCGTCGTCGGTGATCACCTGACCCCACGGGACGTCCCGGGCCAGCGCCAGCACGGCGACCCGTTGGCCGGTGCTGTTGTAGAGCACCGCGCCGCCCAGGCCGCCGGCGGCGATCAGCGCGACCGCCATCGCCAGCACCGCCGGACGGCGCCGCCGGGCCCGCAGCGTCCGGCCGGGGGCGTGCGGGGCGGCGTGCCCCTTGCCCTTGCCCGGGCCACCGCCGGGGGCCTGGCCCGGCCCCTGGCCCTGGTCCGGGACCGCCACGGACACCGCGGCCCCTGCGGGTGTGCCGGATCCCGGCGTCGCGAATGTACGGTTCTCCACCGGGTTCCGCCCTTCCCTCGTGCTCGTGCTCGTTCCGGGTCGTCAGTGCTGGGGTCGTCGGTGCTGGGGTCATCGGTGCTGGGGTCGTCGGCGCTCGGATTGCCTCCGCCCGCAGGTCAGTTGAGGACCTGCACCTCGGCGACCTTGAGCGTGAACTTCGAGGACTGCGGCATCTTGACGTCGAAGGTCTTCGCGTTCGGCCCCGTGACCACGACCTGGCCCACCCAGTTCGCCGTCACCGTCCCGTCGAAGACGCCGCTCTTCTTGGTGCCCGAGCCGACGGCGAACTGGTAGCCGCAGTCCGGTGACGCGGCGGCGCCGTACGCGGGGTCGTACCGCGTCCCGGCCGTGTCGCAGGTCACCGCGACGTCCTTGTCGAAGCTCCAGGTCACGCTCCTCAGCACGGGCGTGACGGTCACCGAGGCGCCCGGGACGGACAGCGTCTTGGGCGCGGGCGCCGCGACGCCGTCCAGCCAGAGCCAGACCGGCGCCTTCACCACCGCCGTGCCCTTGGGCGCGACGCCCGCCGCCGGCTTCGGGAAGCGCATCTCGTGGGCGAACCCGTAGCCGACGTCCACCAGGTTCAGCGCCGGCGGCCCGGCCGGCGAGGTGGCCTCGAACACGATCTCGGCGCCGTCCTGCCCGCCTCCCGTCTGCGGGCAGACCTTCGAGTAGAGCGCGCCCTCGGACGGCTTGTGCCCCTGCCACTCCGGGGCGCCCTCGGCGGGCGGGTTGTCCAGGGGGCGGAAGTAGCACCCGACGCCGCTGTTGAACCAGCCGCGCTCCGGGTCGTGGCAGGGCCACTGCTGGTCGTGGTAGCTGCACAGCAGCGGGCCGTCACCGGTGTTGCCACCGCCGCCACCGCCGGGCTGCGAGGGTCCGGGATTCGGTTTCGTGCCGCCGGAGTTGACCCCCGAACAGATCACGTCCGGATAACATTGTTCGGCGCCTCCGCTCGGCGGTTCGTCCGCCGCCGCCGTCACCGCCGAGGCCACCAGCAACCCGGCGGACAACGGCGCGAGGATCGCGAATCGCCGGGCCGGTTTACGCGTGTTCAGCATGTCCGGTCCACCTCCCGCTTGAAGTCGTAGATCAGCCAACGTGCTTGGAACCAGCGCAGGGACGCGGTCGCGACGTAGCGGTTCAGTCGGGCGCCCGGATCCTTTGCCACCTGGGTGACGGCGTCGACGCGGTGCCAGCCCGATACGTCGACGCAGTCCTCGATCACCGCGGTCTGCGGATCGGCTTTCAGGTCGACGGCCTTGACCACCGCCGAATTGCGCGGCGTACCGGTCATCACCAGTTTGGCGTCACGCAGTTGGCCGAGACTGACGAGGGTGTCGGCAAGGGCCCGCCCGGAGGAGTACGTCTCCAGCGCGAATCCGTCCGAATCCGACCGCCCGAAGGCCTCGGCCTGAGCCTGCCACCAGTCCTGATACGTCTTCAGGGCCAGTCGGCCCATGGCACCTTCCGGACCTTCGGTCGGCGCGATCGAATCGTTTGCCGAACCACTCGAAGGAGTTACCGGACCCACTCCCGCAACACTGGGCGCAGCCGTCCCGAGACGATCGACGGAACCATCGGCACCGCTGCTCGCACAAGCGCCGAGGAGCAACACCAGAACCACCCCGCCGACCCCAACCGCCCCAGGGCGCAACACATTTCCGCGCTGCCGCATCGCCCCACCTCGTCGCGACCGACCGATCCGTGATCCGTGGCCGCCGGAAGAATTCCGCCGTCCCGCAGGTGTTTCCGCTGGGGATCGATTCTTCGCCAACCCACCCCATCACGGCAACACCTCAGGCCCCCTGACCTTACGCGGGAGGCGGTTCCGTCGGGGCACTTTCCCGCCACAGAACGGCCAACAGTTCTTCGGAAAGCGACAATCCGGCCAATGCGCCCCGAACCGCGGCCCGATTGCGCATCAACAGGCGCCCACCCTGCGGCGGAACGAGCAGGCGCGCGCCCGGCGCACCCGAACTACCCGACCCGTCGCCCCCGTCGAGCAGCGCGGCGACGGACGGCTGGAGATCCAGCGGGGCGACGGCGGCCGGAGCACCCGGGACGCCCTGCCGGAGCACGGTGGTGAGGGCGTGGCTGAACGAGCCCTCGCCACCCGGCAGTACGGCGTCCCGGCCGCGTCTGCCCGGGGTGTAGCGACCGACCCGGCCCCACAGCGGGACGCGCGGGTAGGCCAGCAGTTCGCCCGCGCCGTCCTCGCCGCCACCGCGCTCCAGCGCCGCCCAGGTGTCCCGGTCGGCCACCGCGTCGACCAGCAGCAGCGCCTCCTCCTGGTCGCCGTGCACCATCGCGCTGACCACCCAGTCCCAGGCCAGGCCGCGCCGGTAGGCGTTGTCGGCGGTGCTGCCGCCGGTCACCAGGGCGAGCCGCCGTCCGCGCGGATCGACCGCCAACTGGCCGACCAGGCAGACCACCAGCCACCGGCCGGGGTGCTGGGCGGCGTCCCGGACGGCGGTGAGCATCGCGTTGGCGTCCGCGTCCGGCGCCACCTCGGTGACCCGGCAGCCCGCGGCGCCGACGTCGAAGCACATCCCGGGCAGCACCTGTGCGAGCAGCCGCGCGCCGTCCGGCGCCAGCGCCGAACCACCGAAGCCCCGATCGGGCCCGCCGTCCGCCCCGATCACCACCAGGTCGACCCCGCCCGCCATCCGCACGCCCCCTCCCTCGCCGGCCCCGGCGCACCCGGGGCCGCCCGCCGCGCCCACCGCTGCCGTGGTGCGCAGGGGCGCGTACCGTACCGCCGCCGGGCAGGCTACCGCTCCGGGCGGCCGCCGACGGGGCTCCCGACCCGCCCGCTCAGGGACCATGGGCCCTATCGACGCGCGCGCCGACCGGAGGACGATCGGACGCATGGAGCGTGAGGACCGTGTGGAGACCCTGAGCGAGGCCGAGTGCCTGCGGCTGCTCAGCACCGTGCCCGTCGGGCGCGTGGTGTACACCGAGCACGCGCTGCCAGCCGTACTACCGGTCTCGTTCGAGGTACTGGACGGGCGGCTGGTGCTCGCCGTGCGCCGGGGAAGTGCCACCGCGCGCGGGCTTGACGGCACGGTGGTGGCCTTCCAGGCGGACCTGCTGGACCCGGTCACCCGGACCGGGTGGAGCGTGCTGGTGCACGGGCGGGCCGACGTGGTGCGCGAGCCCGAGCAGGTGCGGCGGGTGCTGCGGTCCGGTCTGCGGCCGTGGGTGGGGGACCCGGAGCCGATGTTCGTCTCGCTGGTGCCGGAGCTGGTCAGCGGCCGCCGGCTGTTCCCCGATCTCACACCCCGCGTCCGCACCCCCTGACAGATACCGGCGGGTAGGCATACGCTTCCGGCGTCCTGACCTCTCCCCCAGGAGCGCACCCGTGACGAGCTTCGCCTCCCTCGCCGACCTGACCGCCGCCGTCGGCACCGAACTGGGCACCAGCGAGTGGCACACCATCGAGCAGCGGCAGATCGACCTGTTCGCCGAGGCGACCGGCGACCACCAGTGGATCCACGTGGACCCGGAGCGGGCCAAGGAGAGCCGGTTCGGCTCGACCATCGCGCACGGCTACCTGACCCAGTCGATGATCCCGGTGCTGGCGAAGGAGTGCTACGGCGTCGAGGGCGTGCGGATGGCGCTGAACTACGGCTCGGAGAAGGTGCGCTTCCCGGCGCCGGTGCCGGTGGGGACGGCCATCCGCGCCACCGCCGAGCTGGTCTCGGCCACCGAGGTGCCGGGCGGGGTCCAGGCGGTGGTGCGGTTCACGATCACCAGTGCGGAGAGCGCCAAGCCGCACTGCGTCGCGGAGACGATCACCCGGTTCTACGCGTAGCGGCGCGGGTACCCCGGACGGGGCTCGGACGGGGCCCGGGCCGGGCGTGGGGCGGGCGCGGGTACGCCGATTGGCCCGCGCGGAGCCGCCCACCAGGTCCGGACGGCCCACGGCGAGTAATCTCCGACGAGATGGTTGTCGTATCACAGCGGCCGCACCGGCCACCGGGATACGCCCCCGGCACGCCCGGTAGCCGTGACCGTCCTTGGAGGAGCCGTGCCCCGCCCCGCCCCCTGGTTCTCCCGCCTCGCCGGTCTGTCCTCGCAGTTGGCCCCGCCGACCACCGATTCGGCCACCCGCCCGACCGCGGACCCCACCGGGCCGGGCCTGGCCCGACTGCCCCGCGCGGCCTGGCACCGGGTCCGGACCGAGGCCTTCGGGGCCGAGCCCCGGGGGGAGCGGCTGGCCCGGATCCGCCGCTCACCGCAGTTCGCCGCCGGCGCCTTCCGCAACCCGCTGCCCACCCGGCGCCTGGTCTACGAACGCAGCCCGCTGGAGATCACCCGCGCCCAGCTGACCGGGGACAAGACCCGCCGGGCGCCGACCGCCGCCGTGCCGGTGCACCGCCTGCTCCCGGTCGACCTCGCGGCCCCACCGGACTCCGGGCTACGGCTGACCTGGCTCGGCCACGCCACCGTGCTCGCCGAGATCGGCGGGCGGCGGGTACTGCTCGACCCGGTGTGGGGCGAGCGCTGCTCACCGTTCGCCTGGACCGGCCCCAAGCGGCTGCACCCGGTGCCGCTGCCGCTGTCCGAACTCGGGCCGGTGGACGTGGTGGTGGTCTCGCACGACCACTACGACCACCTCGACATGGCCACCATCCGCGAACTGATCGGGACTGACGCGGTGTTCGCCGTCCCGCTCGGGGTCGGCGCGCACCTGGAGCACTGGGGAGTGCCCGCGCGGCGGATCGTCGAACTGGACTGGTGGGAGTCGGCCGAGGTCGCCGGGCTCACCCTGACCGCCACCCCGGCCCGGCACTACTGCAGCCGCGGCCCGCGCACCAGCTCGCTGTTCCTCTGGGCGTCCTGGGTGGTGGCCGGCGGCGGGCACCGGCTCTTCCACAGCGGGGACACCGGCTACTTCCCCGGCTTCGCCGAGATCGGCCGCCGGCTCGGGCCGTTCGACGCGACGATGATGCAGGTCGGCGCGTACAGCGACTTCTGGCCCGAGGTGCACATGACGCCCGAGGAGGGCGTTCGGGCGCACCTGGACCTGGGCGGCGACCTGCTGCTGCCGATCCACTGGTGCACCTTCAACCTGGCGCTGCACCCGTGGGAGGAGCCCGCCGAACGCGTGGTCACGGCCGCCCAGGCGCTCGGCGCCCGGTTAGTGGTGCCCCGGCCCGGCAAGCCCTTCGAACCGGCCGACCCGCCCGCGCTGCGGCTGTGGTGGCGCGCGGTCGCGGCCACGCCGCGCGGCATCGAACCGCTGGTCCACGAGCGGGGCGCGGCGCCCGTCCGTGAACGGGTGGCGGACTTCGGCGAACAGATTTCAAAATCTGTTCGCTGAAATCTGTTTTCTGTTATCTGTTCGCTGTCATCTGTTCGCCGCTACCCGTTCGCCGCCGTCTGCTCGCCGCGCCCCGGCCGCCGCCGGCGGCGGCGGATCAGCGCCCAGGCCCGCTCCTGCACCAGCAACGTCAGCACCCCGGCCAGCACGATCCCCGCCATGTTCAGCAGCAACTGCACGCTGGAGCCCCAGAACTGCCGCACGTCCCCGTACCCGAGCGCGACGGCGGCGTTGGCGGCCGCCGGCACCGTGGTCACCGAGATCGCCACCCCGACCAGCATCCCGGCCTTCGCGGAGGTCAGCGAGAGCAGACCCGCGATGCCCGCCAGGAAGGCGACCACGAAGGACGTCGCGTCGGGCTGCCAGATGAACGAGGTGCTCGGCCGCGCGGCGTCGAACCTGGCCTCGCTGAACAGCCCGAACCCGTCCATCAGCAGCGAGAACCCGACGGTCAGCGCCATCGCCACCGCGAAACCCGTGACCAGCGCGTTCAGCGACCGCAGAGCCGGGCGCAGCCGTCGCTGGACCACGGCCACGCACAGCCCGGCCAACGGCCCGAACTCCGGCCCGACCGCCATCGCGCCGACGATCAGGATCGCGCTGTCCAGCACCGCGCCGCACGCGGCCAGCATGGTCGCCACGGTGAGGAAGGCCAGGAAAACCCCGGTGAGGGTGGACTCCTCGTGCGTGATCTCGGCGACCGACTCCCAGACCAGCGCGTCGGCCCCCTCCCCCGGGGCCAGCCGCTCCGCCTCGTCGGCGGCCGCCGAGAGGGTCAGCTCGATGTCCGAGACGTCGATCGCCCCGCGTTCGGGAAGGCCCGTCCCGCGCAGCGCCCCCAGGACCTCGTCCGCCGACTCCCGGGCGACGTCGCAGAGCACCACGTCCCCGGCGGGCCGCACGGCCGCGTCCGGCAGCACCACGATGTGCGTCACCCCGACCGAGGCGTCCAGACTGTTGAGCACGGGCTCCCGCAGGTCGGGCGGAACGATCAGGCGCAGGTGCAGCACGGGCACTCCGGTGGGGCGGGGAGGTGGACGGAGGTCCCGCCCACCCTAGGGCCCGTGACCAGCCGTCACCCGGCAGCGGCCGAGGGCTCGGCTGAGGCCGAGGCCTCGGCCTCAGCCCGCCAGGACGTCCCGCAGCGCGCGGGCCTCCTTGACCACGCGGCTCGATCCGCCCTGCGCCGCCGTCGCCGTCACCTCGGCCACCGGCCCCCGGGCGCCGGTGCGCCGAGCGCAGTCCGCCGCGAGGGCGAGCAGGTCGCCGAGGCCCCGGGCGGACTTCCCCTCGCCGCCCAGCAGCGTCGGCAGCGCAGGCCCGAGCACCGACCACACCGTGCCGTAGGCGCCAGTCCCGGCGGCCAGCGTGAGCGCCGCCCCGAGCCGGGTGGACTTCACCGCGCCGCAGTCGACGAGCGCGCCGAGTTCGCGGCCGAGCTGCCCGCCGTCCAGGTCGCCGCGGGCCGCGAGCACCAGCAGGGCGTCGACGGCGGCCGTCCGGTCCTCGGTGTGCCGGGCGCCCAGGCCGTAGGCCAGCGCCAGGTGCAGAGCGAGCCCGGCAGGGCCGCCGGCCTCGGCGAGGGCGGGCAGCAGCCCGCTCCTGTGCCGTTCGTCCCGGTCGGCGGCGGCGGCGAAGTGGTCGAGCCAGCGGGCGGCCAGCTCCTCCCGGTGCCAGGGGAGCATCGCGGCCCAGTGCGCGGTGGGCCGCCAGGTCCACTCGCCCACCTTGCGGGCCCGGGCCACGCTCGGCTCGGTGCCCTCCAGCAGCGCCCGGAACTCGGGGGCGAGCCGCTCGCCGTCCGGGCCCTTCGGGCCGGCCCCGATGCCGGGCTGGGCGACGGCCACCCGCCGGACGTCCTCCCACCAGCGGTCCCCGTAGTGGTGCCCGTGCCGCGAGCCCCGGCCGGGGGCGAAGACCACCCGCTCGGACGGCTGGCCGGGCAGGCCGCCGGTGCGCAGCCAGTGGGCGGCCCACCGCCCGGACGGCGAGGTGAGCGCCTCGGCCGCGCGCAGCACCTCGGCGCCCGCGTGGGGGCCGACCCGCAGCAGGGCCGCGCACAGGTCGGCCCGGCCGGGGGTGGCGCCCGCCGCCTGGTAGCCGGCGAGGCGTTCGACCAGCGTGCCCGGGTCGAGCGCGCCGGTGGTGTCGGTGGGGGTGGCCAGCAGGTAGGGCGGCGACTGGGCGGCCACCTGCCAGGCGGCCTCCTCCATCCGGGCGGCGAGGACGGTGCCGTACACGGTGTTGTTCTGGCCGCGCAGCGGGGAGCGGCCCTTGCCGCCGAGGACGTCCCAGAAGCGGTGCGGCGGCGTCTCGCCCGCCACCGCGGCCACGACGTGGAGGACGTCCCGGGGCGCGCAGTCGTACCAGCGGCCGACACCGTTCCACGGGTGGACCCGGCGGACCGGCCGCAGCGCCTCGACGAGCGCCGCCCGGTCCTGGTGGGCCTGGCGGACCAGGCCGTCCAGCACGCGTTCGAAGACCGCCATCTCGGGCTCGTCGGCGGCGAGCAGGGCGGACAGCTCCTGCGCCAGTTCGGCCGCCGAGGCGATCGGCGGGCCGAGCGGGAGCGGTCGGGGGGCGGGTGGCAGGAGTTCGTTCCACCCGGTGTCCGGGTCGTCGTCCTCGCCGCCGCCGACCGGCGCGCCGAACAGTTCGCCGGCGCGCGGGTGGTGGGCCGGGTCCAGGGCCCCGGCGGCGAGCCGCAGTTCGGGCAGTACCGCCTCCCCGGCCGCGCGGAGGTGGCGGGCCACCACGTTCAGCGCCCGCTCCTGGACGCCCCGGTCCGGGTGCCCGAACGCCTCGGCGGCCGCGAGCACCACCGGCCCGGCCCGCCCGGGCGCGCGCCGGGCGGCCCGTTCCAGCCAGGCCAGCTGGGCGCGGACGAGCTTCTTCTCGGCCCGGAACAGCACCACCGCCGAGGCCTCGGTCAGCACCTCGGGCTCGATCAGCCCGGCCTCGTCCAGTTCGGCGAGCACCCCCTGGGCGTGCCCGGCGAGCACCGACAGCCCGTCCAGCAGCGGCAGCACGTCGCGCACCCGGGCGGCGTACTCCTGCGACGTCGGGGCGAGGGCCTGCAGCACGTCCAGGAAGAACCGCTGGTCGGCCGGCTTGCCGCCGCGCAGCAGCCGGGCCAGGCAGCGGTCGATCAGGTCGGCCCGGTCGAGGTCGCCGGCCGCGGCGAGCTCGGCGATGGCCTCCGTCCAGGCGTCCCCGGGGCGGGGGGTGAACCGCCAGGACAACGCCCCGCCGACGTCGGCGAGTTCGAACACCCGGGGCAGCAGCACCGGGGTGAAGTCGTCGGCCCGCAGCTGCTCGGCCAGCGTGGGCCGCGGGCCGCTGCCCAGGCGCATGCGGTCCGTCCACTCGCGGACGAAGGGATCGGTCTGCGGCACCGCGCAGCCGGTGCGGCGCACCACGTCCTCGATCACCGGGTACAGCGACCAGCCCCAGCGCGGCCCCGGCCGGGCGGCGAGCCGGGTGGCCACCTCGACCTGCCATTCCTCCGGCTGCGCCGCGACGAGTTGGCGCAGCGCGGGGTGGCGGGCCCATTCGCGCGAGGTGAAGTCGCGGGCGCCGAGCCAGGTGGCGGCGGCCGGGCCGGTGTGGCAGCCCGCACCGGCCAGCATCAGGGCGCCCTTGACGGCCATCGCCTGCTTCGACCAGTCGTCGCGCACGTCCTTGCGCAGGGCCTTCAGCGCGGGCAGGCAGCCGCGGCGCTGCGCCTGGTCCAACGCGGCCACCAGCGCCGGTATCTGCGGCATCCGACCGCCCCGGACGGCGGCCAGCAGTTCCTCGACCGCGGTCGGGGCCGGTACGGCTCCCGGTGCGTCCGACGCCGCCGCCCGCGGGTCCGATGCCGTCCGCGCCACCTGTGCCACCCCGCTCACGCCTGGACCCCCTTCGCCACCGTCTGACCGTGCGCCCCGCTCTGGCCCTGCCCGCCGGCCTGCCCCTGCTCCCCGGCCTGCCCTTGCTCCCCGGTCCGTCCCTGCTCGCCGGCCGCCCGCCGGGCCGCGTCCCGCACCATCCCGACCGCCAACGCGTGCTTGCACGGCCCGCGCCCGCCGCGGTACTTGGCCCACCAGAGGCAGGTGCAGCCGAGGCGCCCCGCCTCGTCCGTCCGCACCCGCTGGATGTGGTCGTCCACCGTGACGACGGCCGTCGTACCTCCCGGCTCCAGCCGTACCGCGCCCGCCGCGACCAGCGCCTGGGCGGCCCGCAGCCGTGGGTTGGCGGCCTCGGCCCGGTCGGCGTCGTACGGGAGCTGCCGGTGGAAGTAGGCGGCCTCGGCGGTGTCGTAGCCGATCTGCCCGGCGGTGCCGAGCCGGGTGAGCGCGGCGCGGACCCGCTCGGGGCTCAGCCCGGACTGCTCGGCGAGGTCGGCGACCTCGATCCGCGGCTCCCAGGCCAGCAGCACCGCGACGAGTTCGGCGTCCTGCTCGGCGGTGCCGGTGGCGAGCGCGCCGAGCACCCCGCCCTCGCCGGAGAAGCCGCGGGAGACGTCCGGCGAGAGCGTCAGGGTGAGCCGCATGCCGGGCAGCACCACCTCCCAGGCCGAGGCCGCCGGACCGGCGGCGACCGGGCCGTACACCCGCAGGGCGAGCGCGTGCCGCAGCACCCGCTGGAGCGCCACCAGCCGCTCGGGCCCGGGCAGGCAGACCGCGCCGGGCACCGGCCGGGTGGTGGGCCGCAGCGTGCGCCCGGCCGGGACGACCCAGCCCACGCTGCGGCCGCCGCGCGGCAGCGAGCGCAGGAAGCGGACCGCCTCGGCGGCGGGCAGTTCGGCGCGCAGGTCGAAGCCGGCGGCGACCACCTGGGTCTCGGCGAAGCCGCGCAGCCAGCGCTGCGGCAGCGGGACCTTCTTCTCGACCAGCGGCCCGTCGAAGCTGGTGAGCTCCAGCGCGTCCGGCCCGACCGCGAGGTGCAGCGGGTCGGCCGGGCCGATCCTGGTCAGGGCCTCGCGCAGCGGGTTGTTGACGTCGACGTTGGTGGTGCCGTGGCCGATGTCGTCACCGTCGAGGCCCGCCTGGAGCACGTCGAGGCGGGCGTAGACGCCGCAGCAGCCGGAGAAGGACTCGAAGCGCAGCCGGTCCCCGTTGGCGGTGACCACCGGGTCGAGCGAGGCGCGCAGCTGCGGCTGGTAGTACCGGGCGGCGGCGACGTCCGCGACGGCGAGCAGCGCGGCGGCGGCCGGCGCCGGGTCGGCCAGGAAGCCCGCGAAGAAGCGCGGATTGGCCACCGCGCCGACCGGGGTGGCGCCGCCGGAGGTGGCCAGGTCGAGGTGCCGACCGTCGGCGCCGTCGAGGACGGCGGACGGGCGCAGATAGGCGTACGCGTGTGCGGATTGCGTCATGCCGAACACGCTAGGTGAGGGTACTGACAATCCGTCGGCTCGCCGTCGCACTGGAACAGGTTCTACCCGACTGTGGAGCCCCTGATCGTTACCCAGGTCACACCGCGGCGCGGGCGCCTTCTGCCACTATGGGCCCGTGACCGACCTGACCGAACAGGAAATCCGGGCCGCCCGCCCGGCCGGCTCGTTCGCCGGACTGCTGGAGATCGAGCGACTGGACGAGAACACGTTCCGGGGCCGCTGCCACGCCGGCGCCCCGATGCGCGCCTTCGGCGGGCAGGTCGCCGCGCAGGCGCTCACCGCCGCCGGTCGCACCTGCGACGGCCGGCGCGCGGTGCACTCGCTGCACGGCTACTTCCTGCTGCCCGGCGACCCGACCCAGCCGATCCGGTACGAGGTCGAGCGGGTCCGCGAGGGCGTCTCGTACACCACCCGCCGGGTGACGGCGCTGCAGAACCAGAACGCGATCTTCACCCTCTCCGCCTCCTTCAAGCGTGCCGAGCCCGCCCCCGACCGCCATCGCGAGATGCCGCCGCTGCCCGGCCCGGAGAGCCTGCCGGACGCCTTCTCGCGCTGGGATCCGGCCCTGCGCGCGGCGATCACCGGCACCGGCGGCTTCCGCGACCTCGAACTGCGCTTCGTCCCGCCGGACGCGCCGGGCGTGCCGCCGTCCGTGCCGGGGATGCCGCAGCAGTTCGTCTGGCTGCGCATCGCCTCCCCGCTGCCCGAGGACGACCCGCTGCTGCACGTCTGCGCGCTCACCTACCTGTCCGACCTCACCCTGGCCTCCACCGCCGGACTGCACGAGCAGCCGAACTTCTTCCAGCGCACCGAGCCGCCCCGGCTGCTGATCGCCTCGCTGGACCACGCGATGTGGTTCCACCGCCCGTTCCGGGCCGACGAGTGGCTGCTGTTCGCCCAGCGCAGCCCGTCCTCCTCGGACGGCCGCGGGCTGGCGCTCGGCGAGTTCTACGACCGTGATGGGCAGCTGGTCGCCTCCGCCGTGCAGGAGGCGCTGATCCGCCGGCTGCGCTGAGGCGGCCCGCCCGGCGCGGGCCCGGGCGGGGCGAGCCCGAGCGAACCCGAGCGGGCCCGGACGGCCCGGTGACCGCCCGGCGAACGCAAGGGGGCCGGTCGGCGTCATACTCCTGAGCGGCCCCGGCCCGTATCATGGTGCGGGTGACCAAGGTTGACCTGTCACCACGGCCGGTGGAGGCGATGTCTCCGCGTCAGCTAGAACGCCGCGGAAGCCTGATCGCGGCCGCGCTCGCCCTGGTGAACGAGATCGGCGTCGAACGGCTGCAGATGAAGCAGGTCTGCGAGCGGTCCGGAGTCGCCCTGGGGACGGCGTACCGCTACTTCTCGTCGAAGGACCACCTCCTGGCGGCGGCGATCGCCGAGTGGCACCGCCTGCTGCTGGCCGACCTGGTGGCGGAGCTGCGCGGCCCGCGTGCCGGGCTGGGGGCCACCGACCGGGCGGTCCGGTTCGTCCGCGGCGGGATGCGGGCCTACCAGCGCCAGCCCGAGCTGGCCCGGCTGCGGGTGGCCGTCGCCGCCTCCACCGATCCGTTCGCCAGCGAGGCCCTGCAGGGCATGGCCCGGGCCGACAGCACCGCCCTCCAGGCGGTGACGGCCGAGGTGCCGGCCGCCGCCAGCGACCTGGTGCGGCACATCGTCGCCCACGCCTGGCAGGGCGAGCTGACCGCCTGGGTGACGGGCCGCACCACCCTCGGGGACGCCCGGCGGCGGCTGGAGGACGTGGTGCGGCTGGTGCTGAACCCGTACGAGACGCCGTACCCGGCCCCGTACGAGGTCCAGCCCGCCGCCCACCGGCCCTGAAGGCCCCGGGGCCTGAAGGTCTCGGGCCCCGAAGGCTCGGGGCCCCGAGTCCTAGGCCACCGTCACCGGGTGGACCACCACGGCGCCGAAGAGGTAGCCCTCGCGGTTGAACACCGCCCGCGTGGGCTGGGTCGTGCCCTGACGGTCGGTCGCGCGGGCGCGCAGCTCGTACGCGCCGGACCGCTCGGGGCGCCAGTCGATGCTCCAGCGCGTCCAGCCGTGGGCGCGCGGCTCGTCCCGCAGGTCGGCGCGGCGCCAGCTGCGGCCGCCGTCGGTGCTCACCTCGACCCCGCGCACCGCAGCCGCGCCGGACCACGACCGCCCGTGCAGCCGGTGGCCGCGGCCGGCCTCCAGCACCGCGCCGGAGGCCAGTTCGAAGGCGCTCTTGACCACTTGGGTGGTGAGCGGCGCGCTGCCACCGTCCGGGTAGTCGGGGCCCCAGAACCGGTAGAAGTCGGTGTTCCACGGCGAGTACAGCGGATGGTCGGCCACCTCGATCGTGCCGACCCACTTGATCGAGGCGATGCCCACCCAGCCGGGCACCACCAGGCGCACCGGCGCGCCGTGGTCGGGCGTCAGCGGTTCGTCGTTCATCTCGTACGCGAGCAGCACGTCGTCCAGCGCCTTGGCGACCGGCAGCGGCCGGCGGACCGGGCCGTAGTCGGTGCCGCCCACGACGTAGTGCGGGTCGAGGCCGGTCGGCAGCACGTCCACCGCGGCCCGGGTCAGCCCGGCGGCGCGCAGCACGTCGGCCAGCCGCACGCCCCGCCAGCTCGCCGAGCCGACGCCGCCGAGCGTCCAGGGCGTGCCGGGCACGCTCTGCTGCTGCTGGCTCTGGTAGTAGCTCCGGGCGTTGCCGGCGCACTCGATCAGCGCGCTGATCCGGGTGGACGGCAGCCTCCGCAGGGCGTCCAGGTCGAACTCGACCGGCCGCTCGGCCACCGGGGCACCGCGCAGGCCGCTGCCGAACAGCTTCAGCCGCCAGGTGTCGGGGTCGATCACCGGGGTGCTGGTGTGGTTGCGGACGAAGAACCGTTCCACCGGGACGTGGCGACCGACGGCGGCCTCGCCGTCGGCGTCGCGCAACGCGTCCCAGCGCATCTCGGCGTTGGTACCACGCGGAACGAACCACTCGGCGGGCAACGGTTTGACGATTCCGGGCACGGGCTTGGGCACCTCCTCGGCGGCCGCCCGGGCCGGGGCGAGCCCCGGGACGGCCAGGGTGGGCGTGGCGAGCACCCCGGTGGCGGAGAGCATCCGCAGCAACGTCCGGCGGTCCACGCCGTCGGCACGGGCCTCGCCGCCCAGCCACTGACGGCGGCGCAGCCGGTCGTAGCCGGCCTCGTCGAGCGGCACGGGAGCCTCGTCGAGCGACTCAGGGGCCTCATCGATCGGCACGGCGGGGGTGTGGACCTCGGCGGCCATGGCGGCACTCCTTCACTGTCAGGGTAGGCGGTTCGCGGTGCGCGCGGCTACGGGCGCGGACGGGGCGCCGCCCGGACGGCGCGCCCCGGCCCGGCCCGGGCGAAGCACACGGGCAGGGTCAGCGAGATCTGGAGCAGCTAGGACAGTTCGAACGGCTCGGACGGCTCGGACGACACACGAGCGGACGGCGCGCGGGTATCCGGGCGGCCCGGGCGGCATCGCACCCGACCCGCCCCACGGCGCGGCGTCCTCCTGTCACGATCGGATCCTAGGACCGCGACCGACGGCCCGTCAGGCGATCCGCGAACCCGGGCCCGACCTTCCCGGTACGCACCGGGCCCGACCTTCCCGGTACGCACCGGGCCCGACCTTCCCGGCGCGCCCGGCCCGCCGCGACCTTCCCGGTACGCACCGGGCTTGACCTTCTCACCGGTGTGAACTCCTACCGTTCCCGTTGTCGGAGAAGCCGCAACCCACTCAGGAGCACCCATGCCCCCCGCCCCGCTCGCCCGGATCGTCCAGGGCTCCGGCCCCGGCCTGCTGCTCGCGCACGGCGCCGGCGGCAGCGCCCGGGACAACTGGGGCCCGCTGCTGCCGGACCTCGCCGCCCACCGCACCGTCGTCGCCCCCGACTACCCCGGCTCCGGCGACAGCCCGTACGAGCCGGGCGAGCCCACCCTGGACGAGCTGGCCGACCGTCTGGTCGCCACCGCCGTCGAGGAGGGCCTGGACTCCTTCGACCTGGCCGGCTACTCGCTGGGCGCCGCCGTCGCCGTCCGGGCCGCGACCCGCCACCCCGGCCGGGTCCGCTCGCTGCTCCTGCTCGCGGGCGTCGCCGGCGGCTCGGCGCGGCTGCGGCTGCTCGCCGACCTCGCGATCGACCTGGCCGAGCGGCCGGCCGACCTCGCCCGGCTGATGCTCACCGTCGTCTTCGGCGAGACCTGGGTGGACGCCCTCCCCGAGGACCGGCGCGAGGAGCTGCGGGAGGCGCTCAAGTCCCCGGTGCCGGACGGCTTCCGCCAGCAGTTCCGGCTCGCCGGCCGGGCCGACGTACGCGCCGAGCTCGCCGCGATCGGCGTCCCGACGCTGGTCGTCAGCACCGCCGAGGACATGCTCGTCCCGCCGTCCCAGCACCGCGCCCTGGCCGAGGGCATCCCCGGCGCCCGCTGGGCCGAACTCGCCGGCGGGCACCTGCCGATGGTCGAACTGCTGCCCCAACTACGTGAGGTGGTACTGGAGTTCGTGAAGAGCTGAGCGCCGCCCGGACGCTCCCACCCCAGGGACACCCCCCGGGCGCCCGGGAACACCCCGGCACGGTCGGGCGTTCGCCCGGTCATGCGCATCGGAGAACTCGCCCGCCTGACCGGGGTGTCCACCCGCCTGCTCCGCTACTACGAGGAGCAGGGCCTGATCAGGCCCGCCCGCAGCACGGCCGGCTACCGCGAGTACGGCGAGTCGGACACCGTCCGGGTCCGCCAGATCCGCAGCCTGCTGGCGGCCGGCCTGACCACCCGGGTCATCGCCGAGATCCTCCCCTGCGCCACCGGCCCCGTCCCGGTCCTGGAGGCCTGCCCGGTGCTGCTCGCCACCCTGCGCGGCGAACTCGCCGACCTGGACGCCCGGATCGACGACCTCACCCGCAGCCGCCGGGCCCTCTCCCACTACCTCGCCACCGCGCACGCCCCGGCCCACGAGCACGCGGCCTGACCCCCACCCGCCGCCTCCCCGGCGCGCCCTCCCGCCCCTCGCGGCGCGAACTGGACATAGTGCGACATGCAGCTTTGATCCGAGCATGTCGCCGATGCCCAGGTCCGTCCCCCCGAGGTAGGAGAGGTCCACCCGATGAGCAGCCAGCCGCCGCAGTCCGACCAACGCGGGAGGGAGCCCGACGAACCCGCCGCGACCCTGCCCGCCGACCGGGCGGTGTTCGGGATCAGCGCCGTCCTGGTGCTGGCCGTGGTCGCCTGGGGCGTCTTCGCCGAGGACTCGCTCGGCCGGACCTCCAGCACCGCGCTCGGCTGGGTCCTGCACAACTTCGGCTGGCTGTTCGTGGTGGCCGCCGACGTCTTCCTCGTCCTCACCGTGCTGCTCGCCTTCAGCCGCTTCGGCCGCATCCGGCTCGGGCGCGACGACGACGAACCCGAGTTCTCCACCCTCGCCTGGGTCGCCATGATGTTCAGCGCCGGCATGGGCATCGGCCTGATGTTCTACGGCGTCGGCGAGCCGCTCCAGCTCTTCGCCACCCCGCAGCCCGGCTCCGGGCTGGAACCGCAGAGCGCGGCCGCCGCCCAGCAGGCCCTGGAGTTCTCGCTGTTCCACTGGACCCTGCACCCCTGGGCGATCTACGCGGTCGGCGGCCTCGCCCTCGCCTACACCACCTTCCGCAAGGGCCGCGGCAACCGCATCTCCGCCGCCTTCGTCCCCCTCATCGGCCAGCGCGGCGCCGACGGCTGGGCCGGGCGGGCGATCGACCTGCTGGCCGTCTTCGCCACCGTCTTCGGCTCCGCCACCAGCCTCGGCCTCGGCGCGCTCCAAGTCGCCGACGGCCTCGGCTACATCACCTCCGTGCGCAACACCCAGAACGCCCAGCTGGTCATCATCGGCTCGCTGACCGCCGCCTTCGTGCTCTCCGCCTTCTCCGGCGTCCACAAGGGCGTCAAGTGGCTCTCCACCGCGAACGTCGTCCTGGCCTCGCTGATCATGCTCTTCGTCTTCGTCTTCGGCCCGACGGTGTTCGCGCTGGACTCGATCCCCTCCACCGTCGGCGGCTACCTCGCCGACCTGCTCGGCATGTCCACCCAGACCGGGGCCTTCACCGACGAGAGCTGGCTCGGCTCCTGGACGATCTTCTACTGGGCCTGGTGGCTCTCCTGGGCGCCCTTCGTCGGCACCTTCATCGCGCGCATCTCCCGCGGCCGCACCGTCCGACAGTTCCTGATCGGCGTGCTGCTGGTGCCCAGCGGGGCGACCGTGATCTGGTTCTGCGTGATGGGCGGCACCGCGATCCGGCTGGTCAGCACCGGTGCGGCCGACCTGGTCTCGACCATCCCGAAGGGCGCGGAGGCCTCCCTGTTCGAGATGCTGCGCTCGCTGCCGCTCGGTTCCGTCACCAGCGTGGTCGCCGTGCTGCTGGTGATGACCTTCTTCATCACCAGCGCCGACTCCGCCTCGCTCGTCCTCGGCTCGCTCTCCAGCCGCGGCTCACTGCACCCGCGCACCTGGCTCGTGGTGGTCTGGGGCGTGCTGATGGGCGGGGTCGCGGCCGCCCTGCTGCTGGCCGGCGGGCTCACCGCGCTGCAGAACGCGACGATCCTGGTGGCGCTGCCGTTCGTGGTCGTGATGCTGCTGCTGTGCGTGTCCCTGGTGAAGGAGCTCCGCGAGGACCCGGCCGCCGGCCCCTCCCGTTTCCACCCCGCGCACGGCCTGCGCGACGCCGTCCGGGTCGCCGTCGGCGAAGCCCTCGCCGAACGCGGACGACCGCGCTGACCAGCGCGTACGCCCCACCCCCGGGAGTGGGGCGTACGCGGCCAACCGACGCCCAACCCCCGTCCGGACTTCACCCGCGCGTACCGACCGTTCACACCGCCCTGGAACCCTCCCTGTCATGAACGCCAGCCCTCAGGCGCCCTACCAGGAACCGCGCTTCCCGCTCCCCCAGCGCCACCGCCGCCTTCTCGCCAGCACCGCCGTCCTCGCCTCCATCGCCCTCGGCGCGCTCGGGGTCGGCGCCACCGTCGAAACCGTCCAGCACGGCACCCTCGCCACCGCCACGGCCACCGCGAGAAAGTGACCGGCAGGCCCCCGACCGACCCCTTCAGCACCGCCGTCCGCACCCGGACGCGGTGCTCTCGGCTTTTCCGGGGGCGCCGCTCAGGCGCGCCGTTGCTCCCGGGCGCCGGCCGGGAGGGGGACTGCCGGGGCAGGGCGGGAATGGCGGCCGGTGCCGGGAGCGGGCCGCAGGTCGGGCGCGGGGGCGTAACGGGCGGCGGGCGGGCGCAGCAGCCAGCCCGGGGGGCGGGTGCCGCGGGGGGTGGGGGTGATCAGGCCGAGGCGGTGGAGCAGGTCGAGGGCGTCCCGGCGCAGCGCGGTGCGGTCGGCGAGGTAGTCGCGGTGCCAGCCGGCCGGGATGCCGTACTCGTCGGCGATGTCGCCGAGGACACCGTCTATCAGCGCGTCCGGGATCGGGACGTCGCCGCCGGTGGTGGTCTCGCCGGGCAGCGGGCGGACCTCCTCGACCAGGCGTTCGAGCAGCAGCAGGGTGGCCTGGGACAGGGTGCCGGCGCCGGGGAGGGCGAGGTCGGTGAGTTCGTCGGCCGGGTCGAGCAGGGCGACGCCCTCGGCTCGCAGCTCGGTCTCCAGGCCGAGGAAGTCGGCGAGCGCGGCCGGGCCGCTCAGCCGGTGCTCGTGCAGCCAGGCGCGCCGGTCATCGGGGAGGTCGGCGGCGAGGACGGCGGGGGTCTCGGCGAGCAGCCGGCGCACGGCGGTGGCGGGTTCGGCGTCGGCGGCGCGGTGGATGAGGTCGGCGGCGTCGGCGGCGAGGGCGGGCGGGCCGGCCGGGACGGCGCGGGCGAGTTCGCGGGCGACGGTCAGCACGGCGGTCCGCACCGCCGGGTCGGCCGGATCGACCGGGTCGGCCGGGTCGGCCGGGTCTGCGGGCTCGGCCGGGTCTGCGGGCTCGGCCCGGTCAGTCGGCAGGCCGCCGAGGATCTGCCAGTCGGCGAGCGCGGCGAGGGCCATCGCGCGGTCGGCCGGGCCGGCGGCGAGCCCGGGCGCGGCGGCGCGCATGGCGTCGAGCAGCCGCCCGTACGGGAGTTGCTCGGGTGCGTCGACGAGCAGGGCCAGGGCGAGGGCGAGTTGGGCGTAGCCGGCGGGGGTGAACGGGGCGCCGGTGGCGGGGTGTTCGAGGCGGCGGGCGGCGCCGGGGCCGAGGCCGGCCTTGCAGAGCCGGGCGTGCCAGGGGCCGACGACGAGCCGGTAGCCGAGCAGGGTGTCGAAGCGTTCGACGAGCCAGTCGCGGTGACGGCGGATCAGCGGGAAGCCGTCGGCGTGCGGGCCGGAGGCGGTCACCAGCGGATGGGCGAGCAGCAGCCGGGCGGCTATGCGGCGTTCGGCGGCGGGCAGGCCCGGGACGTCGGGGAGCTCGGGGACGTCGGGGACCTCGGCAACGGGGAGGCCGGGCGTGGCCACCAGGGCGGGGGGCGTCGGCAGGTCCTGGCCGGAACGATCCTGCACGCCCGGCGCCGGGCGGGTGCGTTCGGGCTTGCGGTGCCTGCCGGGCCTGCCCGGCTTGGCGCCTGACCGCACGACGGGCAGCGCGGAGGCGTCCCGCCGGGCCCGGCGCAGGCCGCCGGCGGTGCGGGCCTCGCGGGAGCGCTGGGCGGCGGTGGCGTGCGCGGTCGGGCCGTGCCACCAGCTGACGTCGGCGTCGGAAGCGGCGTCGGAAGCGGCCTCGGCCGGGGCGCCGAGATGGCGGGCCGGGTAGAGGCCGAAGGCGGCGGTGCACAGGTCGTCGGCGGTGCCGGGGGTGGCGGCGGCGAACCAGTGGGCGAGCCGCAGCAGGCCGGGGTCAGGCGAGAGCACGGGGTCGGAGGCGGGTTCAGGGGCCTGCGCGGCGTCAGCACGGGGCCCGGACACGGCTTCGGGCGCGGCCTCAGCTGCGGGTTCGCGTACGGCGAGGACGGCGTCGGCGGTCCCTCGCCCCGTCCCGCCCGTGCGCCCGTCCGGCCTTCCGGCGGCCACCCGGGTGGCGCCGACCGCGTACTCCTGCTGCTCCATGTCGGGGACCAGACTAGACGGTGGCCGGGTCACCCGGTGGCAGCAACCGGCCTCACGCCGAAGTGGCCGACCGCCCTCCGCTACGCCGCCGGCCCGGCCGGGCCCGCCGCCACCGGGTCATCCACCGGGCACCGCCGGGGTTACGCGCCGGTAACCCGCTCTTCCGTCGTCCGGGCGGGTCGCTTAGGGTCGGTCCCGCTCCCCCACCGCCCGACCCCGGAGGTCAGCAGCCGCATGAGCATCCGTACGACCACCCGTGCCGTCCTCGGCGGGCGCCTGCGCTCGGCCACCGGCCTGCTCGGCGGCTTCGCGGCCGCCTCCGCGACGCACCTGGGCGCGATCCTGTCCGGCGCCTCCGTACTGCAGAACGCCACCAAGCCGGCCCTGATGCCGCTGCTGGCCGCGCACAGCGTCACCACGGCGGCCGCCGCCGGGCGGCGGGCACCGAAGGAGCTGGCGCCCGCACTGCTGCTGAGCGCGGGCGGGGACGTGCTGCTCCAGCTGAAGAACGACACCGCGTTCCTGGCCGGGATGGGCTCGTTCGCGGCGGCGCACGTCTGCTACGTGACGATGTTCGTCCGGCGCGGGGCGCTGACCGACCGCCGGCGGGCCCTGGTGGTCGCGGCCGCGTACGCGACGGCCTGGGCGGGCATGATCGGGCAGCTCTGGCCGGATCTCGGGGACCTGCAGATCCCGGTGGCCGGCTACAGCCTGCTGCTGGCCTCCACCGCCGTCACCTCGGCCGGGCTGGGCTGGCGGACCGGGCTGGGCGGGGCCCTGTTCCTGCTCTCCGACACGCTGATCGCCACCCAGCTGGCGAAGTGGCGGGAGCTGCCGGGGCATCAGTTCTGGATCATGGCGACGTACGTCCTGGCCCAGTACCTGCTGGCCGGCGGCATCCTCCGGCACGAGCACGAACGGGACCACGAGCGGGAGCACGAGCGCGAGCACGGGCAGTGGGGCGGGCGGGCGCCCGCGCCGCAGGCCGGCTGAGACGCCTGCGCGCCGCCGGCCCCGTCAGGGTCCGGCGACGCGCGGAGGAAACGCGGGGCGACGGCGCGCGGGGCCATCAGGCACCGCGCCGTCGCAGCAGCCAGAAGCCGCCGATGCCGCCCGCGACCAGGGCCGCGCCCCCGGCCAGCTCCGCCGGGTCGGACGCGACCGAGCCGCCGAAGCCGGTCTCCACGGCGCCGTGCGGGGCGATCTGCTGGCCGCCGGCGCCGGACTGGCCGAGCGAGCCCGCCCACTCGCCGGCCGCCTTGCCCCAGTCCCCGAGGCCCTTGTCGGAGCCGACGCCATTGCCGGAACCGAGGCCGTTGCCGGAACCGGGCCCCTTGTCGGAGCCGAGGCCATTGCCGGAACCGGGCCCCTTGTCGGAGCCGAGGCCATTGCCGGAACCAGGCCCGTTGCCGGAACCAGGCCCCTTGCCGGAACCAGGGCCGTTGCCGGAACCAGGCCCCTTGTCCGAACCGAGGCCATTGCCGGAACCGGGCCCCTTGTCGGAGCCGAGGCCTTTGTCGGAACCGGCCTGGGACGGGCCGACCGAGGCCTCTCCGTCCCTGGCGGATGCGAGGGGGGCCGTCAGGCCGGTCAGTACCGTCGCGCCGATCAGGGCGGCGGCGGCCGTACGCATGGGGCGCATGCCGGAACCTCCGGAATTCTCGAGCGCAGCCGGGGGACTCCGATGTCCCGTGGTCGAACAACTGCACCCGGTCATTCCCCGACGGTAGGCAAGCCATCGGGGCCCGGCCACCGGTCTGGACCGTTCGGGTTACCGCCTCTCACCCACCGTGACTCACAGGTCGAGGTCCACCACGACCGGCGCGTGGTCCGAGGTGCCCTTGCCCTTGCGGGCCTCGCGGTCCACGTAGCTGTCGGAGACGGCGTCGGCGAAGGCCTTGTTGGCGTAGGTGAGGTCGATCCGCATGCCCCGGTTCTTCGGGAAGGCCAGCTGGCGGTAGTCCCAGTAGGTGTAGGGGTGGTCGTACTTGAGCGGGCGCGGCACCACGTCGTGCAGGCCCGCCTCGCCGAGGGCCTCCAGCGCGGCCCGCTCGGCGGGGGTGACGTGGGTGAGGCCCTCGAAGGCGGCGATGTCGTAGACGTCCTCGTCGGTCGGGGCGATGTTGAAGTCCCCGAGGACGGCGAACGGGCGGGGCCCGGCGGCGTCCTCGACGGCGGCCTGGCGCAGGGCCTCCAGCCACTCCAGCTTGTAGCGGTAGTGGGCGTGGTCGACCTCGCGGCCGTTGGGCACGTAGACCGACCAGACCCGGACCGGGCCGCAGGTGGCGGCGACGGCGCGCGGCTCGACGTCGGGCAGCAGGGCGCCGTCGGCGAGGTAGCCGGGCTGGCCCGGCAGGTCGCGCACCACGTCGTCCAGGCCGAGCCGGGAGACGATCGCGACGCCGTTCCACCGGCCCGTGCCGTGCGCGGCCGTCTCGTAGCCGAGCGCGCGCACCTCCTCGTACGGGAAGGCGTCGGCCGCGCACTTGAGCTCCTGGAGGCAGAGCACGTCGGGCTTGGCGCTCTCCAGCCACTCCAGGAGCTTGGGCAGCCGCGCGGTGACGGAGTTGATGTTCCAGGTGGCGATGCGGACGGTCACGGCGGGCGGCCTTCCCGGTGGTTCGGTACGGACGGGTGCTTCGGTACGGACAGGTGCTTCGGTACGGACGGGTGCTTCGGTACGGCGAGGGGTGGGCACCCCCGCGAGGGAGGCCCACCCCGAACATACCGCCCGGCACTGACAGTCCCGATCAGCCCGCGGGCCGCACCACCGCCGCGGAGCCGCCGCCGCGCCGGACCGGTTCGGCCGCGGCCGCCCACCGCCCGTCCGGCAGCCGTTCGACCCCGGTGGCGGCGCCGATCTCGGCGACGGACGTGAAGCTGTGCCCGAGCGCTTCCAGTGCGGCCCGCTCGGGCAGCGCCAGGAAGGCCGGTTCGGCCTGGGTGGCGGCGGTGTTGCGCTGGCTGGCGCGCGGCGCGGCGATGGCCTGCTCCAGGCTCAGGCCCCGGTCGAGCCGCCCGAGCAGCACCTGCAGGGTGGTGGTGATGATCGTCGCGCCGCCGGGGCTGCCGGTGGCGAGCAGCGGTTCGCCGTCGCGCAGCACGATGGTCGGCGCCATCGAGGAGCGCGGCCGCTTGCCCGGGCCGGGCAGGTTGGGGTCGGGGACGCCCGGGGCGAGCGGGGTGAAGTCGAAGTCGGTGAGCTCGTTGTTGAGCAGGAAGCCGCGGCCGGGGACGGTGATCCCGCTGCCGCCGGTCTGCTCGATGGAGAGCGTGTAGGCGACCACGTTGCCCCAACGGTCGGCCACGGTGAGGTGGGTGGTGTTGGGGCCCTCGTAGGGCTCGGCGACGGCGGGGCCGGCCTCGGCGCAGCCGGCGGGGTGGCGCGGGTCGCCGGGGGCGAGCGGACTGGTGAGGGCCCGGTCGGGGCTGATCAGGCAGGCCCGGGAGGCGGCGTAGCGCGCGGAGAGCAGTTCCTTCGTGGGGACGTCGCCGAAGGCCGGGTCGCCGACCCAGCGGTTGCGGTCGGCGAAGGCGATCCGGGAGGCGTCCAGGAAGTGGTGGTAGTACTGCGTGTCTCCGTACGTGCCGAGGTCGCCGTCCTCCAGGATGCCGAGCGCCTCGCCGACGGTGGTGCCGCCGGAGCTGGAGGGGGCGATGGAGTAGACGTCGTAGTCGCGGTAGGCGACGTGGGTGGGGGCCTGGCGGTTGACCTGGTAGGCGGCGAGGTCGGCGGTGTCGACCTTGCCGGGGCGCGCCTTGCGGCCGGAGGCCTGGTCCACCGGCGGGTGCTGGACGGTGGCGGCGATGTCCTTGCCCAACTCGCCCTGGTAGAGGGCCCGGACGCCGTCCTTGGCGAGCAGCCGGTAGGTGGCGGCGAGGTCGGGGTTGCGCAGGACGGTGCCGACCTCGGGGGGCTTGCCGCCGGGCAGGAAGAGCTTGGCGGTGTCGGGGAAGTCCTTGAACCGGTCGTAGTTGTCGGCGGTCTGGCCGCGGAAGGTCTGGTCGACGACGAAGCCGTCGTCGGCGATCCGCTCGGCGGGCTTCAGGTTGTCGGCGAGCGGGCGGCTGCCCCACTGGCGCAGGGCGGTGTCCCAGGTGGCGGCGGTGCCGGGGACGCCGACGGACAGACCGCTGGTGACGGCGTCGGCGAAGGCCAGCGGCTTGCCGTCCTCCAGGAACAGCCCGGCGTCGGCGGTGCGGCCGGCCACCTCGCGGCCGTCGATGGTGTGCACCCGGCCGGTGGCGTGGTCGTAGTAGACGAAGTACCCGCCACCGCCGATGCCGGAGGAGTAGGGCTCGGTGACGCCGAGGGCCGCCGCGGTCGCGACGGCCGCGTCGACCGCGTTGCCGCCCTTGCGCAACACCTCGATGCCGGCCGCGGTGGCGTCGGCGTCCACGCTGGACACCGCCCCGCCCCAGCCCACCGCCTCGGCGGCCTTCGGCGGCGGAGCCGCGCCCGCCGCCCCGGCCGGCCCGGCACAGGACCAGACCAGGGCGGTGGCGAGCAGCAGCGGTGGTGCGAGACGGGTCAGAGCCCTCATCCGGGTCCTCCTGAGTCGGCGTCAACTCCGTTGTTTCACAGGAGGCATGATCCCGACAACCACACCGCACCGCTACCACCCGGCAGTTGACGCGACGGGAGGACCTCAGGAGGCGCTGCGCTCGACCCGGCGGCGCTTGATGGTGCGGAAGCGGCGGGCGACCTGTCGGGCGAGGTCGGCGGCGCCGACCAGGCCGGCCTCGTTGCCGAGGGCGGCGTGCACGATGGTGGCCTCGGGGCGGAAGCCGCGACCGGTGAGGGTGCGGCGGAAGGTGTCCCGGGCCGGGCCGAGCAGCAGGTCCCCGGCCTCGGAGACGCCGCCGCCGATGACGAAGCGGCCCGGGTCGAGCGCGGCGGCCAGGTTGGCGATGCCGACGCCGAGCCAGGTGCCGACCTCGTAGAGGAGTTCGGTGGCGGTCGGGTCGCCGTCCCGGGCGGCCTCGGTGACCAGTGGTCCGGTGATGCCCTCGACGGTGCCGCCGGCCCGGGCGAGCAGCGGCTGCACCACCGGGGACTCCTCGGCGACGAGTTCGCGGGCGTCGCGCACCAGTGCGTTGCCGGAGGAGTACTGCTCCCAGCAGCCGCGGTTGCCGCACGGGCAGCGGTGGCCGCCGGGCAGCACCTGCATGTGCCCGAACTCGCCCGCCAGGCCGTACTTGCCGCGGTCGACGTAGCCGTCGCGGACGACGGCGCCGCCGATGCCGGTGCCGAGGGTGAGCATCACCATGTGGTCCTCGCCGCGCCCGGCGCCGAAGCGCCACTCGGCCCAGGCGGCGGCGTTGGCGTCGTTCTCGACGATCACCGGGAACCGCAGCCGTTCGCTGAGCGCCTGCTTGAGCGGCTCGCCCCGCCAGTTCAGGTGCGGGGCGAACAGCACCGTGGAGCGGTCGGCGTCGACCCAGCCGGCCGCGCCGATGCCGACCGCGTGGACGTCGTGCCGGTCGGCGAGCTCCAGCACCAGCTCGACGATGACGTCCTCGACGACCTTGGCGCTGTTGCTCTTGTGGGGGGTGTCGGTGCGCAGCTTCTCCAGCACCTTGCCCTCGCCGTCCACCACCCCGGCGACCACCTTGGTCCCGCCGATGTCGACGCCGATGGTGGGCAGCCGCAGTATCCCGGCGGGCAGGGCGCGGCGGCGGCGCTCGGCCCGCGGGCCGAGGCCGAGGAGGTTGGGCAGGACGGCCGGCCGGGTGCTGCCTTGGGGGCTGTTCACGGCTTCGGACGCTCCTCACGGGGCTCGGGGTCAGTGGGTCGGGCCAGCTCGTGCGAGAGCTCGGCGAGGTCGGAGCCGCCGGCCATCTCGGTGGTGAGCTGTTCGAGGCCGATCTCGGCACGCGGGTGGCTGCCGGCCATCCGACCCCGCTTGAGCAGGGTGAAGTGGTCGCCGACCAGGTACGCGTGGTGCGGGTTGTGGGTGATCAGGACGACCCCGAGCCCGGCGTCGCGGGCGGCGGTGACGTACTTGAGCACCACCCCGGACTGCTTGACGCCGAGCGCCGCGGTCGGCTCGTCCAGGATCAGCACCTTGGCGCCGAAGTGGACGGCCCGGGCGATCGCCACGCACTGGCGCTGGCCGCCGGAGAGGGTGCCGATCGGGCGGTCGACGTCGTGCAGGTCGACGCCCATCCGGGCGAGCGCCTCGCGGGTGGTGGCGCGCATCCCGTCGGCGTCCAGGCGCAGGCCGCCCCAGCGGCGGTGGCCCTGCTCGGAGCCGAGGAAGAAGTTGCGCCAGACCGGCATCAGCGGGACGACGGCGAGGTCCTGGTAGACGGTGGCGATGCCGCGGTCCAGGGCCTGGCGCGGGGAGGCCAGGCGGACCTCCTCGCCGCCGACGCTGTAGCGGCCCTCGTCGTGCTGGTGCAGCCCGGCGATGATCTTGATCAGGGTGGACTTGCCGGCCCCGTTGTCGCCGAGCACGCAGCTGATCTCGCCGGCGTGCAGGGTGAGCGAGACGTCCTCCAGGGCGCGGACGGTGCCGTAGGTCTTGCCGACGCCCTCCAGCGCGAGCAGTTCGCGGTTCATCGCGGCCCCCGTTCGGCCTGGCGCTTGACGTAGGCGTTCAGCAGGGCGGCCAGCAGCAGCATCGCGCCGAGGAAGAACTTGAACCAGTCCGGGTTCCACTGGGCGTAGATGATCCCCTTGCTGGCCATGCCGAAGATCAGCGCGCCGAGCGCGGAGCCGACCACCGAGCCGTAGCCGCCGGTGATCAGGCAGCCGCCGATGACGGCCGCGACGATGTAGATCAGCTCGTTGCCGACGCCCTCGCCGGACTGCACGGTGTCGAAGGAGAACAGCAGGTGCTGGCCGAGCACCCAGGCGCCGAAGCCGACGCCGAGGTAGAGCAGCGTCTTGGTGCGGGCGACCGGCACCCCGACCGCGCGGGCGGCGGCCGCGTCGCCGCCGACGGCGAAGATCCAGTTGCCGAAGCGGGTGCGCAGCAGCACCCAGCTGCCGACCGCGAGCAGGCCGAGCCACCACCAGACGGTGGCCTTGACGGTCAGCCCGCCGACGGTGACCTCGGAGGCGAACAGCCAGCGGCAGGCGGCGAAGCCCTCCATGTCGGAGATCGGCTTGGTGGAGACCGTCCCGGAGACCAGCTTGGTGACGCCGAGGTTGGCGCCGGTCAGCATCAGGAAGGTGCCCAGGGTGACGATGAAGCTGGGCAGCCTGGTGCGGCCGAGCATCCAGCCGTTGAAGGCCCCGACGGCGAGGGTGACGGCGAGCGAGACCAGCACGCCCACCCAGGTCACCGCGGTGAACTGGTAGGAGACCATCGAGGAGGTCAGCGCGGCGGTGGTGACCAGCACGCCCGCCGACAGGTCGAACTCGCCGCCGATCATCAGCAGCGAGACCGGGACGGCCATGATCCCGATGGTGGACGCCGCGTAGAGCACGGTGCCCAGCGAGGAGACCCGCAGGAAGGGTTCGGCGGCCAGGGCGAACACCGTGAAGACCGCGACGGCGGCGATCAGCGAGCCGAGCTCGGGGCGGGCCAGGAGCCGGCGCAGTGCGGCCGGGCGGTCCTGGGCGAGGACGTCGGTGGTGCTCACCTCGTCCCCCTCGCGACGTACTCGGCGAGCGCGTCGGCGTCGTCCTTGGTCAGGATCTGCGGGCCGGTCGCGACGGGCTTGCCGCCGCCGAGCATGTCCAGGTTGGACTTGTACAGCCAGAGCAGGTCGACGCCCTCGTAGCCCTGGAGGTAGGGCTGCTGGTCGACGGCGAAGCCGACGCTGCCGGACTTGAGGCCGGACACCACCTGCGGTCCCAGGTCGAAGGTGTCGAGCTCGACGGCGCGGTGGACGTCCTGGACGGCCTGCAGGCCGGTGGCCGCCATCGGGCCGGAGAGGGTGAGCACGGTGTCGATGGCCGGGTCGGCCTGGAGCTTGGCGGAGATCGCGGCGCGGGCGTCGGGCATGTTGACGCCGTCCACGTACATCACCTGGAAGGCGCCGGCGGCCTTGGACTGGGCGCCGGAGCAGCGCTGCTCCTGGCCGACGTTGCCCTGCTCGTGGATGACGCAGAGCACGTTCTTGCGGCCGCGGCCGGCCAGCTCGGTGCCGGCCGCCTGGCCGGCGGTGGACTCGTCCTGGCCGATGTGGGTCAGGGCGCCGAACTTCGCGGAGTACTCCTGACCGGAGTTGACGGTGATCACGGGGATGCCGGCGGCCTTGGCCTTGCCGAGGACGCCGGCCATCGCGTCGCCCTTGGCGAGGGTGACCAGCAGGCCGTCGACCTTCTGGTCGATGGCGGCCTGGACGAGCTGGACCTGGTTCTGGGTCTGCGCGTCGTTGGAGTACAGGAAGGTGATGTTGTCCTTGGCGGCGGCCTGCTCGGCGCCCTTGCGCACGCTGTCCCAGAAGGCGTCGCCGGCTCCGGCGTGGGTCACCATGGCGACTTTCCAGCGCGGGGTGGTGACGGCGCTGCCGGCGGAGGCCGCGGCCTTGGCGCGGGCCTCCTCGGCGCGTCTGCCTCCGGTACTGCTGCAACCGGCCGCGGTGACCGCGAGAGCCAGGACGGCGCAAACGGGCCAGAAGCGGCGGGACGGGCGAAAGCGGGTTGTGCTCATCCCCATAGTCTCTCTGTCCCGGCCGCGCGCTCACGCACCGCCTCGCCCGGCGGCGTGCGCCGCCCGGGAGGTAAGGTGCCCCGGGGGACCTTTCCTGGAAGTTCGCTGGACATCACGTCCGGACGACGGCCGTCCGGGTGGCAGACTAAGCGCCGACCCGAAACCGGAACATCACGGAAACGTGATGTTCCTCTCAGGTTCCGCACAGATTTGGATGGCAACCGATCATCGGTTCCCCGCCGTCTGATGCCATTGGAGTGCGTTCGGGCGAGTGGGGCCCGGGCGGCCAGCAACCCGGATACGAGAACTTGATGCAACTGACAGGTACGCCATTCCTCATCCTCACCGTCATCCTGGTGCCGGTGTCCATCACGGTGGCGCTGCTGTTCTGGGGGAAGGTCCGCGGACCGAACCCGGTGCGGATCCTGTCCCGACTGGTCATGATCATGTTCTGCCAGGTCACGGCCGTGCTGATGGTCTTCGTGATGGTCAACAACGCCAACCTGATCTACGGCAACTGGGACGACCTGCTCGGCACCGGTGACCACGTCCGGGCCGTGCCCTCGCTCCCGCCGGCCGAGCCGGGCGCCCCCGCCGGCAACCAGGGCGGCGACGCCGCCAAGCAGCCGCCGAAGGTCACCCAGAAGTTCGCCGGCGTGAACGACCCCGCCGTTCCCACCGACGTCCAGAAGACCGAGCTCAAGGGCCAGGTGTCCGGGGTCGACGGCGAGGTGCTGGTCTGGCTGCCGCCGCAGTACAACGACCCGGCGTTCAAGGACAAGAAGTTCCCGGTGGTCGAGCTGATCCCCGGCTACCCGGGCTCCTCCTCCACCTGGTACGGCACCCTCAAGGTCTCCGAGCAGCTCAAGCCGCTGATGCAGCAGGGCAAGGTCGCCCCCTTCATCCTGGTCTCGCCGCGCACCCTGCTGCTCGGCAACCACCAGGACGCCGGCTGCACCGACATCCCCGGCAAGATCAACGCCGACGCCTGGATCACCCGGGACGTCCCGCAGATGGTCCTGGACAACTTCCGCGCCGACCCCTCCTCGGACCGCTGGGCGATCGCCGGCTACTCGGCCGGCGCCCACTGCGCGGCCAAGCTGTCCCTGGCGCACCCCAACCGGTACCGGGCCGGCATCTCGATGTCCGGCTACAACGACCCGGCGGCCGAGTCGGACTCCCTGGTCGGCAAGGACCCGAAGCTGCGCGAGGCCAACAACCCGGTCAACATCCTGAAGACCGCCCAGACGCCGCCGAAGGTCAACCTCTTCATCAGCGGCAAGAAGGGCGACGGCCTGGAGGACGCCCAGGCGATCGCCGCGGCGGCCAAGGAGCCGACCAAGGTCCAGGTCCAGGAGAGCAACGGCCCGCACACCACGGACCTGTGGAAGACCATGGTGCCGAGCGTCTTCGAGTGGCTGACCGGGATCATCCCGGCGCAGTGACCACGACCGCACGGAGGAGGGCCCGCCGCGAGCAGTCGCGGCGGGCCCTCCTCCGTGCGGGCCCTTCTCGGATGCGGACCGTCCCGGCCTCGGGCCGTCAGGCCAGTTCGAGCGCCAGGTAGAAGTCCACCCGGTCCTCCAGCCGGGAGAGGTCACGGCCGGTCAGCTCCTCGATCCGGCCGATCCGGTAGCGCAGGGTGTTGACGTGGACGTGCAACTGCGCGGCGCAGCGCGTCCAGGAGCCGTCCGAGCGCAGGAAGGCCTCCAGGGTGCGGACCAGGTCCGCCTGGTGCTCGATGTCGTACGCGATCACCTTGTCCAGCAGCCGGCTGCGGAAGGCCCGGCGGACCTCGTCCGGGACTGCCGCCAGCAGCAGCACGTGCGAGGCCAGCTCCTCGGGGCCGGCCACGCAGACCCGGCCGACCCGGGCGGCGGCGATCCGGCGGGCGTGCCGGGCCTCCTCCAGGGCGCCGCGCAGGCCGCCGGCCTCGGAGGCGGGGGCGGAGACGCCGAGGGTGATCCGGCCCTCCGAACCGAGGCCGGCCTCCAGCGGGGCGAGCAGGTCGCGCAGGGCCTCGGCGGGCACCGAGCCCTCCAGGACGGGCAGCACCACCACGGCGCCCGAGCCGGCCCCGGCGACCAGGGCGCGGTCGGTGGTGCCGCCCAGCGCCTCCTCCAGGACGGCGCGCACCGCGCCCTCCGGCAGGCCGGTCCCCTCGGCGCTGAGCACCAGCCAGGAGGCTTCCGGGGCTTGGGATTTGGGCTCGGGGCTCTCGTAGCGGGCGGCCATCGCCGAGGAGGCGTACAGGGTGCGGCTGATCTCGGCCGGGTCGGCGTCGCGCTGCAGCAGGGTCAGCACCTCGTCGGCGAGGCGGCGGCGCAGCCGGCGGCCCTCGTCGCGGCGGTGGCGCTCGGCGGCGACCAGGCGGGCCAGGTTCTCGGCGAGCTGCTGGCGCTTGGTGGTCCACTCGGTGACGTCGCCGGCCACGGCGAGCACCCAGTCGGCGAGCGGCGTCTCGTGCTCGGCCGAGACCGGGGCGGGCAGCAGCGAGTAGGAGCCGCCGGCCAGGCGGGCCCGGTGCGGGGGGCGGCGGCGCTGGCGCTGGGCGCCCAGGTGGGCGCGGACCAGCTGGTCGCGGTCCTCGGCCGGCAGGCGGTCGGCCGGGCCGGCGATCACCGCGCCGGTGGGGGTGAGCACCCAGCAGTCGAGGTCGAGGTCGCCGCCGAGCAGGTCCAGCACGGCGTCCAGCCCGCCGCCGCCGGCCGCCGAGACCAGCAGGCGGTGCCGGTCGACGAGGGCGGCGAGGTCCGCGGCGCGGTCGGCGGAGACCTGGCGGCCGATGAACTCGGTGACGGTGCCGAAGGCGATGTCGTCGGGGACGGCCAGCAGCGGCATCCGGTGCCGGCGGCAGGCCTCGACCAGGTCCTCGGGCACCGGGCCGACCTCGGCCTCGCCGGCCGCCAGGGCCACCGCGCCGCCGGCCGCGAGGGTCCGCACGAACCGCTCGGAGTCGGCCGGGCCGGTGCGCCACAGCATGCCGGTGAGCACCAGTTCGCCGCCGTGCAGGTAGCGGCCGGGGTCGTGCAGGTCCGTGGTCATGACGCCGCTGACCTGCCGGTCCAGCTCGTCCTCGGCCGCGAGCAGGCGCAGTCGCGGGGCGCCGGGGGCGAGCAGGTCACGGACACGCATCCGCGGACTCCTTACGGGGGCTGAGGGTGGGGTGGGGCTGAACGTGGGAGGCCCGAGCGCTCGGTCCGGGGGTCACAGTGTGCCCGAACATCCGTGCTTGGCGTTACGTCCGGGCGGGCGGCCGGATCACGGGCCCATCGCTTGCGAATCACGGCCGGATTACGGTCGTAGGTAGCACCTGGTGAACACCTGGGCTGCGCGATTGTCCTCCTTAGAGGAACGTACAGGATGCCGGGCGGGAGCACAGCCGGGGCTTCATGCCATCGGTGACTGCCAGCGGGCCCCGCCGCGGCGGTTCACTGGGCCACACGCCGCCGGACACAACCCGGTGACCGGGGCCCGACGCGGAGGCGACGAAGCGGTATGAGAGGTCCGAACACCGAGTTCCGGGCACTGTGCCCACCCGTTCGGCAGGCGACGACTTGAGGAGACACCCGCATGGAGTTCCTTCGGCCCGCTACCTGGGACGAGGCACTCGCGGCGAAGGCCGAGTACCCGACCGCGCTGCCCATCGCGGGCGGTACGGACGTCATGGTCG
This sequence comes from Kitasatospora sp. NPDC087314, assembly GCF_044744365.1. NCBI lineage: Bacteria > Bacillati > Actinomycetota > Actinomycetes > Kitasatosporales > Streptomycetaceae > Kitasatospora > Kitasatospora sp. NPDC087314. Next base: position 192,559 of record NZ_JBIUYE010000002.1, read on the forward strand.
AGATGAACTTCGACGTGCACCGGCCATCCGCGATTCTCGATCTGAACCGCATCACCGAGCTCACCCAGTGGTCGAACGACGGCGGCGTCGTCAGACTCGGCGCCTCCGTCCCGTACGCCCGGATCATCGACGAGCTGTCCGGGCCGCTGCCCGGGCTGGCGCTGGCGGCCCACACCGTCGGCTCGCCGCAGATCCGCAACCGCGGCGGCGTCGGCGGCAACCTCGGCGCGGCCTCCCCGGCCGGCGACTCCCACCCGGCGCTGCTGGCGGCCGGCCGGGACGTGTTCGTCGAGGCGGCCTCCGTGCGCGGCACCCGGCTGATCCCGATCGACGACTTCTACGTCGGCGTGAAGCGCAACAGCCTGGCCGCCGACGAGCTGATCCGGGCCGTGCACATCCCGGTGGCGGACGGCCCGCAGCAGTTCTCGAAGATCGGCACCCGCAACGCCATGGTGATCGCGGTCTGCGCCTTCGGTTTCGCCCTTCACCCGAAGGACGGCACCGTCGGCACCGGCATCGGTTCAGCCGCTCCCACGCCGCGCCGCGCCGTCGAGGCCGAGGAGTACCTGCGGGGCGTGCTCGCCGAGCGTGGGCTCTGGGAGTCCGGCGACCTGCTGGGCACCGAGGTGATCCAGCGCTTCGGCGAGCTGGTCAAGGCCGCCGCCTCGCCGATCGACGACGTCCGGGGCACCGCCGACTACCGCCGGCACGCGCTGGCCGTGATGGCCCGCCGCACCCTCACCTGGACCTGGAACGACTACAGCAAGCAGATCAGGAGCGCGGCATGAGGGTGACGTTCACCGCCAACGGCAAGCCGGTCGAGGCCGACGACGTCTGGGAGGGCGAGAGCCTCCTGTACGTGCTGCGCGAGCGGGTCGGCCTGCCGGGCTCCAAGAACGCCTGCGAGCAGGGCGAGTGCGGCTCCTGCACGGTCTACCTGGACGGCGTGCCGGTCTGCAGCTGCCTGGTCGCGGCCGGCCAGGTGCAGGACCGCGAGGTCCGCACGGTCGAGGGCCTGACCGACGAGAACGGCGAACTGGGCCTGGTCCAGCAGGCGTTCATCGACGCCGGCGCCGTCCAGTGCGGCTTCTGCACCCCCGGCCTGCTGGTGCAGACCGACGCGCTGCTGGACCAGGACGCCCAGCCGAGCGACAACGACATCCGCGAGGCGCTGTCGGGCAACCTCTGCCGCTGCACGGGCTACGAGAAGATCATGGACGCGGTGCGGCTGGCGTCCGCCCGCAAGTGCTCCGGTAAGGGGGCCTCGGAATGAGCGAGCGAAGCGAACGAACCATCGAAGGGTGCGCCTTGTGCGAAGCGCCCGCCGAGCGCAGCGAGGTGGCCGCATGAGCGCTCGCACCATCCAGGGTCAGAAGAACCTCCAGAACATCAACCAGGCGTCCAAGGACGGCATCGGCGGCTCGCCGCTGCGCCCGGACGGCAACCTGAAGGTCAAGGGCGAGTTCGCCTACTCCTCCGACATGTGGCACGAGGACATGCTCTGGGGCATGGCGCTGCGCTCGCCGCACCCCCGCGCCACCATCCTCTCGGTGGACATCTCCGAAGCGCTCAAGGTGCCCGGCGTCTACGCCGTCCTCACCCACCAGGACATCCCCGGCTCGAAGTACTACGGCCTGGAGATCCAGGACCAGCCGGCCCTGGCCATCGACAAGGTCCGCTACCACGGCGAGGCGATCGCGCTGGTCGCGGCCGACCACCCGGAGACGGCCCGCCGCGCGGTGAAGAAGATCAAGGTCGAGTACGAGGTGCTCACCCCGATCGTCACCGAGGAGCAGTGCCTCGACCCCGAGACGTACGGCTACGTGCACGAGCCGCACGAGTACAAGTCGCACGCGTACGGCAACATCTGCCACGAGCAGCGGCTGGTCTCCGGCCTCGGCGTGACCGACGAGGTCCGCGCGCTGGCGGACGTCATCGTCAGCGGCGACTACGAGGTCGGCATGCAGGACCAGGCCTTCCTCGGCCCCGAGTCCGGCCTCGCGGTGCCCGCCGAGGACGGCGGCATCGACCTCTACGTCGCCACCCAGTGGCTGCACGTGGACCGCGAGCAGATGGCCCCGGTGCTCGACCTGCCCGAGGAGAAGGTCCGGCTCACCCTGGCCGGCGTCGGCGGCGCCTTCGGCGGTCGCGAGGACATCTCGATGCAGATCCACGCCTGCCTGCTGGCCCAGCACACCGGCAAGCCGGTCAAGATCGTCTACGCCCGCGACGAGTCCTTCTACGGCCACGTGCACCGCCACCCGGCGAGGATGCACTACGAGCACGGCGCCACCCGTGACGGCAAGCTGGTCTTCGCCGACTGCCGGATCGTGCTGGACGGCGGCGCGTACGCCTCCGCCTCGCCCGCCGTGGTCGGCAACGCGGCCTCGCTCGGGCACGGCCCGTACGTGATCCCGAACGTGAAGATGCACGCCATCGCGCTCTACAGCAACAACCCGTCCTGTGGCGCGATGCGCGGCTTCGGCGCCGTCCAGGCCGCGTTCGGCTACGAGTCGCAGATGGACAAGCTGGCCGCCGAACTCGGCATGGACCCGGTCGAGTTGAGGCAGCTCAACGCCATGTCGGAGGGCGACTGCATGCCCACCGGCCAGCAGATCGACTCCCCCGCCCCGGTCGCCGACCTGCTGCGGCGCGCCAAGGAGATGCCGCTGCCGCCGCCGCTGGACACCGCGCACCTGGACGTGCGCCAGCTCCCCGGCGCGCTGTCCAACACCTCGCACGGCGAGGGCATCGTACGCGGCGTCGGCTACTCCGTCGGCATCAAGAACGTCGGCTTCTCCGAGGGCTTCGACGACTACTCCACCGCCCGGGTGCGCCTGGAGGTGATCGGCGGCGAGCCGGTCGCCATGGTGCACACCGCGATGGCGGAGGTCGGTCAGGGCGGCGTCACCGTGCACGCCCAGATCGCCCGCACCGAGCTGGGCGTCGAGCAGGTCACCATCCACCCGGCCAACACCGAGGTCGGCTCGGCCGGTTCGACCTCCGCCTCGCGCCAGACGTACATGACCGGCGGCGCCGTGAAGCTGGCCGCCGAGGCGGTCAGGCGGGCACTGATCGAGAAGGGCCGCCGCCGCTACGGCTGGACCCACGACGACATCACGCTGGCCGGCGGGAAGGTCGTCTCGGCCCGCTCCGGAGCGCTGGTCTCCATGGTCGACCTGCTCGGCGACGAGGCCATCGACCTCACCCGCGAACACCACCACCGCCCGACCGTCCCGTTCGACAAGGAGACCGGGCAGGGCTTCGGCCACGTCCAGTACACCTTCTGTGCCAACCGCGCGGTCGTCGACGTGGACGTCGAACTGGGCCTGGTCAAGGTGGTCGAGCTCACCGCCGTCCAGGACGTCGGCAAGGCGCTCAACCCGCTCTCCGTCGTCGGCCAGATCCAGGGCGGCTGCACCCAGGCGCTCGGCCTCGCGGTGATGGAGGAGATCATCGTGCGGGACGGGAAGGTGCGCAACGCCTCCTTCACCGACTACCTGATCCCCACCATCCTGGACACCCCGCCGATCCCGGTGGAGATCCTCGAACTGCCCGACCCGCACGCCCCGTACGGGCTGCGCGGCGTCGGCGAGGCCCCGACCGTGTCGGCGACGCCGTCGATCGTGGCCGCCATCCGCAACGCCACCGGGCTGGCGCTCAACCGGATCCCGGTCCGCCCCGAGCACCTGACCACGGAACTCCCGGGCTGACAGCGGGACTTCGACCTCCCCGGGGCGGCGACCGTCTTCCCCGCCGCCCCGGGGCCGCACCACCCGTGCACCACCTTCTGTCGCACCACCCTCTGTCGCACCACCTCTGCGCCTTCTGTCGCACCGCGCACGCACGCACCATCCGCTGCCTCTCCCACGCCGGGGTTCTGCAGCGGTGCGCACCACCCACGCACCGCAGGCACCGCCACAGAGCGCGCCTCCCAGTGAGTCGAACAGTCCCCCTGCGCCAACCTCGTTGACTGGCGATCAGGTCGGCTCGCCCACCCCAACCCCCTTTGACACTTGGGAGTGGACATGACCCGGATCCCCACGGAACCCGGCCCCACCGAAGACAGACCCCACAGCGAAGCCGGGCCCGCCGAGGCCGACACCCCCACGTCGGCCCCGCCAGCACGACCGAGGAACGCGGTCGACGCGTACTTCAAGATCTCGGCCCGGGGATCGACACTCGCCAACGAACTACGTGGTGGCCTCACCACCTTCATGGCGATGGCGTACATCATCCTGCTCAACCCGCTCATCCTGAGCGGCGCGGACGTCACCGGCGTCAAGCTGGACCACGCCGCGCTGACCACGGCCACCGCCCTCGCGGCCGCCGTCACCACGATCCTGATGGGCGTGGTCGGCAACGTGCCGCTGGCCCTCGCCGCCGGCCTCTCGGTCTCCGGCGCGGTCTCCGCCCTCGTCGTGCCGCACACCACCTGGCCGCAGGCCATGGGCCTGTGCGTCATCTACGGCCTGCTGATCGTGCTGCTGGTCGCCTCCGGCCTGCGCGAGAAGATCATGAACGGCATCCCGCTGCCGCTCAAGCACGCGATCACCATCGGCATCGGCCTGTTCGTCACGATCATCGGCCTCTACAAGGCCGGGTTCGTGCACACCGGCGGCCCCACCCCGCTCTCCCTCGGCCCCTTCGGCGAGCTGTCCGGCTGGCCCGTCCTGATCTTCTGCGTCACCCTGCTGTCGATCTTCGTGCTGATGGCCCGCAACGTCCGCGGCGCGATCCTGATCGGCATCGCCGGTGGCACCGTGCTCGCGGTGATCGTCAACAAGGCCGCCCACGTACCGGCCGAGGCGTGGAAGAACTCCGTCCCGGTCTGGCCCGGCAGCCCGGTCTCCGCGCCGGACTTCAGCCTCTTCGGCCACGTCGACCTGTTCGGCGCCTTCGGTGGCAAGGGCATGGGCGCGATCAGCGCCTCGGTCGCCGTGTTCACCCTCGTGCTGGCCGGCTTCTTCGACGCGATGGCCACCATCATCGGTGTCGGCACCGAGGCCGGGCTGGCCGACAAGCAGGGCCGGATGCCCGGCCTGTCCAAGGCGCTGTTCATCGACGGCGCCGGCGGCGCGGTCGGCGGACTGGCGGGCGCGTCCGGCCAGACGGTCTTCGTCGAGTCCGCGACCGGCGTCGGCGACGGCGCCCGGACCGGCCTCGCCTCCACCGTCACCGGCGGTCTTTTCGCCCTGATGCTGTTCTTCTCGCCGCTCGCCGGCATCGTCCCGGTCGAGGTCGCCTCCGCCGCCCTCGTCGTCATCGGCGCGATGATGATGAGCCAGGCCCGGCACATCGACTGGTCGGACCGCGAGGTCGCCATCCCGGCCTTCCTCACCTGCGTCCTGATGCCGTTCACCTACAGCATCACCGCGGGCGTCGCCGCCGGCGTGATCTCGTACACCGTCATCAAGGCCGGCCAGGGCAAGTGGCGCGAGCCCGGCCTGCTGATGTGGATCCTCACCGCGGTCTTCGTGGTGTACTTCGCGCTCTCCCCGGTCAAGTCCTGGCTCGGCGTGCACTGACCTGCGTCAAGCGGTACCGCCGCCGTACGGGATCGTTTCCCGTACGGCGGCAGCTCCCGCACGGCGGCGTGTTCCAGGCGGCGTCTCCCGTACGGCGGCGCTTCCCGTGCGACCGCGTTTCCGCTACGCCGGCGCTTCCGGTACGACGGCGTTTCCGCACGGCAGCGCGCCCGGTGTCGTGCCCCACTACCCTCGAAAGCGACAAGGAGCCCCTGACATGCAGGACATCGCCGAGCAGTTGCAGGCCTGGCACGCGTCCGGGCGCTCCTTCGCCGTGGCCACCGTCGTCGGCGTCTCCGGCAGCGCGCCGCGCGACCCCGGGGCGGCACTGGCCGTGGACGCGGCCGGCGAAGCGGTCGGCAGCGTCTCCGGCGGCTGCGTCGAGGGCGCGGTCTACGAGCTGTGCCAGGCCGCCATCGAGTCCGGCGAGCCGGTGCTGGAGCGGTTCGGCTACAGCGACGAGGACGCCTTCGCCGTCGGACTGACCTGCGGCGGCATCCTCGACGTGTTCGTCCAGCCGATCGTCCCCGGCGCCGACGCCGGACTGGACGCCGGCATCGCGTACATCGCCTCCGGCACGCCGGTCGCGCTCGCCCGGGTGATCGCCGGGCCCGGCGGACTCGTCGGCGCCACCGTCGCCGTCACCGCCGACACCCACCACGGCGCCCTCTCCCCCAGCCCCTCGACCGTGGCCGCGCTCGAACGGGCGATCGTCGCCGAGGCCCGGGCCATGCTCGACGCCGGACGCACCGGCCGGATCGTGCTCGGCCTCGACGGGCGCCCCTGCGACGAGCGCGACCAGGGCACCGTCACCTGCTTCGTCGAGTCCTACGTGCCCGCACCGCGGATGCTCGTCTTCGGCGCCATCGACTTCGCCGCCGCCGTCGTGCGGATCGGCAAGTTCCTCGGCTACCGCGTCACCGTCTGTGACGCCCGGCCCGTCTTCGCCACCGCGCGGCGCTTCCCCGAGGCCGACGAGGTCGTCGTCGACTGGCCGCACCGCTACCTCGACGCCCAGCTCGACCGGATCGACGGTCGCACCGTGCTCTGCGTGCTCACCCACGACGCCAAGTTCGACATCCCGCTGCTGGAACGCGCGCTGCGGCTGCCGGTCGGCTACGTCGGCGCGATGGGCTCGCGCCGCACCCATCGCGACCGCGAGGCGCGACTGCGCGAGGTCGGGCTCACCGAGGCCGAGATCGGCCGGCTGTGCTCCCCCATCGGCCTCGACCTCGGCGCCCGCACCCCCGAGGAGACGGCGGTCTCCGTCGCGGCCGAGATCATCGCCCACCGGCGCGGCGGCAGCTGCCTGCCGCTGAGCGCCGGGGACGGGCCGATCCACCACGACGTCTCCCGGGCCGAGCAGGCCCCGGAGACCGGTGCCGAGGACCAGGTGCCCCGGACGCACGCGGCCTGACGCACGCGGCCTGACGGGGGCCGGGGCCGGGGGCTGTCGCGGGTCGTCACGGCTCGGGTGCGGCGGCCGGGGCTCGGTCGGTCGTCCGGTCGGTCGGTCAGTCGGTCAGTGCCAGCTTGAGTCCGAAGCCCACCACCACCGCGCCCGTCACCCGGTCCATCAGCCGGCGCGCCGACGGGCGGCGCAGCCAGCCGCGCACCGCCTTGGCGAAGCCCACCAGCACCGTCGACCAGAGCACGCCCTCCACGACGTGTACGCAGGTCAGCGCCACGCCGGCGGCGAAGTGCGGGGCCCCGGCGGGGATGAACTGCGGCAGCACGGCCACGTAGAACACCCCAACCTTGGGGTTCAGCAGATTGGTGAGCGTGCCGCGCCGCCAGCCCTGGCCGAACCCGCCGTCCGTCGGCTCGTCCTCGACCATCGCCTGCGTGCCCCGGCTGCGCAGCATGCCGACGCCCATCCACACCAGGTAGGCGGCCCCGCCCCAGCGCAGCACCTCGTACGCCACCTGCGAGGCGGTCAGCAGCGCCGTCACCCCGGCCGAGCTCAGCGTCCCCCAGACCAGCGTTCCGGTCTGGATGCCGAGCACCACCCCCCACGCCTGCCGCCGGTGCCCCAGCGCGGACGTGCGCAGGATCAGCGCCGTGTCGAGCCCGGGCGTGAGCGTCAGCAGCCCCACGACCAAGGCGAAGGACCAGAGGGCCGTCGTCATCTCCATGGGCCTTCATGCTACGTCGGGCTCGATCCGCCGCTCCGGGCGGGACCACCCACCGGGTCGGCCGGCCGGTGGCCCGCCCGCCCGGGTGGTGGGCGAACGCGGACCCGTCGATCGGCAAGCGCTCACTCACCCGGGTCCACCGGCCCGGTGGGATCGGGCAGCCCGCCCTCGGCGATCCTGCCGCCGTCGCCGGCCCACCGGGCGCCCGGTCAGGTGACGTTGAGGCGGGCGGCGAGGCGCAGCAGGGCGGGGCTGAGGCGGGAGAGGAAGCGCGCGACCTTGGCCTCCGGGGTGACCGGGACGACGGGCTTGCCGGTGCGGACGGCGGTGAGGATGGCGGTGGCGACCTTCTCCGGGGGGAAGCCGCGGCGGGCGTAGAGCCTGGCGGCGCGGGCCTGCTTGGCGGCCTGCTGGTCGGCGGTGGTGGCGGAGAAGGTGGAGGTGCGGGTGATGTTGGTGTTGACGATGCCCGGGCAGATCGTGGAGACGCCGATGCCGTGCCCGGCGAGTTCGGCGCGAAGGCAGTCGGAGAGCATGAACACCGCGGCCTTGCTGGTCGCGTAGGCGGTGAGCGCCTTGGAGGGCAGGTAGGCGGCGGCCGAGGAGACGTTGACCAGGTGGCCGCCCTGGCCGCGGTCGGCCATCAGCGTGCCGAAGGCGCGGCAGCCGTGGATGACGCCCCAGAGGTTGACGTCCAGGATGCGCTGCCACTCCTTCTCGGTGGTCTGCAGGAACGTCCCGGAGTGGCCGATGCCCGCGTTGTTGATCACCACGTCGGGCACCCCGTGCTCGGCGGCGACCGTCTCGGCGAAGGCGTCCACCGCGGCGCCGTCGGCGACGTCCACGCGGTAGGCGTGCGCCGGCGGGCCGATCAGCGAGGCGAGTTCGGCGGTGCGCTCGGCGGCGGCGAGGTCGAGGTCGCAGACCACCACGCGGGCGCCGTCCTCGGCGAAGGCGAGCGCGGTGGCCCGGCCGATGCCGCTGCCGCCGCCGGTGACGACGACCAGCCGACCGTCGCCCCGGGCCGCGTCGGCCTGCCCGGCCTGCCCTGTCTGCCCTGCCTCGATGCGGGTGGTGAACTCGCGGACCATCGCGGCCACGGTGACTCCCTTCTCCAGCAGCGCCGACCAGTGACCGGCGTGCAGCGTGCGTCGGGTCAGCTCGGGCACCCAGCGCTCCAGTCCCTCGGAGAGGAAGGGGGCGACGTAGCGGTCCCGGGTGAGGGTGATCAGCTGGACCGGCACCTCCGTCGGCCGCTCGCGCGGACTGCGCAGCGTGGGGCGGAAGTTGGCCCGGTACAGCTCGATGCCGCGGACGGCGTCGCGGCGCAGGCCGGGCTGCGGGTGGTCGGGCCGCGGGGTGACGTGCTCCAGGTCGCGCAGCACCCGCGGCCAGGCCCGGGCCAGCCCCAGGCGCCAGACGCCCGGGGCGAGGAAGGGCAGGTGGAAGGCGGTGATGTACCAGGAGTGCAGGCCCTGGTGGAGCAGCTGCCGCAGGTGGCGCGGGGTGGGGCGGCGCATCCGGTGGCGCAGCCAGTACGCCGTGTGGTCCAGGCAGGGGCCGGACATCGTGGTGTACGAGGCGATCCGCCGCTCGGCGCCGGGCACGGTGACGGCCTCCCAGGACTGGATCGAGCCCCAGTCGTGGGCGATCACGTGTACCGGTCGGTCCGGGCTGACGGCGTCGGCGACCGCGAACAGGTCGGCGGCCAGGCGCTCCAGCCGGTAGCCGTCCCGGGTGGCGGGGACCCCGGACTCGCCGGCGCCGCGCACGTCGTAGCGGACCACGTGGTGGTCGCGGGCGAGGTCGGCGGCGACGTCGTCCCAGACCGCGTGGGTGTCCGGGTAGCCGTGCACCAGCAGGACGGTGGGGGCGGCCGGGTCGCCCTGCTCGAAGACGGCGAGCGGGAGGCCGTCGGAGTGCACGGTTCGGCGGCGGACGGTGGTCATCGGGTGGCCTCCAGGGTGGTCGCCTCGGTGCTTGTCTCGGTGGTCGGCGCGGTGGTCGGCGCGGTGGTCGGCGCGGTGGCCGCCTCAGTCGCCTCGGCGGTGTCGGTCGTCCAGCGGCGGACGTGCGGCAGGTCGTCGTCGAGCCAGTAGGCGTCGTCCTCGGTGACCACCAGGAGTTCCTCGAACTTGATGCCCACGCCGCGGAAGCCGATGTGCGGCTCGACCGCCCACAGACCCGGGGTGGGCGCGTGCCGGGACGACCGACCGTCCGCCCAGAGCGGTGAACGGCCGTGCAGGCGCTCGGAGATGAGCTCGCGACCGAGGGTCTGCAGGGTGCGCACGCCGAAGCCGAAGACGTTGACCCCGGCCGGTCCGCGCATCGTGGTCCGGGTGACCTGGTGGCCGATCACCCGGCCCGGGTAGACCTGGTGGCGGTTGTCGTAGCCGTGCGCGGCGATCTGCGCGTCCACGGCCGCGTACACCTCGTCGAGCGGCCTGCGGGCCCGTACCTCCGTGAGGATCAGCTCGCGGTAGACCTTCAGGTCGGCGGCGAGGCGGTCCCAGACCCGGTTCTCGCCGACCTTGCCGCCGTAGCCGATGTCGGCGGTGTAGCCGTCGACGATCGGCGCGCAGTCCAGCACGTACGGCATGCCCTCCTGCAGGCGGCGGTTGCCGGCGAAGAACTGCAGCGGGGTGTGGAAGTGCCGGAAGGCCGTGCGGTCGCCGAACCAGGCGAACGGGACGTGGAAGAAGTCCTGCACCCCGGCGGCGACCAGGCGGCGGCGCAGCTCCGCGGTGGCCTGGCGCTCGGTGACGCCCGGTTCGATCCAGTCGGCGACCTGTTCGGCGCAGTGGTAGGCGAGTTGCTGGGTCTCGCGGAAGCGGGCGAGGTCGCGCTCGTCGTAGGGGAAGGTCGGGGGGTTCGCCATCGGGGCTCCTTCTACAGGTCGAGCACGCTACAGGTCGAGCACCAGGGTCTCGCCCTCGGCGGCCCGGGAGACGCAGGGCAGCACGGCGCCGGCGGCGCGCTGTTCGGGGGTGAGGCGGCGGTCCCGGTGCTCCGGCGTACCGGCCAGCAGGCGGACCTCGCAGGTGCCGCAGAATCCCTGGTGGCAGGAGTGCGGGAGGTCGGGGCGGGCCTCGCGCAGCACGTCCAGGGCGGAGCGGTCGGCGGGGACGTCCAGCGTCGGGCCGCCGGCGCCCAGGCGCAGGGCGAAGGGGGCGCCGCCGGTGATCGGGGCGGCACCGAAGCGCTCGAAGTGCAGGGCGGTGGCCGGGGATCCGCCCAGGGCGCGCTGCACGGCGGCGAGCATCGGGGCCGGGCCGCAGCAGTAGACGGCGGCGCCGCGCGGGGCGTGCGCGAGCAGGTCGGCGGCGGTCGGCACGCCGTGCTCGTCGTCGGTGCGCAGCTCCACCCGGCACGGGTCGAGGGTGCGCAGCTCGTCCGCGTACGGGAGGGTGTCGACGCTGCGGCCGATGTGCACCAGGCGCCAGTCGAGGCCGTGCCGCTGCGCCTCGCGGGCCATCGGGAGCAGCGGGGTGATGCCGATGCCGCCGGCGAGCAGGAGGACGGCGGGCTCGGCGCAGAACGGGAAGCCGTTGCGCGGGCGGCGGGCGGTGAGGCGGGTGCCGGGGTGCAGGGTGTCGTGGATCTCGACGGACCCTCCGCCGCCCTCGGGCAGTCGCCGCACGGCGATCCGGTAGGCGGTGCGGTCGGCGGGGTCGCCGGTGAGCGAGTAGTGGCGCTCGCGGCCGGAGGGCAGGGCGAGGCGCAGGTGGGCGCCGGGCTGCCAGCCGGGGAGCGGGCCGCCGGAGGGGTCGGCGAGCCGCAACTCGACGACGTCGGCGGCGAGTCGGCGGCGGGCGATGACGGCCAGTTGGAGCGGTGGGGTGGGGCGGCTGAGCGGGCGGCGGGGGTTGCGGCGCAGCAGGGGGCCGCCGAGGGCGGGGGAGTAGCGGTCACCGAAGGCGGTGAGGCGGCGCATGAAGGTGTCCACGCGGGGGCGGCCGTAGAGGTCGGGGGGCGGGTTGAGCAGGTCCATCCGGCGGTCCTTGGCGTCAGGAGGGTGGCGAGCGGGCGGGCGGGGGCAGGCGGGGTGCGGCGAACAGCTGACAGATTTCAGATTTCAGCGAACAGATAACAGATAACGTTTTCTGTTCGCTGAAATCTGTCAGCCGTCGACCGAACCCCGTCCGCCGTCAGCCCCCGGCGGCGGCGCGGGCGGCCGGGGAGGTGGCGAGGTAGCCGAGGGCCTGGCTGGACGAGCCCTCCTGGGTGGGGTGGTAGCCGGGCCGTAGGTACCGCAGGCCGGAGCGGATCGACCCGACCGGGTCGGGCAGCAGGCCGCGCTTGGCGATCCTGCCGGCCTCGCGCCAGGTGGGCTTGAGCCGCCCGTGCAGGGTCGGGTCGGCGGCGAGCAGGAAGCGGGCGCCGCGCACCCAGAGGTGGACCAGCAGCGGACCGGAGACGGCCATTCCGCGGACCCGGCGCAGGTAGCCGGGGTCCAGGTGAACCATCAGGTCGAAGGCGACGCTGCGGTGTTCGACCTCCTCGGCGCCGTGCCAGCGCAGCAGGTCGAGCATCGTCGGGTCGGCCTTGGCGCGGTCCAGGCCCGGCGAGTTGAGCGCCCAGTTGCCGAGGAAGGCGGTGAAGTGCTCGATCGCCGCGATGAAGGCGACCCGCTCGATGATGTTCTCGCGCCGCCGCGCGGGACCGAGGCCCGGCTTGTCGCCGAGGACGCGCCGGAACAGCCAGGCGACCTGCCGGACGTACGGACGCGGGTCGAGCCCCTGGCCGAGCAGGTGGTCGAGGACCTCCTGGTGCGCCTCGGCGTGGATGGCCTCCTGGCCGATGAACCCCAGGACCTCCTCGCGCAGTTGCTCGTCCCGGATGAGCGGCAGCGCCTCCTTGAACACCTTGACGAACCAGCGCTCGCCCTCGGGCAGCAGCAGGTGCAGCACGTTGATGACGTGGGTGGCCATCGGCTCGTCGGGGATCCAGTGCAGCGGCAGTCGGTCCCAGTCGAAGCGGACGTCCCGGGGTTCGAGGACGAGGCCGTCGTGCACGCGCGCGGCGGGGGCGGCAAGGGCGGGTACGGGGGTGGATCGGGGCATGGCAGGCCCTCCTGACCTCGGGACGGCGGCTCGGCGTGAGGGAAACGTACTCGCGGGTAGCGGCCGAGACAAGGGTTTCGGCGACTCTTATCGACATCGAGTCTAATAAGTGACGTGCACCCGGAAGCGGCTACGGAAACCGATACGACCGCGGAAACCGGCGGCGGCCACGGAAACACGTGGGCCCCGCCGGATCGGCAGGATCCGGCGGGGCCCACGGCGGGACGGCGCGACGCTCAGACCGCCATCGCCAGCATCAGCGGCGCCGCCCGGGCCGCCAACAGTTCGGCGGCGGCCTTCAGCTTGTGCACGTTGTCCACCGGCATCGAGGTGGCCAGACAGCCGACCGTGCTGCCCGCCGTGATCGGGACGGCCGCACACACCGTGCCGAGCGCGTACTCCTGGATGTCCAGCACCGGCACGGTGGCCGGCTGTCGCTCCAGCCGGTGCATCAACTGGTCGGCGTCGGTGACGGTCCGGGAGGTGAGCCGGGCCACCGGGTGGCGGGAGAGGTGGTCCCGGCGGGCCTCCGAGTCGAGCTGGCTGAGCAGGCACTTGCCGATCGCGCTGGCGTGCGCGGTGGCCCGGAAGTCCACCCACTCCTGCACCGCCGGCGCGTACTCGGCCGCGGCGACCGCCTCCACCGACAACTCCCCGTCGTGGTACCGGGTGAAGTAGACCGCCGCACCCAACTCGTCGCGCAGTTCGGCGAGTTTGCGGTTCAGCCGGGCCTTCACCAGCTGCTCCCGGTTGTGCTGGCCGAGCAGGGCGAAGGTGCCGCCGAGCACCCAACCCCCGTCCTGGCACTGGAGGTAGCCCTCGATCTCGAGGATCTCCGCGAGTCGCCGGACGGTCGGCAGGCCGAGCGAGGTCTCCCGCGCGAGGGCGACCAGGGTGGCGCCGTCAGGGTGCCGGTCGACGGCCTCCAGCAGTCTGAGGGCGTGCTGCAGGGAGGTGAACGGGCCGGTGAGGCCCTGGTCCAGCGCGGCGTGGCGACCCGGGGCTGGTGTCGACATGTCGTCCCCTTCCGATGTCCCCCCACGGAGCGACCGCGGGCACCCTCCAGCCTATCCACCCGGCGAGCCCGGCAACTGCCGTCCGTGAATATCCGTGAACATTCCGTGGAGCACCCGCCGCCCACCTGGGGAGACGGAGCCGGCCGCGCGGGCCCGGAGGCACGCACGGCCGGAGGAAACGCGACGGGCCCCTCCCTCACTGCCCTGAGGCGACGGGCCCCTCCCCCACTGCCCGGGGGGAGGGGCCCGTCGCGCGGCCGCCGGGTCGCGGGCGGGGCCCCGGGGCCGGTGAGGGTGGGTCAGGTGGCGCTGGAGGGGCTCAGCCCTCGTCGCCCGCCCGTAGCTTGGCGACGGCCGCCTCCAGGCGGGCGCCGTACTCCTCGTCCGCGGCGTGGAAGTGGGCGAGGTTCTTCTCGATGACGTCCTCGCGGGTCACCTGGGCGAGGAAACCCGCGATGTTGTCGATCAGGCGGGTCTTCTCGCCCGCGGACATCAGCCGGTACAGTTCGCCCGCCTGGAAGAAGTCGTCGTCCTTGGTGTGGGCCGGCGTGGTGTAGGTGCCGGTGTAGCCGTCCAGCCGGACCGGCACGGCGAGCGCGTTGTCGGTCTGGGCGGGGCCGTCGTACGAGTTGGGCTCGTAGTTCTTGCCGCGGCCGGACTTGTTGACGGCGTGCAGGCCGTCGCGGCCGTAGTTGTCCGCCTCGGTGGCGCGCGGGGCGTTCACCGGCAGCTGGGTGTGGTTGACACCGAGGCGGTAGCGCTGGGCGTCGGCGTAGGCGAACAGGCGGCCCTGGAGCATCTTGTCCGGGGAGGGTCCGATGCCGGGCACGAAGTTGTTCGGCGAGAACGCGGACTGCTCGACGTCGGCGAAGACGTTCTCCGGGTTCTTGTTGAGCACCAGGCGGCCGACCTTGACCAGCGGGTAGTCGGCGTGCGGCCACACCTTGGTGAGGTCGAACGGGTTGAAGCGGTAGTCCGCGGCCTCGGCGACCGGCATCAGCTGGACGTAGAGGGTCCAGGACGGGAAGACGCCGCGCTCGATGGCCTGGTGCAGGTCACGCTGGTGCGAGTCGGCGTCGGCGCCGAGCACCTCGGCGGACTGGTCGCCGTCCAGCGAGCGGATGCCCTGGTTGGTCTTGAAGTGGTACTTGACCCAGTAGGCCTCGCCCTCGGCGTTGACCCACTGGTAGGTGTGCGAGCCGTAGCCGTTCATGTGGCGGTAGGAGGCCGGGATGCCGCGGTCCCCGAACAGCCAGGTGATCTGGTGGGTCGAGGCGGGCGAGTGGGCCCAGAAGTCCCAGACGTTGTCCGCCTCCTGTACGCCGGTGTACGGGTCGCGCTTCTGCGAGTGGATGAAGTCGGGGAACTTGATCGGGTCCTTGATGAAGAACACCGGGGTGTTGTTGCCGACCAGGTCGTAGTTGCCCTGCTCGGTGTAGAACTTCAGCGCGAAGCCGCGCGGGTCGCGCACCGCGTCGCTGGCGCCGAGGTTGCCGGCCACGGTGGAGAAGCGCAGGAAGACCTCGGTGCGCTTGCCGACCTCGGAGAGGAAGGCCGCGCGGGTGTACTGCGACACCTCGTCGGTGACCTCGAAGTAGCCGTACGCGCCGGAGCCGCGGGCGTGCACGACGCGCTCCGGGATGCGCTCGCGGTTGAAGCGGGCCAGCTTCTCCAGCAGCTGCTGGTCCTGGATCAGCAGCGGGCCGTACTCGCCGGCCGAGGCCGAGTTCTGGTTGTCGGCGACCGGGGCGCCGGACTCCGTGGTCAGGATCTTGGACATGAGGGGTCCTTCAGGTGTCGATAAAAGCGGTGCGTGGAGAGTGGTGTGACGAAGCGTCAGACGCCGAGCAGGCGCCGGACCGCCGAGCGGCGGCGGGAGGAGTTCTCGCCGTCGGGGCCGTCGGCGGGCTGGAGCGCGGCGACGGCGGTGGCGGCCGCGACCTGGTCCGCCAGTGGACGGGCGGCGCTCAACTCGGCGGCCTCGTCGGCGGTCAGGCCGGCCTCGGTGAGGGCCGCGGCGGCCTCGACGGCCGGGACGGCGTTGAACCAGCGCAGCGCGAGGGCCGCGCGACCGGCCTCGGTGAGGCGGCCGGTGAGCCGGAGGCGGGCGAGGCCGCCGTCCGGGTAGACGTTGATGCGCACGTGGGTCACCGGGCGGCCGACGTCGAGCCGGAAGCGGTGCCGGGTGTCGGGCTGCAGGCGGGTGCGGGGCAGGATCTCGAACCACTCGCCGTCCGCCGGGTCCGCCCCGGTCGAGGCGTCGAAGCCGACGAGGTCGGCCCAGCCGGGGGCATTGGCGACGAAGTGGGTGGTGTCCACCTCGGCGGCCAGGACCTCACCGCCCCCGGCCAGGGCGATCTGCACCCAGTCGTTGGCCTTGTCGCGCCGACGCCGGGTCTCCCAGCCCTCGCCCATGACGGAGGCGCGACCGGGAGCGTTCAGGTTGTGCGGGGAGGAGAAGTAGCGGTCGGACGCCGCCTCGGCCACGCCGCCGTACTCCTGGGCGGCCAGGTCGAAGGTGAGGCCGTCCAGTTCGCGCGGGTCGGGCAGCACCTCGCCGTGGACGCGCAGCCGGGCGACGCCGCCGTCCGGGAAGATGTTGAGCCGCACGTGGGTGTAGCGGCCCGCGTCCTCGACGGCGAACTCGTGGG
The DNA here is from genome assembly GCF_044744365.1 of Kitasatospora sp. NPDC087314. Classification (NCBI taxonomy): domain Bacteria; kingdom Bacillati; phylum Actinomycetota; class Actinomycetes; order Kitasatosporales; family Streptomycetaceae; genus Kitasatospora; species Kitasatospora sp. NPDC087314. Next base: position 208,952 of record NZ_JBIUYE010000002.1, read on the forward strand.
CGGTGTCGCCCTGCAGCGGGGTGCGCGGCACCAGGGTGGTCCACTCGGTGTCCGCCAGCTCCTCGGGCGAGGGGTGGCCGGGGACGGAGGCGGCCTCGACGGAGGCGCTCTCCGGGTAGTTGCCGGTGAAGTGGGCGGTGTCCACGACGAGGCCGCGGATCACACCGCCGACGCCGAGCCGGACGATCGCCCAGTCGTGGTCCTGGTCGGTGGGGTGCGGCTGGTCGGCGGAGACGCCGCGGCGGCGCTTGGACTCCCAGCCGTCCATGATCTGGCCCTTGTGGCCGAAGGTGTGCGGGCGGAACTCGGCGGGCTTGGCGACCAGGAGGTTCTCGGCGTCGGCGAAGGTGTCCTCGTTGGTGGCGACGACGCCCGCGCCCAGCAGCCGCGAGGCCAGGTTGACCAGCTCGGTGAAGGGAGCGCTCGGGGTGTCGGCAGTGGTCACGAAGTCTCCTCAGGACGGGCGGTCGGACGGGGTGGTGGGGGCTGCGGCGGGCCGGGTGAGCTGACGGCCGAAGGGCTCGGCCGCGGTGTCCACCGCGCGGCCGCGCAGCCAGGTCGTGCGGACCGCGCCGGTCAGCGTCCGGCCCGCGTACGGGGTCACGGGGTTGCGGTGGTGCAACCCGGCGGCGTGGACGGCGAATTCTCCGTCGGGGTCGAAGGCGACCAGGTCGGCGTCGCAGCCGGGCGCGATGGCGCCCTTGACACCGGTGAGGCCGGCCAGTTCGGCCGGTCCGGCGGACATCCAGCGGACCACGTCGGCGAGACCGTGACCGCGGCGGCGGGCCTCGGTCCAGACGGCCGGCAGACCGAGTTGCAGGGAGGCGATGCCGCCCCAGGCGGCCGCGAAATCGCCGCTGCCGCCGTACTCGAGCAGCAGCTTCAGGTCGGGGGTGGAGGGAGAGTGGTCGGAGACGACGGCGATGAACTCGCCGTCCGCCAGGGCCTGCCAGAGCCGGTCGCGGTTGGTCTCGTCGCGGATCGGCGGGCAGCACTTGAAGGCGGTGTCGCCGTCCGGCACCTGCTCGGCCGCCAGGGTCAGGTAGTGCGGGCAGGTCTCGGCGGTCACCCGCACGCCCTCCTCGCGCGCTCGGCGCAGCAGCGGCAGCACGGCGGCGGAGGAGACGTGCAGGATGTGGACGCGGGCGCCGGTGCGCCGGGCGGTCTCCAGCAGGTGGGAGACGGCCGCGGTCTCCGCGTCGGCGGGGCGGGAGGCGAGGAAGTCGCGGTAGTGGACGCCGGGTTGCTGCGGGGCGGCGGCCAGTACGGCCGGGTCCTCGGCGTGGATGATCGCCAGCGCCCCGATCCGGGCCTGCTCGGCCAGTGCCGCCTCCAGATCCGCGGCCTCGACGTGCGGGAACTCGTCGACGCCGGAGGGGGCGAGGAAGCTCTTGAAGCCGAACACGCCGGCCTCGTGCAGCGGCGCGAGGTCCGGGACGTTGCCGGGGACGGCGCCGCCCCAGAAGCCGAGGTCGACCCAGGCCTGGCCCTCGGCGACCTTCCGCTTGACGGCCAGTCCCTCCACCGTGGTGGTGGGCGGGATGGAGTTGAGCGGCATGTCGATGATCGTGGTGACGCCGCCGGCCGCGGCGGCCCGGGTGGCGGTGGCGAAGCCCTCCCACTCGGTGCGGCCGGGCTCGTTGACGTGCACGTGGGTGTCGACCAGGCCGGGCAACAGGGCGGTGTCGCCGAGGTCGGTGAGGCCGCCGTCGGCGTCGGGGCGCTCGCCCGCGAGGAGAGAGCCGTACGCAGCGACCTGCTCGATCTTCCCGTCCCGGATCAGCACGTCGGCGGGGCGCTCACCGTCGGGCAGGACCACCCGTCGGGAGCGGATCACCGCTGGCTGGCTGAAAGGCATGGGAGACCTCCGAAACCTGGAAGAGAGGGGTGGGGGGGCACGCCGGAGGAAGCGCTCGAAGGGCGTTCGCGGGGCGGTCGTAGGGCCGTCGGGGAAGGCGGGAACCGAAGGATTGCCCGGGAGCCTAGGCCCGCCTTCAACAAAACGTCAATGGAGGAACGTACGAGGGTCGGGCGCCGCCCGGGGCGGCCCGACGGCCCGACTCAGCCGGACAGCAGCTGTACCGCCAGCCGCTCCCCCGCCACCTCGGCCAGCTCGCCGGCCCTGGTCATGCTGTCCCCCGGCTGTTCGGCGAGGTCGGTGAGGGCGATCGCGGCGGCGAACCCGGCGGCCCGCCACTCGGGCTCGGAGAGCTCCAGCCGCCCGGCCACGGCAGCCACCCGAACCCCCGCCCGGGTGGCCGCCGCGGCAACGCCGGCGGGGGCCTTGCCGTGGAGCGTCTGCGCGTCCAGACAGCCCTCGCCGGTCACGACGAGGCGTGCCCCACGCACGGCCTCGTCGAAACCCAGCAGTTCGAGCAGCAGCTCGATACCGGGGCGCATGGTGGCGCCGAGCAGGGCGAGGGCGGCGAAGCCCACCCCGCCGGCGGCCCCGGCGCCGGGGGCGTCGCGCACGTCCCGCCCGGTGACCAGGGCGACCTGGTCGGCGAAGCGGGTCAGGCCCTCCTCCAGGATCACCAGGTCGTCGCCGTCGGCGCCCTTCTGCGGGCCGTAGACGGCGGTGGCGCCGCGCGGGCCGAGCAGCGGGTTGTCCACGTCGCAGGCCACGACGATCTCGACACCGGCCGGCAGATCGGCCAGCCGGCCCAGGTCGATCCGGTCGAGCCTGCGCAACGCGGCCCCGCCGGGCGGCAGTTCGGCACCGTCGGCGTCGAGCAGGCGGACGCCGAGCGCCTGGACCATGCCCGCGCCGCCGTCGGTGCAGGCGCTGCCGCCGAGACCGAGCACGATCCGCTTGGCGCCGAGCGCCACGGCCCGGCCGATCAGCTGGCCGACCCCGTAGGACCCGGCCGCGAGCGGGGCGGTGCGGCCGCCGGGGAGCCGGGCGAGTCCGGAGGACTGCGCGAGCTCGACCACGGCGGTGTCGCCCTGGACGGCGAGCGCGGCGTCCACCGGGAGGCCGGTCGGGCCGGCCACCTTGGCCGGGACGCGGTTGAAGCCGGCCGCGAGCGCGGCGGCCAGGGTGCCCTCGCCGCCGTCGGCGACGGGTAGTTCGCGCACCTCGACGCCGGGCGCGGCGCGCCGGACGCCGCCGGCGATCCGGGCGGCGACCTCGGCACCCTCCAGGGTGCCCTTGAACTTGTCCGGAGCTACGACCACATGGCCCTGGTGGGGGGTAGGGGGCATGGTGCGGTCCTCACTTCCGTACGGGGTCTGGCGATGTTTCGACAGCCTGTGCCAAGCATGGGCCCGGGAGTTCCGGGGGTGCGACCCCCCGCCGGGAGGGCGTGTCCCGCGCCGGGGGATGCGTCCCCCGTCGGAGGTGCGACCCCCCGCCGGGAGGGTGCGGCCCCCTCCCCGCCGTTCCCCTCGTCCCGCTTCCGACGTACGAGAGGCTCCCCTCGGCGGGGAAGGGACCAGGCGAGGCGTACAGGCACGACCGAAGTGCCCCCGACAGGGAGTACGCATCACCGGTTGGATCGACCGGCGGGCGGGCGGATGAGCCCCGATCCCGCCTGCCGGTCGGGTCTGACCCTCCTGGTGGCGCGGGCACGACCGGATGAGGTACACGCCACCAGGAGGAGTTCGAGGGGCCCCGAGGGGCCCGGGGTGTTAGACCGACCGGCACATGGTGGGTGGATGAAGGAGCGGCGTCCGGGCGACAGCCTGGGCGTCGCGACACCGCCCACCACGTGCCGGTCGGTCTTACTTGACCTCGCGGCCCGAGAGGCGCTCGACGCCGCGCAGCAGCGCCGAGTGGTCGAGCGAGCCGTCGCCGTTGGCCCGGGCGGAGGCGACCAGCTGGGCCACCACGGCGCCGACCGGCAGCGCGGCGCCCACGGCGCGGGCGGCGTCGGTGACGATGCCCATGTCCTTGTGGTGCAGGTCGATCCGGAAGCCCGGGGCGAACTCGCGGTCGATCATGTTCGCCTTCTTGCGGTTCAGCACGGTCGAGCCGGCCAGGCCGCCGCCGAGCACGTCCAGCGCGGCGGGCAGGTCGACGCCGGCGTTCTCCAGGAACACCACGGCCTCGGCGAGCACCTGGATGTTGACGGCGACGATCAGCTGGTTGGCGGCCTTGACGGTCTGGCCGGCGCCGGACGGGCCGACGTGGATGACCGTGGTGCCCAGCGCGTCGAACAGCGGCTTGGCCTCGGCGAAGTCCTCGGCGGAGCCGCCGACCATGATCGACAGCACCGCCTCGACGGCACCGGCCTCGCCGCCGGAGACCGGGGCGTCCAGGGTGCGCACGCCCTTCTCCCGGGCGGCCGCGTCGACCTTCTGGGAGGTCTGCGGGGTGATCGAGGACATGTCGATCACGAGGGTGCCGGGCCGGACGTTCTCCAGCACGCCGCCCTCGCCCAGGATGGCCTGCTCGACGTGCGGGTCGGCCGGGACCATGGTGATGACGACCTCGGCGTCCTTCACCGCGTCGGCGATGCTGGTGGCGCCGTGGCCGCCGGCCGCGACCAGGGCGTCGATCTGCGGCTGGGTGAGGTTGTAGCCGGTGACGTGGTGGCCGGCCTTGACCAGGTTGGCGGCCATCGGGCTGCCCATGATGCCGAGGCCGATGAAGGCGATCTTGCGGCTCATCGCGTCGTTCCTTACGTCGTTCGTGGGGTGGGGAGGGCGTGGGTGCCCGGGTCCGGTGGCGTCGGTGCCCGGGCCCAGCCGGCAGGCGACCGCGTGCGACTGCGTGGCGCTGCCCGGCGGCTGCTCGGCGACCGCGAAGCGGCTGCTGAGCGACCGCGTGCGGCTGCTCGGCCGCTACTTGACGGCTACTACTTGGCCGCGCGGTGCTCGCGCGACAGCCACCCGAAGCTGTCGGCGCTGACGCCGGTGGAGGGGCGGTACTCCAGGCCGATCGGGCCGGTGTAGCCGGCGGCGGTGAGTCGGGCGAACAGGTCCTCGAAGTCCAGACCGCCGGTACCGGGCTCGTTGCGGCCCGGGTTGTCGGCGATCTGCACGTGGCCGAACCGGTCGGTGCAGGTGTCGATGACGGCCGCCAGGTCCTCGCCGTTCCTGGCCAGGTGGTACAGGTCGCAGAGGAACTTCGCGTTGCCCAGGCCGGTGGCGGCGTTGACCTTGTCGACGACCTCGACCGCGGCGGCGGCGGAGACCAGCGGGTAGTCCGGGGACTCCGCCCTGTTGAGGGCCTCGACCAGCAGGATCGCGCCGATCTCGTGCGCGGCCCTGGCGGCGAGTACCAGGTGCTCCAGCGCGAGCGCGTCCTGCTCGGCCGCGTCGACGCCCTCGACCCGGTTGCCGTACAGCGCGTTGAGCGCCTTGGTGCCGAGCGAGGCGGCGAGCCCCGCGGCGACCGGGACGTTGGCCCGGAAGCGGTCCCGCTCGGCGGGCACCGAGACGGTACCGCGGGCGCCGAGGGTGAGGTCGTCCAGGAGGTTGAGGCCGGTGAGCTGCACGCCCGCGTCGGTGAAGGCCTTGCGGAGCGTGTCCAGCTCGGCCTCGGACGGGGTGGCCTCGGTACCGAAGGGCCACCACAGCTCGGCGGCCGTGAAACCGGCGGCCGCGGCCGCGGCGGGGCGCTCCAGCAGCGGCAGTTCGCTGAACAGGATCGACAGGTTGACCGTGAAGCTGTGCCGGGAAGCGGCCGTCACGTCACTCACCTCTCACTCTCTTCCGAGAACCTCAACTTCCACAATCCGGAAGAGGGATTCTGCTTGGTGGAAGCATCTCCGGCCCGGCGAGCGGGTGTCAAGACCGTCGCAACATTTTGTTGAAGAAGCCCGCACACACCCTCCCACCGGCGTCGCCGCTGTTCGATCGACCGACCCCCGCCCGCCCCCACCGCCCGCTCGCTACAGTGTTCACGTGCGATTGATGGTGGAGTTCACGACAGAACCGTTCGAACTGGACACGTTCCCCGAGCACGCCGCGGCGGCCCGCCAGGTCGTCGACGAGGCCGGCCTGGCCGTCTCGGTCGGCCCCTTCGGGACCGGCGCCGAGGGCGAGGCCGACCAGGTCCTCACCGCGGTGACCAGGCTGCTCCGGGAGACCCTGGACGCCGGCGCGACCCGGATCTCGGTCCAGGTCAGCGTGCTGGGCGACGACATGCCGGGCGAGGAGGGCGGTACGCCGTGACCGGACACGTGGAACACCCGCTGGCCACGGCGATGAAGCCGCTGCTGGACGCGGTCGGCGCGACGCCCGTCCCGCTGGACGAGGCGAAGTCCGAGGACGTCGTCCTGGAGTGGGAGGGCGCCCCGGCGATCGCCGTCCGGCTGCCGCACCTGAGCAGCGCACTGGACCGGCTACTGGCCGAGATGGCCCGCCAGTTCGACGGCCGGCCGCTGGCCGAGCTGGACCGCTGGGAGAAGCAGCGGGTCGTCGCCCTCCTGGAGGAGCGCGGCGCCTTCACCGTCCGCCACGGGGTCGAGACGGTCGCCTCGGCTCTGGGCGTCAGCCGTTTCACCGTGTACAACTACCTCAACCGCCAGGACGGCTCGAAGCCCTCCTGAACCCCTCCGCTCCGCCCGCGATTCCCCCTGCCGGAAACCTTCCGAACGGGCGCACCCCGCCGGTCCGGCCAGTCTGAATCAGCCCCCGGCGGGGCGCACTTGGCGAATCGCACACGAATCGGCCCGGCAACAGGGGCCGGCTCAAAACGTAACCACCAACCGTTCAACAAAGTGTTGACGGCCGGGTGGGGTGGATCTAGCTTGTGCGGGTGGCACCACTCTTCAGGAGGTCCACCCGTGACCAATCACCCCCACACCCTTGACGCCCTGGCCGCGGCCGACGCCGCGGACCTGGAGGCGATCCTGCTGGAGGTCTGCTCCAGCCCCCGTTGGGCCGCCGCCGTCGCACAGGCCAAGCCCTGGTCCGACCGGGAGTCCCTGCTCGCCGCCAACGCGGCGGCGATGGCCGGGCTCACGGTCGCCGACCTGCACGACGCGATGGCCGGCCACGCCCGGATCGGCCGGCCCAAGGCGGGCGACGCCACCTCGGAGCGGGAGCAGTCCGGCATCCACGGCGCGGACCAGGCGCTGCTCGACGAACTGCACGAGGCCAACGCGGCCTACGAGGCGAAGTTCGGCCACGTGTTCCTGATCTGCGCGACCGGCCGCACCGCGGCCACCATGCTCGCGGCCCTGCGCGAGCGCCACCCCAACGACGCCGCCACCGAGGCGGAGATCGTCCGGGGCGAGCTGCGCAAGATCAACGACATCCGGCTCAACCGCCTGCTCGGCGAATCCTGACGCATTCCTGACGAATCGTTAGAATTAGCTGACTCAGCATCACATCTGCCATCAGTAAGGTCACTTCACCCATGACTGGCATCTCCACCCACGTGCTCGACACCAGCCTCGGCCGCCCGGCCGAGGGCGTCCCGGTCGAGCTCGCACTGCACACCGAGGGTGGCTGGCAGGTGCTCGGCACCTCCGCCACGGACTCCGACGGCCGGGTCAAGGACCTGCCGGCCGTGGAGGCGGGCTCGGTCGTCCGGCTGCTCTTCGACACCGGCGCCCACTACGCGTCGAAGTCCGCGGAGCCGCCGTTCTTCCCCGAGGTCTCGATCGTCTTCACGGTCGCGCCCGCGCAGCACCACTACCACGTGCCGTTGCTGCTCAACCCGTTCGGATACTCGGTCTACCGCGGAAGCTAGTAGACCGACCTGGAACCTCTAGGAGCCACGTCATGGCCCACGTGCTCGGTCAGAACCAGTACGGCAAGGCGGAGAACCGCATCGTGCGGATCTACCGCGACTCCACCCGGCACGAGATCAAGGACCTGAACGTCTCGGTCTCCCTCCGCGGTGAGTTCGAGGACGTCCACCTCACCGGATCGAACGCCAACTGCCTCCCCACCGACACCACCAAGAACACCGTGTACGCCTTCGCCAAGGAGCACGGGATCGAGTCGGCCGAGGCCTTCGGCATCCTGCTGGCGCGCCACTTCGTCGACAACACCGAGCGCGGCGTCGTCCACAGCGCCCGGATCCGGATCGAGGAGTACGCCTGGGACCGGATCAAGACGCCGGACAGCTCGGCCCGCTTCATCGGCTCGGAGGAGGTCGGCCACTCCTTCGTCCGCAGCGGTCAGGAGACCCGCACCACCGAGATCGTCTACGACGGCGAGTCCGTCCAGGTCATCTCCGGCCTGAAGGACCTCGTCGTCATGAACTCCACCAACTCGGAGTTCTGGGGCTACATCAAGGACAAGTACACCACCCTGCAGGAGGCGTACGACCGCATCCTCGCCACCCAGGTCACCGCCCGCTGGAAGTACGGCTACAGCGGCCGGGACGGCGAGGCCCAGCCCAACTGGAACCGCTCCTACACCCACGTGAAGCGGCACCTGCTGGAGGCCTTCGCCGAGACCTACTCCTACTCGCTGCAGCAGACCCTGCACTCGATGGGCACCCGGGTCCTCAACAACCGCGCCGAGGTGGACGAGGTCCGCCTGGAGCTGCCCAACAAGCACCACTTCCTCGTCGACCTGGAGCCGTTCGGCCTCAAGAACGAGAACGAGGTCTACTACGCCGCCGACCGCATGTACGGCCTCATCGAGGGCACCGTGCACCGCGACGGCGTCGTCCCGGTCATCCCGGTCGCCTGACCTCCCCCACCCCCATGGACACCGCCCGGAGTCGCCGCACCCTCCGGCCCCCAGCGGCCGGCCACGTCCGGGCGGGCAGCGGTATCCGCACCACCGGCTCCATCCGCTCCACGTGCGTCACCCGCTCCACGTGCAGCACCCGCTTCGGAAACACCCGTACCACCAGTTTCTCCACCCCCACCAACCGGAGTTCGTGCCTGCCTCGCGGCGGCCGGCCCGGGGCACTGGAGAAGCTCCCCGAGGGACTCTTGCACGCCGTCCCGCCCTCGGGGCCTCTCCAGCGCCACGGGCGCGCCGGGAGCCACGGGCACAAGAGGGGCTCGACATGGCACCCAGCAGCACCAGCAGTAACGACGGCGGTTCCACCCCGGCAAGAACCCCTGGCCCGGACGGCGCGTCGACACACCTCCCCGGCACGCCGTCCGGGTCCGGCCCCCACCCCGTGGACGAGTTGCTGCCCCCGGTGAAGCTCTTCTCCACCGGTCTCCAGCACGTCGCCGCGATGTACGCGGGAGTCGTCGCACCCCCGCTCATCGTCGGCGCCGGCGTCGGGCTCTCGCCCGCCGAACTCGCCCTGCTCATCTCGGCCAGCCTGTTCACCGCCGGACTGGCCACCCTGCTCCAGACCCTCGGCATCTGGAAGATCGGCGCGCGACTGCCGTTCGTGAACGGCGTCTCCTTCGCGGGGGTCGCGCCCATGATCGCCATCGCCAAGGAACACGGACCGAAGGACGCCCTCCCGGTGATCTTCGGAGCGGTGATCGTCGCGGGGGTCCTGTGCTTCCTCGCGGCGCCGTACTTCTGCAAGCTCATCCGGTTCTTCCCCCCGGTCGTCCAGGGCACCGTGATCACCCTCATCGGGGTGTCCCTGCTCCCGGTGGCGGTCAACTGGGCGCGCGGCGGCACGCCGAGCGCCCCCGGGTACGGCTCCATGCGGGCCATCGGCCTCGCCGCGATCACCCTCGTCGCGGTGGTGCTCTGCAACCGGCTGCTGCGCGGCTTCTGGCAGCAGCTCTCGTTGCTCATCGGCTTGGCGCTCGGCACCCTGATCGCCTTCCCGCTGGGCCTGGCCGACTTCGGCGCGGTGAAGGACGCGAAGGTCTTCGCTCTCCCCTCCCCGTTCCACTTCGGCGCGCCCGTCTTCGACGCCGCCGCGATCGTCTCGCTGTGCATCGTCATGGTGGTCTCCATGACCGAGTCCACCGCCGACATGCTCGCACTGGGCAAGATCGTCGAGCGCGAGGCCGACGAACCCACGCTCGCCGCCGGCCTGCGGGCCGACGGACTGGCCACCGCGCTCAGCCCCGTTTTCAACGGCTTCGCCGCCAGCGCCTTCGCCCAGAACATCGGGCTGGTGGCGCTGACGAAGATCCGCAGCCGCTTCGTGGTCGCGGCCGGCGGCGGCATCCTGATCCTGCTCGGGCTCTTCCCCGTGCTCGGCTCGGTCGTCTCCCTGGTACCGCAGCCCGTCCTGGGCGGCGCCGGGATCGTGCTCTTCGGGACCGTCGCGGCCAGCGGCATCCGCACCCTCGCGGAGGCCGGCATGGAGTCCAGCTCGAACACCATCCTGGTTTCCGTCTCGCTCGGCGTCGGGATCATCCCGATCGCGGTGCCGACCTTCTACGACGCCTTCCCGGAGGCCGTCCGGACCCTGCTGCACTCCGGGATCTCGGCCGGCTGCGTGATGGCCGTCCTGCTCAACCTGCTCTTCCACCACGCCGGAGCCGCCCGCCGGACCAGATCCGGCCAGACCTCCGGTGCGACGGCGCCGACGGCGACACCGTCCTGACCGGCCCGGGAGGGGTGCCCGCCGCACGGCGCACACCCCTCCCGACCCTCCCCCATAGGAGTCACACCATGGCAGTCCAGCCCCCACCCGCCGACCAGCGGATCGTCATCGAGAACGTCGCGATCGCGACCGTCGACGCCGACGACACCGAGTACGCCCGCGGCCACGTGGTCATCCTCGGCAACAGGATCGAGTCGGTCGGCGACGGGCCCGCCCCGATGTGGCTGGACAACGTGGTGCGCCGGATCAACGGCGAGGGCCACCTGATCACCCCCGGCCTGGTCAACACCCACCACCACTTCTACCAGTGGATCACCCGCGGCCTCGCCCAGGACGCCATCCTCTTCGACTGGCTCGTCGCCCTCTACCCGACCTGGGCCCGGATCGACGAGAAGCTCGTCCACGCCGCCAGCCAGGGCTCCGCCTCGGCCCTGCTCAAGTCCGGCTGCACCACCGCCTCCGACCACCACTACGTGTTCCCCAAGGACGGCGGCGACGTCCTCGGCGCCTCCATCGAGGCCGTCCAGGAGCTCGGCCTGCGCTTCACCGCGCTGCGCGGCTCCATGGACCGCAGCAAGAAGGACGGCGGCCTCCCGCCGGACCACGCGGTCGAGGAGCTCGACGACATCCTCGCCGCCTCCGAGGCCGCCGTGGACACGTACCACGACTCCTCCTTCGGCTCGATGCTGCACGTCGCCATCGCGCCCTGCTCGCCGTTCTCGGTCTCCACCGACCTGCTCCGCCAGTCCGCCGAACTCGCCCGCCGCAAGGGCGTGCGGCTGCACACCCACGGCTCGGAGACCGCCGAGGAGGAACAGTTCTGCAAGGAGCTGTTCGGCATGGGCCCGACCGACTACTTCGAGTCCGTCGGCTGGCTCGGCGAGGACGTCTGGATGGCGCACTGCGTCCACATGAACGACTCCGACATCGCCAAGTTCGCCGAGACCGGCACCGGCGTCGCCCACTGCCCGTCCTCCAACGCCCGTCTGGCCGCCGGGATCGCCCGCGTTCCCGACATGCTCAGGGCCGGCGTCCCGGTCGGCCTCGGCGTGGACGGCACCGCCTCCAACGAGTCCGGCGAACTCGGCACCGAGCTGCGCAACGCCCTGCTGATCAACCGCCTGCACGGCTCCCCGACCGCGCTCACCGGCCGTCAGGCGCTGCGCCTGGGCACCATGGGCGGCGCCCGGGTGCTCGGGCGCCAGAACGAGATCGGCTCGATCGAGGCCGGCAAGCTCGCCGACCTGGCGCTGTGGAAGGTCGACGGGATCATGCACTCCTCCATCGCCGACCCGGTCGCCGCCCTCACCCTCGGCGCCCTGCCGCCGCTGTCGGTCCTCTTCGTCAACGGCAACGCCGTCGTCGAGAAGGGCCAGCTGACCACCGTCAACGAGGACCGGATCGCCCGCGACTGCGCCCGCGCCGCCAAGGAGCTCGCCGCCCGCCCCGTCTGACCCCCGCTCTGTTCCTGCCATCCCCCACCAGCTCCGGGCCGCCCAGGGACGGTGCGTGACCCGGACTCCGCAACCCGGCCCCCTTCGGCCGGTGCGTGGACCGCAGCCCCGGACCCACGGCGAGGGTCCGGGGCTGCGGCGTGGGCTCCGGCCTGTTCCCACCCGCGTGGGGAGCCGGCCGGAACGTCGGCGGGCGGGCGCACCGCGGTGGCCGTCATGGCAGGAGGACAGCGGGGTTCCCGGGGCGGCGGCTGACGGCTGACGGCTGACAAAGTTCAGCAAACAGATAACAGATAACGAAAGTTGTCAGCTGTCATCTGTTCGCCGTCTACTGTCCGCCGCCCGTCTCAGGCGGTGCGCCCGAGGGTGGCGAGGTAGGCGCGCCAGCCGCCGTGGTGGGTGATCTCGCGGTGGACGCCGCGCTCGACCTCGCCACGGGCGAGCAGCATGGACAGGCAGGCGGAACCGTCCTCCAGCTTGATGACGCCGAGCTCCAGCTCGCGCGGCTCGCCGGGCAGGATGACGTCTCGCAGGCGCTCCAGGGTGATGTCGTAGAGCTCGCCCTCGATCGCGCTGTCGACGGCCGCGTCGCTCAGCAGGCCGGGGCAGACGTCCTTCTCCCCGTTGACGTCGATGGAGAAGAAGCGGTAACCGGGGGCGGTGCGGGCCGGCCCGACCAGGGCGTCGGCGACCTTGGCGTGGAACGGACCGCCGACCATGGCCTGGCCGTTGAAGAAGATGCGGGGCACGGGTGAACTCCTCTACCGGTTACCGGGGAAAAGGCCGTTCCGTACGGCGACGAGAGGACAGGTGGAATCGTCGCCGTACGGAACGGAGTAATGGGCCGGCGGCACTGCTCCAGCCTGGCAGGCGGCAGCAGTGGCGCCGGCGGATAGATTTGGACTCAGCCCAGCAGGGGGAGCGCCGGGAGGGTGAGGAAGTCCGCGAACTCCTCGGCCAGGGCGACCTGTTCGAAGAGCTGGGCGGCCTCGCGCCAGCGGCCGCCGGCGTACGCCTCCTCGCCCAGCTCGGCCAGGAGTTCGGCCAACTCGGCGGCGACCAGGGTGCGCACCAGGTCGGCGGTGGCCTTCTCACCGGTGTCGGACAGGACGACGCCGTTGTGGATCCACTGCCAGATCTGCGAGCGGGAGATCTCGGCGGTGGCGGCGTCCTCCATCATGTTGAAGATGCCGACCGCGCCGAGGCCGCGCAGCCAGGCCTCGATGTAGCGGACGCCGACCTGGACGGCGTTGTGCAGCCCGGCGCGGGTGCAGGTGCCGCCGGCGCCGGCGATGTCGAGCAGTCGGGCGGCGGTGACCGGCTCGGACGGCCCGGGGTTGTCCTTCTGGTTGGGGCGCTCGCCGAGCACCGCGTCGAAGGAGGCGCGGGCGACCGGCACCAGGTCCGGGTGGGCGACCCAAGAGCCGTCGAAGCCGTTGCCGGCCTCGCGGTCCTTGTCCGCCTTGACCTTCTCCAGGGCGGCGGCGTTGACCTCCGGGTCCCTGCGGCTGGGGATGAACGCGGCCATGCCGCCGATCGCGTGGGCGCCGCGCTTGTGGCAGGTCTGCACCAGCAGGCGGGTGTAGGCGGCCATGAACGGCGAGGCCATCGTGACGGTGTTGCGGTCCGGCAGGATGTAGTGCTCGCCGGCGTCGCGGAAGTTCTTGACGATCGAGAACAGGTAGTCCCAGCGCCCGGCGTTGAGGCCGGCCGCGTGCTCGCGCAGCTCGTAGAGGATCTCGTCCATCTCGAAGGCGGCGGTGATGGTCTCGATCAGGACGGTGGCGCGGACGGTGCCGTGCGGGATGCCGAGTTGAGCCTGGGCGTGGGTGAACACGTCGTTCCAGAGCCGGGCTTCGAGGTGGCTCTCGGTCTTCGGCAGGTAGAAGTACGGGCCGGAGTTGGGGTCCTCGGCGCCCTTGGCGAGCAGCCGTGCGGCGTTGTGGAAGAAGTAGAGGCCGAAGTCGAGGAAGGCTCCGGCGACCGGGGCGCCGTCGACGAGCAGGTGGTTCTCGTCCAGGTGCCAGCCGCGCGGACGGACCACGACGGTGGCGAGTTCGGCGGCGGGCTTGAGGGCGTACGCCTTCCCGGCGGGGGTGGTGAAGTCGATCCGGCCCTCGAAGGCGTCGATCAGGTTGATCTGGCCGCTGACCATGTTCTCCCAGGTCGGGGAGGTGGCGTCCTCGAAGTCGGCGAGCCAGATCCGCGCGCCGGAGTTGAGGGCGTTGATGACCATCTTGCGGTCGGTGGGGCCGGTGATCTCGACCCGGCGGTCCTGGAGGGCGCGGGGCGCCTCGGCGACCTTCCAGTCGCCGGCCCGGATGTCGGCGGTCTCGGGGAGGAAGTCCAGCGTGCCGGCCTCGGCGATCTGCGCACGGCGGGTCTTCCGCCTGGCCAGGAGTTCCTGCCGACGGCCCTCGAAGGCGCGATGGAGGCCGACGACGAAGGCGACCGCCTCCGGAGTGAGCACCTCCTCCGCCCGGTGGACGCGCGGACCGGCGACAGTGACGACCGGAGCGGCAGGGGAGGCGCCGACGGGTCCCTGATCTGTAGCCATGGGCAGGACACTCCTAAGCGGTTGAGCCTGGCGAAGGGAGCTCCGGTGGGAACTTCCTTGATCGGAACCCACCTGTCGGCGAGTTCGATTCTGTAAGGTGGAGACTAGTTTCCGCGATACAGAATTTCAACGGTTTGTTGATGTGATCGCCGGGACTCTACTCCTCCCCGACAGTGAAGGGAACGCCGGTGGTTCCGACCCCCGACACAGCATCGACGACGGGCACGGACCGCGCGACCGGCGGCGTGCAGTCCGTCGAGCGCGCCTTCCAGCTGCTGGAGGCGCTGGCCGACTCCGGCGGCGTGGCCACGCTCAGCGAGCTCTCCACCAGTTCCGGCCTGCCGATGCCGACCATCCATCGTCTGGTTCGTACCCTCGTCCAGCAGGGCTATGTCCGCCAGGACACCGCGCGTCGCTACACGCTCGGCCCTCGGCTGATCCGCCTCGGCGAGACGGCCGGACGGCTGCTCGGCAGCTGGGCCCGCCCGTACCTGGCCGAACTCATGGAGGCCACCGGCGAGACCGCCAACCTGGCCGTACTGGAGGGAGGCGAGGTGGTGTACGTCGGGCAGGTGCAGTCGCGGCGCTCGATGCGGATGTTCACCGAGGTCGGCCGGCGGGTGCAGCCGCACTGCACCGGCGTCGGCAAGGCGCTGCTCGCCCAACTCCCCGAGGACGAGGCGCGCGCCATCCTCGGCCCCAACCCGCTGCCCGCGCACACCGAGTACACGATCACCGACCCGCAGGAGCTGCTGCAGCAGCTCGCCGAGGCGCGCGAGCGCGGCTACGTGGTCGACGACCAGGAGCAGGAGATCGGCGTCCGCTGCATCGCGCTCGCCGTCCCCGGCGCACCGACGCCGACCGCCCTGTCGGTGTCCGGCCCCGAAGCCCGCATCCGGGCACTGGAGGAGCAGACCGGCGCGTCCTCGCTGGTGCCGGTGATGCACCACATCGCGACCCGACTGGGGCAGGTCCTCGCACCCTGACGCCCCGTCAGAACGACGCTGCTGCAGGGAACGTCGGACCGGTCGACTTTCCGTGCGCGGGTTCGCCCGTTCGGGCGGACGGCGGGCGGGTTGCGCCGGACCCCCGGTGGCGGCTCGGCCACCCTGGTGCGGACGCGGCCCGCGACGGCGCGGGCCGCCGGGACGCAAGGGCACGGGTGAGCGGCGATGGAGCGCAGCGATGCGGGGCGCAGCTGTTCCGGACACGGGGACGGCGGTCTCAGGGACGGCGGCTTTCAGGACGGCGGCTTCCGGGTCGGCGCCTGCGGGGACTGGGGCTACGGGGAATCCGGTCGCGGCCACGCGGCGCTCGGCAGTTCGGTGTACGGGGACTCGACGTACGGGGACTCGACGTACGGGGAACCGGCGCGCCGGGGGTTCGGCGGGGCCTGGTTCGTCGCGGCCGTGGCGGCGGGTTGCGCGGTGGCGACGCTGGCCGCCGGCCCGTCCTGGGCGCTGCGGCGGCCCGAGCCGCGGCCGTCGGTGGACGTCAGCGTCGCCGCCACGCCGTCGCACTCCGACCTGAAAGTGGTCCGGATGGACCCGGACGCCGCGCCGCCCGGCGGCACCACCACCGTCCACGCGTTGGTGGCCAACGGCGGCCCGGACACCACCGCCTCGCCGTTCACGGTTCTGGTCACGCTGCCGAACGGGGTGACGCCGGAGGGCCCGTACTTCCCGTCCGACTGCGAGGTGCTGCGGGATGGCCGCGAGGTGCGGTGCGTCTTCGGGCCCGGACTGCCCCCGCTGCGCACCGCGACCGCGCTCGTGCCGGTCCGGCTGGACCCGGGCCTGCCGGTCGGCCGGCTCGGTGGCGGCGCGGTCGCGGTGCACAGCCCGGACGATCGGAGCAAGGGCAACAACCGGCAGCCGTTCGACCTCACGGTGGTCGAGACGGCTGCCGGTTCCTGACCGGGCCCGGCCGGCGGTCACCGGTACGCGGTGGTTACCGGTACACGCGGACGTAGTCGGCGGCGAAGGTGATCGGGGCGGTCCCCTGCGGCGCGGGGTGGTACTGCCCCGCGCCGACCGACAGGTTGAGGATCAGGTACGCCGACCAGTTGGCGCCGACGCCCTTGCCGTCCGAGAAGACCTTGACGCCGTTGACGTACCAGTCCACCGAGGTGGCACCGTAGTACGTCCCGATGGTCACCCACTGGTCCTTCGCGATCGCGCTCGCATCGGCGTAGTACTTGGGGTTGCCGGGGTTGACGTGGTTGGTCAGCTCCAGCAGGTTCGGGTTGTCGGGGTGGTACTCGAAGGAGTCGACCTCCCCGTTGCCGTTCTTCCAGGTCCAGAGGGCCGGCCAGGCGCCGGAGCCGGACGGCAGCTTGACCCGGGTCTCGGCGTAGTCGCCGGTCTTGACCTGGAAGCCCTCGCTGGAGCCCTCGGTGGTCAGGAAGCCGGTGTTCCAGGCCTGCTTGCCGTTCTCCAACGTGCTGCCGCTCGGCGCGGCGGTGAAGGTGGCGACCCCGTTCGCGACGCTGACGTTGTTCTTGTTCAGCCAGTCGAGCTTGTTGTCGTCCGGGTTGTGGTTGCCGTACTTGTACGAGCTGGTCTTGTCGCCGACCCAGCGCGAACCCCAGCTGATCGGGCCGTTGAACTCGTCGGACCAGGTCAGCGACTTGCCGGCGACCGGGGAGCCCGGGGTGCTCGGCGACGGACTGGCCGTGGCGCTCGGGCTGCTCGTCGGGGAGGGCTTCGGGGTCGGAGTAGCGGTCGCGGTCGGAGCCGGGGTCGGGGTCGGGGTCGGCTTCGGGGTGGCGGTCACAGTCGGGGTCGGAGCCGGGGTCGGAGTTGAGGTCGGCTTCGGGGTGGCGGTCGCGGTCGCGGTCGGAGCCGGGGTCGGAGTTGAGGTCGGCTTCGGGGTGGCGGTCGCAGTCGGAACCGGGGCCGGGGCCGGGGTCGGGGCCGGGGTCGGGGTCGGCGCCGGGGCGTCGGATACCACGAGCTGCTGCGAGGGCAGGTTGTGCCAGGCCCCGCCGAGGTCCTGCCAGAAGCCGAACCGGGTGTACGTCCCGGCCGGCAGGGTGCGCGCGCCGCTGGTGAAGTTCAGGCCGCTCGGGCAGATCCGCGCGTTGGAGGCGTTGCCGGGGAAGTCGAGGTTGGCGCCGGACGCGTCTCGGACGCCCACGCCGACGGTCTTCGCGGTGAAGCAGGCCGAGGAGCGCAGGGTCAGCGAGGCGGTGGTGGCCTTGTTCGCGACCATGGTCGCCGGGGCCAGCCGATCCTGGGTGACGGTCGGAGCGGCGGCGGCCTGGGCACCGGCGACGGCCGGCAGGCCGAACAGTCCGGCGCCGGTGATGGCGAACGCTCCGGTGGCGGCGAGGGCGGCGCTGCGGCCCCGGTGGGAGGGACGGGCGTGACGCGGCGCGCGGCGACGGGCAGGCTGGTGCATGGGAGTGTCCTCTGCGACGCCTGCGAGGTGAGCTGTCGGATTCGGGCCGAGGTGGCCCGGCCGCCGGTGGAAGCGGCTTCACCCCTAGCCACGGCCCGCACGCGGGAGCGTACGGGCCGGGCGCTGACCTTGGTTCCCCCGCTCCCGTCCGCCGTGGTGCTCGATTGCCGACCGGCGGGTGGACAGGACTCGGCGTCCCGGCGGTGGAGTCCGCGAGAGCGGACGACCGTTGCAGGCTAGGCAAACCGTCCGTGAACGGACAACCCGGCCGGGCCGGTTGTCGCACAGCTCACAGTGGTGTCGATCAACGACGCTGTGTGGTGGATCAGTTGGGGTCGATCAAGGGATCAGTCGAGCCAGCCGTCGACCTGGCTCTCGGCCTCCGGCGCCCAGGCGAGTTCCAGGTGGTTGAGACCGGCGAGCAGCCGGGTGCCGCCGATCGTCGCGACACCGGTGGTGTCCAGGGCGCTCGCGGTGAACACGATGCCGTCGCTGGGCCCCCGGTTCTCGTTGAGCACGCCCGGGATGTCGGCCGACCCGCCCGCGAGCAGGTAGGTGCGCACCGACGCCGGCACTCCGGCCTGCTGCAGCGGCGCGATCAGCGACCCGGCGTCGATCGCCGCCTGGATGCCCTGGCCGGAGGTGTAGAAGCCCTGGCCGCCGTAGTAGGTGGTCCACCAGTCCTGGGAGGTACCGTCCACCCCGTACCGGCCGTCCCAGCGGGCGAGCAGCTGACGCTGTCCCGGGTAGCAGTCGTAGCCGCCGGTGGGCAACACGCCGAGGCAGGGCTGCGCGGTGTACGTGCCGTAGCAGGTCATGTACAGGTGCGGGGACGGCGCGTTGGCGGTGCCGCCGCAGGCCGGCCAGGCGGCCAGGTCGAAGGACCAGCCGTGCGCGTACACGTAGTCGAGCCCGCCGTTCGGCCCGCCTAGGGTGATCAGGCGGCGCACGTCGCCCGCGTACGCCCTCCCCCACGACGGGCGCACCGAGGACACGTACGCCCGGGCGGCGACCTCGCCCTTGCTCCACGCCACCACGTCCACCTGGGAGACCCCGAGCCGGGCCTGGATCAGCGCGACGGCGTCGCCGACGGTCTGCGCCTGGAGCAGGTTGTCGCCCTGTTTGTGGGCGAAGCCGATGGCGAACACCCGGTGGCCGGTGCCGGCGAGGTACTGGGCCAGGCCGGTGGACGGGCAGGCGGAGGCACCGCAGGTGCCGCTCTCGGCCGGGTTCGCCCAGGCGCGGTCGGCGTTGTCGTTGGCGCCGTGGACCAGCAGGACGGGGGTCTGGCGGCCGCCGGTGTCCCAGCCGGTCGCGGAGTACAGCAGGAAGCGGCCGGAGTAGGGCTCGCCGGTGCCGCCGAAGTACGTCCGGCGGGCGCCGTCCTGGTCGCCGCGACCGTCGGCCGGGTACTGCTCGGCGCGGAAGCCGGGGGTGGTGTCGAGGTAGCGCTCGACCTTGGCCCACCCGTTTCCGGGGGCGGGGAAGGTGGCTTCCAGGGCGAGGGGGGCGGCGGCGGCTTGGGCGGCGGCGGTCTGCGCGGTAACGGCTCGCGCGGTGGCGGCCGCTTGGGCGGTGGTGGGGGTGCCGAGCAGGAGGGCGGCGAGGGTGAGCAGGACGGCGGACAGCGCGGTGGGGGTGCGGCGCGGGGTGCCGGGTCTCGTGGGGGTGGCGCTCGTGGGGGTGCGTCTCATGGGGGTGGACGGTAGGACCGGCCCGCGGCGGGCGCCCAGATGCCGGTCACACACCCCGGAGGCCGGCACGGTGGCGGCCGGTGCCGTGGCGCACTGCCCACGGGCGCGCCCGCTCGGCTCACCGGGTCGGATAAATTGGAGGTCCGACATCTTCCGCAGTGCACAAGACCGCCGTGCACGGCCTCACGGAAACGAGGTACCGCCCCACCATGACCGCGCCCCTGCCCGCCTTCGCCGGCCGCACCTACCTCTTCCGGGCCGACAACGGCGCGGCCTTCCGCAATACCTACTCGGCCGACGGCCGGCGGCTGCGCTGGGAGGGTCTCGGCGAGTCGGCGGGCCAGTGGGAGGACGTGCTGCTGCACGTCGCCGAGGTGGCGCCGGAGATCTACTTCATCAGCTGGACGGAGCAGAGCGGGATCACCGTCAGCCACGTCATGGACCTCGGCCGGCTGACGGTGCGCGCCTTCTGGACGTACGAGGGCGAGGGCGGCCGGGTCGGCGAGTTGCACACCGGGACGCTGGAGCGGGTGGTCTGAGCCTCGCCGCTCCCGCGCCCCGGGGCTGGTCCCCCGCTGTCGGCCTTGTCTGCCCGTTGATCCGCTCGGATCCGCCAGATCCACTGGGTCCGCCGGGGCCGCTGGAACGGCTCGGGTCTGTTCAGACGGTCTGGTTCGGCACCTTGAGGTGCTGGGACAGCCACTCCAGCGAGGACGGCAGCAGGGCGCTCCAGGTCTCGAAGTTGTGGCCGCCGTTCTCCAGCATGCTGTAGGAGACCTTCATCGGGGCCTGCACCGCGTCGACGAAGGCCTCGGTGTCGTGCCGGTAGTTGCCGTCGCCCTTCTTGGTACCGGCCAGCAGCACGGACACCTTCGGCTGCGGCAGGTTCTTCAGCCGCCACATCAGGTTGGCCTCGTCGCGGCGCTGCTTGCTGCCGCCGAACAGGTCGCCCGTGGTCGGGTCGTCGGCGGCGTCGTAGTAGGCGGAGAGCGCGACGGCGGTCGGGAAGACGTCCGGGTGGCGCATGGCCAACTTGAGGGCGCAGTAGCCGCCGGTCGAGTTGCCCATGAAGGCCCAGGCCTGCGGGTCGGACGAGACCCGGAAGCTCGCCTGGATCGCCGCGGGGACGTCCTTGGTGAAGTACGTGTCGGACTGCGCGCCGCCCGGGATGTCCTCGCACTCGGTGTCCTGCGGCAGGGCCGGCGAGGGGCGCACCATGACCATGACGGTCGGCTGCATCTTCCCCTCCTGGAGCAGCTTGAGCGCCGCGCCCGGGTAGTTGAACCGCGTGATCAGGTTCTCGGCGAGCCCGGGGAAGCCGGTGCTGACGATCACCGCCGGGAACTGCCGCTGTGCGTACTCCGGTTGGAAGTACTGCGGCGGCAGGTAGACGTACCCCTCGGTGGACAGCCGGCTCGCCGCGCCGTCGATCCGCACCTTGCGGATCTCGCCGGACTGACTCGGCTCGCGGCCCATCGCGCCGCCGCCCTTGACGGAGGCGTGGCCGATCGTCTCCACGAGCAGCCGACCGGACGCGTCCGCCTTGTTGTGGATCACCACCGGGCCGGTTTCGCCGGTGCCCAGCAGGTCGTCCCAACTGCTGTAGAAGGCGAAGTAGTTGTTCGCCACCAGGCCGAGCGCGGCAAGCACCGTGAGCTGGGTGGCGAGCAGCGCGCCGATCCGGCCGAGCACCGCCTGCCAGGTCCGCCTGGCGAGTCTTGGCCACAGCCAGACCGTGCCGGCCGTCATCACGACGGCGATCAATACGGTCAGCGCCAACACCTTGTGGCTCGTCAGACCCATGTCCTACTTGCTCCCACGCCTCGAACTCCCCGCCCCCTCCGCTCAGGACATCCAAGGTGGTCACCCCGGTTCCCCCGCCGGGGCGCGCGATCACCAACCCTAACGGGGGCGGGGAGGCGGAACGGGTGACAGATGACAACCGACAGATAACAGATTTCGAAATCTGTTATCTGTTATCTGTTATCTGTTCGCCGCCACCGGACCGCCGTCGGCCACCGACCCGACGGGCGGCTGGACTGAGGAGTTCCGGGAGCGGATGCGGAGGCGCGGGTCCGGCACGAGCACGACCGGGATCGGCAACCGTGAGAGCGGCAGCCGGAGTCGGGCTCACTCCTCCCGGTCGTAGAGCCGCAGCCCCGCCGTGAGTTCGCGCATGCAGCGGGCGCCGAGCTCCCGCGGGGACCCCGGACCGGCGGTGGGGGCGCCGGAGGAGGCCCACTCCTCCAGCGCGACCCGGATCGCGGCGGTCGCCGCGGCGGCGGCCAGGCGGATCTCCAGCGGGTCGGTGCCGTCCGGACACCGACCCGCGAGGACGACCCGCAGCCGCTCCTCGGAGTCGGCGTGCACCCGCTGCCAGGTGCCGTCGAGGCGCGGATCGCGCAGCAGGCTGCGGGTCCACTCCATCGCCTCGACGGCCTCGTCGTCGGCCGGGGTCAGCGAGGCCACCGCCGAGCGCTCCAGCGCCTCGCGCAGCGGCAGGTCGGCCGGGGCCTCGGCGAGCTGGTCGACCCAGCGCCGCCCGCCCGCCGCCAGCAGCGGGGCGACGGCGTCCTCCTTGACGGAGAAGTACCGGTAGAAGGTGCGCGGCGAGATGCCCGCCGCGAGGGCGATCTCCTCGGCGGTGACCGCCTCGGCCCCCCGTTCGGCGAAGAGCGCGGCGGCGGTGCGGGCGATGTCCATCCGGGTGGCGTCCCGGCGGCGCTGGTTCAGGGTGGGTCGTCCGGTCACAGGGTCAGCGTACGCGGGTCGATGCCACTGTGGCACGTCGCGCTGGAATGGCATCCATGGACTTATTGGCACGTTATGCCACTCAGGCGTAACGTGTCGCCTGAGGTCGAGAGGCCACGAAAGAACGGAGTACCACCATGGAGCGCTTCAGCGGACGGAACGTCCTGATCACCGGCGGCGGCTCTGGCATCGGCCAGGCCACCGTGCACCGGATCCTCGCCGAGGGCGGGAAGGTCGTCGCCGTCGACGTCAACGAGGACGGCCTGAAGAAGACCCTGGACCGCGCGACCGCCGACGGCACCGCGGACCGCCTGACCATCCAGGTCCTGGACATCTCGGACGAGGCGTCCGTCACCACCGGCGTCGCGGCGGCGATCGGCGGCCTCGGCGGGCTGGACGTCCTGGTCAACGCGGCCGGCATCCTGCGCTCCTCGCACACGCACGAGACCAGCCTGGAGTTCTGGAACAAGCTCCTCGCCGTCAACCTGACCGGCACCTTCCTGATGACCCGCGAGGCGCTCCCGGCGCTGCTCGCGGGCGGCAAGGGCGTGGTGGTGAACTTCAGCTCCACCTCCGCGAGCTTCGCCCACCCCTACATGGCCGCGTACGCGGCCACCAAGGGCGGCATCCAGTCCTTCACCCACGCCATAGCCTCCGAGTACTCGAAGCAGGGCCTGCGCGCGGTCTGCGTCGCGCCGGGCAGCATCGACAGCGGCATGACCCACAACCCGGGCCTGCCCGCCGATGCCGACCTCAGCCTGCTCGCCAAGCTCGCCCCGGCCCTCGGCCAGGGCTTCGCGGGCCCCGAGACGGTGGCCGGCGTGATCGCGATGCTGGCGTCCGACGACGGCGCGTTCGTCACCGGCACCGAGCTCCGCATCGACGGCGGCACCCACATGTGATCCGCCGGACGGCATGACGACGCGGGGTCCGGGCCACTCCTCCGAGTGATGGCGCAGGCCCCGCTGTCGTGTCGCGTGACGCCCGCCTCAGGGCTCGGGACCGGGACTCGGGACTCAGGGCTCAAGACCCATGGCTCAGCCGAGGCCCCCGTGCCGGGCAGCGGCGAGGACGGCGGCGGCGCGGTCGGCGGTGTCCGCGTCCACCCGCTCGGCCGTGATCAGGACCCGGAAGTACAGCGGCGCGGCGAGGTTCTTGATGACCTCCGCCGGGTCGGTGCCGGACGGCAGTTCACCGCGGTCGACGGCCCGGCGGACCACCGGTTCGGCCCGCCGCAGCCGGCCGCGCCCCCGAGGACCCCGGGCAGGCCGCCCGGCTCGCCCTGCTCACCGCCCTCGCGCCGTACCGGCTCACGGAGGCCGACGCCACAGGCCATCGCGGAGGGCCGGTCCTGTCGCGGCCGGTTGGCCGGGTGGGTGGGTGGGGTCAGCCGGTCAACCGGGTCGAGGTCTGCCGGAGACGGTTCAGGGTGTGCGCCAGTCGGCGGCGAAGGCGGCGGCCGGGTTGGCGGTGAGCAGGAGGTCCGGCAGTTCGGGGCCGAAGGTGCGGGCGAGCCGTGGGGCGAGGTCGGTGAGCAGCCGGGTCGGGCCATCGCCCCGGCGCGCGGTGCGGGTGGTGGTGTCGGCGCCGAGGAGCAGCTGGGAGGCGTGGCCGGCGTCGACGAGGTCGGCGATGACGTCGAAGGCCTGGTGGTCGGCCGGGTGGCCGGCCCGGGAGGGACTGTCCAGCGCGAGGTGGACGCCTTCCGCGGCGAGTTCTCGGTGCAGCCGCACGTCGGGCAGCCGGGTGAGGTGGCCGAGGATGATCCGGTCGGGCGGGACGCCGTGCCGGGCGTGCAGCCAGTGCATCACGAAGTGCGGGTGGGCGCCGGGTTCGAGGTGGACGGCGATCGGGGCGCCGGTGGCGTGGTGTGCCTCGGCGGCCGCGGTCATCACCCGGCGGGTGTGCCAGGTGGTGGTCCCGGCGTCGCACGCGACCTTGATCAGGCCAGCCCGGACGCCCTCGGAAGCGCCGCGCGGTTCGGTGGGCGCCTTGGTGGGCGCCCCGGCGGCTGGTTCGGCGGCCGGTTCGGTGGTGAGCCCGGTTGTGAGGTCTGAGATGAAGCGTTCGGCGAGCCCGTCGTACAGGGTGGGGAGGGTGTCCGGGTCGTAGTGGGCCGCCTGGTGCAGGCCGGTGCCGGCGACGACGTGGACGCCGGTCGCACGGGAGAGCTTCGCGAGCGAGCCCGCGCCGCGGCCCATGCCGTACGGGGTCCACTGGACGAACGAACGGCCGCCGACCGCCGCGAAGGCGCGCAGGACGCCCTCGGCGGCGGCCGGGTCGTCCAACTCCTCCCCGGGCAGCAGGGGGCTGCGGATGAAGAGGTGGTCGTGGGAGTCGGTGACGCCGAGTTCGGCGGGGTCGAGGTCGCCGAGGACGGTGCGGACCGTTCGGACGGTGCGGACGTCACGGGTCATGCCTGGCCCTCCCGAGTGCGGGCCACCTCGGTCGGGGCCGTCTCGGCGAAGGTGGCGGTGGCGACGCGCAGGCCGGCCAGGGCCTTGGGGACGCCGACGTAGGGGGCGAGGTGGACGATGACCTCGGTGACCTCCTCCCTGGTCATGCCGATCCGCAGGCTGTTGCGGACGTGGTCGGCGAGCTGCGGCTCCACACCGCCGAGGGCGGTGAGCGCGGCCAGGTTGGCCACCTGGCGGTCGCGCAGGGCGAGGCTGGGACGTTGATAGGTGCCGCCGAAGAGGCTGGTGACGATCCAGTCGGGGAAGCCGGGCGCGAGGCTGTCCAGGCCACCGAGGGTGGTGGCGGCGACCGGGCCGGCGAGGTCGGCGAGAAGGGCGTAACCGGCTTCGCGGTCCAACGGGGCGGGGGTGAGGTCGGTCGGCGTCATCGGGGCGGGGGCCGGGGCGGCGGGGACGGCGGAAGTGGTGGGAGTGGTGGGAGTGGTGGGGACGGCGGGAGCGCTCATCGGGGTGGCGAAACCTTTCACCAGTGCCGGCCGCTGGGCAGCCGGTCGAGTTCGGGACGGGACAGGTGCAGCACCTGGTAGCGGGTGCCGGGCGCGTCATCCGGGGCCGGGCCCTGCCAGAGGGCGAACCGGAGCAGCTCCCAGCGGTACGGGTCCACCGCGACGGCCGCAGTGTGCAGGGCGGGGTGCACCGGGAACCCGGCGAGGGCCTGCTCGACCGCCTCGGCGGGATCGGCGTCCTCGGGGAGCCGGACGGTGTGGCGGGTGGCGGTGGTCGCGGGAGCGTCCGGCGCAGCGCCCCGGGCCGGACCGCTGCCGTGGGCCAGACCGGCGCCGAGCCAGTGCCGGACGGCAGGGCGGCCGAAGTCCGCGCTCAAGCCGCGAAAGCCCGAGCCCCAGAGGAAGCCGTTCATGCCCTCGGCGGTCCGCCAGAGGTAGAACGGCGCGTACTGGTTGACGGGCGACCCCTCGTGGCCGCGCTCGCGGACCAGGTACGCCTTGAGCCCGAGGCCGGGGTAGGCGTCCAGGAGACGGCCCTTGTCGGCGACGCGTTTGCGGATGATCCCCATGTCGTAGGCGGCGGGGAGGGTGATCTCGTACTGCATGGCGTGCACGGCGGGTCTCCTCGGTGGTCGGATCCTCGGGAGGTCGGGCGGCGCGCGGTAAGGCGCAGTGCAGCGCGATACGGCGCAGGTCCGGCGCGGGACGGCGCTGGATGGCGCGGTCCGGCGCGTCAGGCCGTACGGTGCGCGGCGAGCAGGCCGAGGGCGCCGCGCACGGCCTGTTCGAAGGGCTCGGCCCGGCCGGCCGCGCGGGCCAGGACGTAGCCGCCCTGGACGACGGCGACCACGGCCGCGGCGGTGTCGACCGGGTCGACTCCAGGCACGAGTTCGCCGGCGGCCTGACCCTCGGCCACCAGTTCGGCGATCCGGTCGCGCAGCCAGTCGAAGGTCTCCTCGACGGGGGCGCGCAGCCCGGGGTCGGCGATGACGTCCGGGTCCTGGGCCATCCGGCCGATCCGGCAGCCGCGCAGCACGTCGCGGTCACGGAGCAGATAGGCGGCGATGCGGTCGTACGCCGTGCCGGGGGCGGACAGGTCGGCCGCGGCCACGCCTCTCAGCTGCTCGGCGCTGCGGCGCAGGGCGGTGGCGGCGAGGTCGGACTTGCCGGTGAAGTGGTGGTACATGCTGCCCTGGCCGACACCGGCGCGCTGCTGGATGGCCTTGGGGCTGGTGCCGACGTAGCCGCGCTCCCAGAGGAGTGCCTGGGTGCTCTCGATGAGGCGGTCCTGGGTGGTCATACGGATCACTGTACATACCAGTAGGTACAGAAGGCCAGGGGTCACCCGGCTTCGACCGGGGCGCGGGGTGGGCCGACCCCGCCCGGGGGGACGGCCAAGGGCCGTGCGCCGCCCCCCGGCGGCCACGGCCCTTGCCCGCTCGTCTCCCCCTCCCCACCGGCCGCCACTCCACCGCGACCGGTGGCGCGCGTCACGTCGGGCGGGCGCTCACGGCAGCTCGCGCCGGACCACCGGGGCGACCTCGGCGGCGAACAGCTCCAACTGCTCCCGCTGCGCCCCCTCCGTCAACGCGTCGACTCCGATGCCGACCACCTCGTTGCCGAAGGCCTCGTGATAGCGGTGGATCTTCTCGACCACCTGCTGCGGGCTCCCGACCAGGGCCGACCCGTGCTCCAGCGCGTCCTCCAATGACGTGAACGGGGACTTGTTGTGCCGGCCGGCCGCCGAGTCGAACATCGCGTTCCAGTACGGACGGAAGCCCTCGACCGCGTCCTGCGAACGCTTGGCGACGTACAGCCCGCCGAAACTCGCGCCCACCCGGGCGTCCCTCGGGTCGCGGCCGTAGTGCACCCAGCGTTCGCGGTAGTGCTCCACCAGGGAGCGGTACTTGGCCAGCGGGTGGAAGGAGTTGGCGGAGAAGAGCGGATCGCCGTAGCGGGCGGCGAGGTCGGTCGACTGCGTACTGGTCGCGCTGCCGTGCCACACCGGAATCGGATCCTGGAGCGGGCGCGGAGAGACGGCCGCGTCCTTGAGCGGCGGACGTGTCGAGCCCTCCCAGGTCACCCGCTCCTCACTCCAAAGCCGCCGCAGCAGCTCGTAGTTCTCGGCGAGCGCGTCCCACTGGCGCTCCTCGGGGAGGCCGAACAGGTCGAAGTGGCGCGGGTCGTTGCCCTTGCCGATGATCAACTCGATCCGACCACCGGAGAGTTGGTCGAGCAGGGCGTAGTCCTCCGCGACCCGGACCGGGTCCAGGATGCTCAACACCGTCACCGTGGTGAACAGTCGGATGGCGGAGGTGCGGGCCGCGATCGCGCTGAGCAGCACCGGCGGCGCCGGGGAGAGGAACGGCGCACCGTGCCGCTCCCCCACGCCGTAGCCGTCGTAGCCGAGTTGCTCGGCCGCGACCGCCTGGTCGATGACGTTCCGCAGCTTCTCCTGCGGGGTGCGCTGGACGCCGGTCACGGGATCGGGGCCGTTGGCGACGAGGGACGAGACGGTGAACCGCACGGCGGTCTCCTTGGGGGGCGCTCGATGGGATCTCGGCACGGAACCCCGGCCCGCGAGGCGCGGACACGGCTGCCGAGGGGCGGGACGGCGGCCCGCGGGGAGCGCCGCGCTACGGGCTGCGCTCCTGCGGGCGGCACCGGGAGGGGATCGCGGCGGAGCGGCTCTGGGGCGGCGTCAGCGCGAGGTGCTGCGGCGGTGGCGACAACAGCGGGGCGCGGCGGCGGTGACGGCGGTCGGGATTCCAGCGGTGCCGGAGGTTGTGACGGCGGCAATGACGGCGGCGGTACCGGCGGTCGCGGTCGTGGTGACAGCCCGGACGGTCATCGCGCCTGCCCCTTCGCCTCGCAGTTCGCCTCGCACGCGTACGATCCTCCGCGAGCATAGGCACCGGTCAGAAACGGGGCAAGGGCTTGATCCACCGGCGGTGGCTGGCAAGATGTCCGGCATGAGCTACCTCGCCGCGGATGACCGCTATGCCTCGATGACCTACCGGAAGGCCGGCCGCAGCGGCGTTCAGCTGCCGGCCGTCTCGCTCGGTCTCTGGCACAACTTCGGTGACGCCCAGCCGCTGGAGGTCCAGCGCGCGGTGCTGCGCCGCGCCTTCGACCGGGGCATCACCCACTTCGACCTCGCGAACAACTACGGCCCGCCGTACGGCAGCGCCGAGCGCAACTTCGGCTACCTGTTCGCCCAGGATTTCCGCCCGTACCGCGACGAGCTGTTCATCGCCAGCAAGGCCGGCTGGGACATGTGGCCCGGCCCGTACGGCAACGGCGGCAGCCGCAAGTACCTGCTGGCCAGCCTGGACCAGTCGCTGGGCCGGATGGGGCTGGACTACGTCGACGTCTTCTACTCCCACCGCTACGACCCGGACACCCCGCTCGAGGAGACGATGGGCGCGCTGGACAGCGCGGTCCGCTCGGGCAAGGCGCTGTACGCGGCGATCTCCAACTACCCGGCGGAGCAGCACCGGGAGGCGGTGGCGATCCTGCGCGAGCTGGGCACGCCGGTGCTGCTGAACCAGTCCGCGTACTCGATCCTCAACCGGTACGTCGAGGAGGGCGTGCTGGACGCGGTGGGCGAGACCCAGACCAGCCTGATCGCCTACTCGCCGCTCGCCCAGGGACTGCTGACGGACCGCTACCTGTCGGGCGAGGTGCCGGCCGGCTCGCGGATGTCGGTCGGGCGGTTCCTGACCGAGGAGGCGCTCACCGGACCGAAGCTGGAGCAGCTGCGGGCGCTCAACAAGGTCGCCGAGCGCCGCGGTCAGACCCTGGCCCAGCTCGCGCTGTGCTGGGTGCTGCGCGATCCGCGGGTGGTCTCGGTGATCATCGGCGCGAGCAGCGTCGCCCAGCTGGACCAGAACATCGACGCGCTCGTGGGCGGCCCGCTGACCGAGGAGGAGCTGGCGGAGATCGACCGGCTCAGCCGCTGAGCGGGGAGCGCCGGAGGCGGGTGGACGGCTGACAAATGACAGCTGACAGATTTCATCATCTGTCAGCTGTCATTTGTTAGCTGTTAGCTGTTAGCTGTCAGCCGGTAATGGTCAGCCGGCGGCCGGTGGCCGTCAGCGGCGGATGCCCAGGGCGGGCAGAACCGTCTCTGCCACGCGGTGAGCCTCCTCCAGCAAAGGGTTGCCGGAGAGGATGAAGGTGTCGACGCCCAGCGACTCGAACTCCTGCAGCCGCTCGATCACCTGGGCCGTGGAGCCGACCACCGCCGTACCTGGGCCGGGACGGAACAGGCTCATCCCCGGCCAGAGGTTCGGGTAGGCCTCCAGCTCCCGGGCCCGCGCGGGCACCTTGCCGCCGTGCTGGCGGAACTGCCGCTGCCAGCCGACCCCGTCCTCCCCCTTGGCGCCGCCCAGCTGCCGGGCGTACGTGGCCTCGCTGGTGACGTCGAGCAGGCGGTCGGCGGCCGCCCAGGCCTCGTCCTCGGTGTCACGGACGATCAGGTGCAGCCGAAGCCCGATCCGCAGGCTCCGGCCGTGGGCGGCGGCCCGATTCCGGACCAGGTCCAGCTTCTCCTTGAGCAGGTGCGGCGGCTCGCCCCAGGTCAGGTAGACGTCCACGTGCTCGGCGGCCATCTCGATGCCGGCCGCCGAACTTCCGCCGAACCAGAGCGGGATACCGCCCGGCTGGACCGGCGCCAGCTCCCGCAGGCTCGCACCGGCGTTCTTCAGCTCGTAGAACTCGCCCTTGTGGTCGAAGACTTCGCCGGCCGTCAGGCGCTTGATGATCGACCAGTACTCGGCGCTGAGCCGGTAGCGGTCGTCGTGCTCGACGTCCAGGCCGTACTCGCGCAGTTGCGCGGTCGAGCCGTTGACCACGTTGAACCGCAGCCGGCCGCCGTGCAGACGATCGAAGCTGAGCGCCATCTTCGCCAGCAAGGTCGGCGAGACCAACCCGGGGTGGACGGCCAGCAGCGGCTTGAACTCCGGGGTGGTGGCCGCCGCCAGCGCGCTGCCGAGCGTCCACACGTCGTACAGGTCGGTCGCGAGCAGGGCGCCGCCGTAGCCCAACCGCTCGACGCTGCCCGCCAGTTGCTGAAGGTAGCGGAGGTCCACCGGGCGTCGGCCGGCCGGCTCCCACGGGTAGTGGCCCTCGCGCGGGATGATGTACCAGAGGACTTCGGAGGCCACGGCTCAGACCGCCTTGGCGAGCGCGGCGGCCACCGAGGCCTCCAGCTCGGGCAGATGGGCGTCGGCGACGGTCAGCGCCCGGTCGATGAACCCGACCCCGCGGAAGATGTCCGCGGCCTCCTGCTGCTCGGCGATGAACCCGGCGGTGGCGGGCTCCAGTTGCCACGGCAGTGCCTCCAGCGCGGTCTGCCAGTCGCCGGCCGAGCCGCCCAGCTGCTCCGCCGCGATCGCGGCCGCCTCGGCCGGGTGGGCGGCCACCCAGGCGTCCGCCCGGCGCAGCGCGGTGGCGATCGCGGCGACCACCTCGGGGCGCCCGGTCGCGAAGTCGCGGCGGGTGAAGAACACCGAGCGGTCGGCGACGACGTCGCCGGTGCGGATCAGCTCGCGAAAGCCGCCGCTGCGGCGGGCGGCGGCGAGTTCGGCGCCCTGGGCGATCCACCCCGCGATCTCACCGTCGCGCAGGCGCTGCGCCTGGTCCTCCTCGGCCGCCGGGCGCACCGGAGTGATGTCCTCGGCATACGAAAGTCCCTGCGTGTGCAGGGCCTTGGCGAGCAGGTGGGTCTGCCAGGATCCGATGCCGAGCACGACGGTGCCGCCCTTGAGGTCCGCCACCGTCCGAACCGGGCCGGTGTCCAGCACCAGCAGGGCGCCGTGGTCGGGGCGGGGCGCGGAGACCGCCGCGTACACCAGGTCGTGGCCGGCCGCCTGGGCGGTGACCGGCGGGGTCGAACCCGTGCCGCCGAAGTCGATGGTGCCGTCGGCGAGCAGCGCGCCGGTGCGGGTGCCGTCGGAGTAGTGGTGGAAGGCGCCGGTCTCGCCGAGCGGGACCAACTCCTCGTCCAGGTAGGGCAGGCGGGCGAGGTAGTAGAGCGAGGGGTTGCTGGCGTGGACGCCGAGGGTCACGGTCATCTATTCAACTCCGTTGGTGCGGGCGGTGGTTGCTTCGGAAGGGATCGGTGGGCGGCGGACGGATCAGTGGACGCCGAGGTCGCCGAGCAGTCGGCGGCGCAGGTCGGCGAAGGCCGGGTCGGCGGGGTCGCGGGGGTGGTCGACGGTGACCGGTTCGTCGCGCACGAGCAGGCCGTCGCGCAGGACGGCGACGCGGTCGGCGAGCCGGACGGCCTCCTCCACGTCGTGGGTGACCAGGAGCACGGCGGGACGGTGGCGGCGGACCAGGTCGCCGACCAGGTCCTGCATGCGCAGTCGGGTGAGCGCGTCCAGCGCGGCGAACGGCTCGTCGAGCAGCAGCAGTTGGGGTTCGCTGACGAGCGCCCGAGCGAGGGCGACACGCTGCGCCTCGCCGCCCGAGAGAGTGGCCGGCCAGGCGTCCGCGTGCTTCTCCAGGCCGACCTCGGCGAGCGCCTGGAGTCCGGTCTCCCGGGTCGCGGCGCCGCGCGGCAGGCCGACCGTGACGTTGGCCAGCACCCGCTTGGACGGGACGAGTCGGGGCTCCTGGAAGACCACCGTACGGACCGGCGGAACGAGCACCGTGCCCTCGTCGGCCTGGTCGAGCGCGCCGAGGATGCGCAGCAGGGTGGTCTTGCCGGTGCCGCTGGCGCCCAACAGGGCGACGAACTCGCCTCGGGCGATGGAGAGATCGACGCCGTCGAGGACGGCCCGGGCGCCGAACACCCGGCGCAGGCCGCGTAGATGGACCGCCGGGGTGGTGTCCGTGGACGTAGCGGTCGTGGACGTGGCGGTCGTGGACGTGGTGCTCATCGGGCTGCTCCCTGGACGGCCTGGCGCCACGGCATCAGGAGGCGTTCCAGGACCCGGACGACGGCGTCGGCGGTGAGGCCGAGCAGTCCGTAGATCAGGATGCAGACGGCGAGGATGTCGGTGCGCGAGTAGTTCTGCGCCTGGGCCATCAAGTACCCGATCCCCTCGGTGGAGTTGATCTCCTCGGCGGCGATCAGGGCGATCACGCTGAGCGTCATGGACAGGCGCAGCCCCGACAGCAGGGCGGGCAGCGCGCCGGGCAGGACGACGGTGCGCACGATGGCCCAGCGGCCGAGCCCGAAGCTGCGCATCGCCTCGACCAGCTTGCGGTCGGTGTTGCGGACGCCGCCGGAGGTGGACACGTACATCGGGAAGCTGGTGGCGACGCCGATCAGGGCGACCTTCGCGGTCTCGGTGATACCGAACCACACCATGAACAACGGCACCAGCGCCAGGAACGGGACGGTGCGCAGTACCTGGATCGCGGAGTCGAGCAGCTCCTCGCCGAGCCTGGTGAAGCCGGTGACCACGCCGAGCACCAGCCCGGTGGTGGCGCCGAAGAACAGGCCGAGGCCGGCCCGGGTGAGGGAGACGCCGAGGGCGTCGGTGAGCTGGCCATTGCCCCACAACTCGCCGACGGCTTCGGCGACCTGGGCGGGCGAGGCGAGGACGTCCTGGGTGAGGGCGCCGGTGGCGGAGGCGAGTGCCCAGCCGCCGAGCAGGGCGAGCGGGCCCAGGGTGCGCAGGATCACGGCGAGGGCGCGCGGGCGGGGCCTGGACCGTCTGGTGTGCGGGGTGACCAGTCCGGCGTCGAGGGCGGCTCGGGTGTCGTCGGTGGTGCGTTCGGGGGCGGCCGTGGTCACTTGGCACCGTCCCCGAGCTTGTTGATGTCGATCAGGTAGGGCTTGACGTCCACGAGCTGCTTGGTGACCTTCTGATCGGCGAAGAACCGGGCGACGGTGCCGAAGCGGGCGGTGTCGGCGTCGGTGATGGCGTCCGCGGCGGCGCCCTGCCCACTGACGTTCACCGCGATGTCCTTCTCGGCGGGGGTGACGGCGGTCGGACCGGAGTCGGTGAAGACGTTGAGGTAGGCGGCCGGGTCGGCCTTCTCCTTGAGGCCGTTCTCGCGCAGGTAGGTGTAGAAGGTCTTGACCACCTCGGGGTGCTTGTCGGCGAAGCCGTTGCGCACGGCCCAGACGGCGTAGTTGTCGGAGCCGACCTCCTTGCCGTTGACCAGGAAGTGAGCCCCGGCGTTGGCGATGGCGGGCGTGGAGAAGGTGTTCCAGGTCGCCCAGGCGTCCACCTGGCCGGAGTTGAAGACGCCGGCCGTCTGATCGGCGCGCAGGTAGACCCGTTCGACCTTGTCGGCCGGGACGCCGTTCTTCTCCAGTGCCTTGAGCAGCAGGTACTCGGCGGTACCCCCCTGGGCCACGGCGACCTTGCGGCCGACCAGGTCCTGGACGGTCTTGATGGGCGAGTCGTTCTTCACCAGGATCCCCTCGCCGACGCCGTCGGGCGCGGTCTGGGCGAACAGCTTGAAGCCGGGCTTCTGGGCGAGCGCGGCCAAGGCCGAGGTGATCGAGCCCTGGGCGACGTCCAGTTGGTCGGCGGAGAGGGCCTGCGCGGCGGGGGCGAACGGGCCGGCGCTGCCGGTCCAGGCGACCTTGGCGTGGACGGCGGCTAGGGCCTTGTCCAGCGATCCGTCCTTCTTGCCACGGGCGAGGAACCCGTTGTTCCCGGGGTCCGGCAGGCGGAGCACCACGTCGGCCTTACCGCCGGCCCCGCCGTCGGCGGAGTCCTTGGCCCCGTCGGTGGACGAGCCGCAGGCGGCCAGTGCGGTGGAGGCGAGCAGCGCGGTGGCGGCGAGGGCGAGGCGGGAGGTGTTCACGGTGGTCTCCAAACGAAGGACAGGTGACAGCTGACAACTTTCAAAATCTGTTATCTGAAATCTGAAATCTGTCCGCTGAAATCTGTTAGTTGTGGTCTGTCGGCCGGCTGGAGGCGCAGGGCCGCCGCAAGCCGGACCAGGTGCCGCGAGCAGGCGGAGCCGGACACCGGGAGCAGGCCGGGCCGGGCACCGCCGACCGGCCCGGTGCTCAGCCGCCAGCCGTGGCGCGGCGCCGTTCGCGGAGCAGCTCGTGGGCGGCGCGCAGCGGCTCCGGGTCGGCCCAGGTGCGGATGTCGACCGGGGCGGCGAGGAATCCCCGCTCTCCGAGGAATCGTTCCTGCTGCGCCAGCAGTGCCAGGCGCTCCGCCGAGAGGTCCAGGTGCAGCGTGCGGTGACTGCCCGGTGCGTACGCCCCGGCCACGCCCTCGGCGCCCGCGCCGGTCTCGGCCTGCAGGATCCGCACCACCTCCGCCGGGTGCTCGGCCGCCCAGCCGGCGGCCTCCAGCAGCACAACGAGGAAGCGGGCGACCAGTTCCGGCTGCTCGTCCAGCAGCCGCTGGTGGACGGTGACCGGTCGGGGTGTCCCGTTGTTGACCCGGAACCGGCGTTCCGGCGCGGCGTCCAGTTCCACGGCCACCTCCGCCCCGATCCGGCGGGCCGCCTCGACGGCCAGCGCCCCCTTCACGTACACGGCATCCACCACGCCGTCCCGCAGCGCGGCCAGTTCGGCGGCCCACTGCCCGCCGCCGGGGGCGCCGGGGACGTCGACCAGTTCGGCGTCGTCCAGGGTGAGTCCGGCGAGGCTCAGGGCGCCGCGGAAGCCGGCCAGGGCCATGGCCCTCCAGAAGTCGATGCCGATCTCATGATGTGGGATCGCCAGCCGCAGACCGCGCAGCTGGTCGGGCCCGGTCACGCCGCTGCCGGCCCGGACCAGGACCACCTGGCGCTCCTCGATCCAGGTGAGGCCGATCAGCCGGGTCTCCTCGCCCCGCGAACGGGCCCACAGCGCCGGAACGTTGCCGCCCTCGCGGAACAGGCCGGTGAGCGCGTGGGTGTAGTGATGGTCGGCGGCCACCTCCGGCGGGGCGTCCTGGAGCGAGCGGACGGCGATCCCGTCTGCGGCGAACTCGCGTGCGAGCCACCCCTGGTCGGCGGCGATCCCGGTGGCGGTGGGCACCGGGCAGCGGGTGAACCAGAGGGTGTCGGGGACACTGGGGGAACGGCTGGGCACGGTGCGGTCCTCTACGGAGGGCTTCGGCGGGCGCCGGAAGGCTGCGGGGCTGGGCACGCCACACGGGTCACGGGGCCCGGGACGTCGGGGAGTTGAGCGATGCGGACACGCCGGAACGTACGGCGCGAGGGGAGCGTCAGCGACAACACGCGCAGGAGGCGAGGCACCGGTGGGTCGTCACGGCGTCGCTCCTTCCTGCGGGTTGCGGGTTGGGGGTTGCGGCGGTGCGCCGGACGGGCTCGTCCGGCGCGATGTGAGGAGCGTTCCACGCCGGACGAGTCGGGGGCAAGGTTTTGCCACATGGTGGGATCACTTGTTCATCAACGCCATTCCATTGCAACGTCGTCGACATAATCCCGCAGCACTCGCTGCCCTACGCTGAGACTCCTCACCGGTGGTCCAGCCGGATTCCCGAACCGAAACGCGAGGTGCCATGGCCGAGGCCGCCACCGCCGTCCAGAGCCCGCCGGCCGGTGCGCAGGCCGTCCAGCGCGCGCTGGGGCTGCTGCACTGTTTCCACGACAACGGCCCCGACCTGAGCGCCTCCGACCTGGCCCGCCGAATGGACCTCTCGGTCTCCACCGCGCACCGGCTGGCCCGGACGCTGGTCAGCGCCGGTTTCCTGGAGCAGGACGAGCAGACCGCGCGCTACCGGCTCGGCCCGGCGGTCGCCGAACTCGGCCAACTCACCTTCCATCAGCGCGGGCTGCACCTCGCCGCACCCGAGCTGGACCGGCTGTCCCGACGTACCGGCGCGACCGCCGACCTCGCGATCCGCAGCGGTCCGCACGCGGTGATCCTGGTGGGGGCCTCCGTCCGCCCGGACACCGGTCTCGGCTTGCGCCGGCCGCTGCACTCCACGGCGCTCGGCAAGGTGCTGCTGGCCTGGCCGCGCCCGGGCGAGCCGACGGTGTCGGCGCTCGGTCCGCTGCCGTCGTTCACCGACCGGACGATCACCGAACCGGCGCTGCTCGACGAGGAGTTGGCGAAGGTCCGGTCCGCCGGGCACGCGCTCAACGACGGCGAGTCGGCCGCCGGGGTGCGGACGGTGGCCGTGCCCGTCCTGGACGGCGCGGGGCAGGCCCGGTTCGCGCTCGCGGTGCGCTCGACCCCGGCACACCTGACCGACGACCGCCTGGACTGGTTCCTCGGCCACGCCCGCGCCTGCGCCGACGCACTCACCGTCCTGCTGCTGCCTCCCGATCAACGCGCATGACCGACCGTCAAATCCGACCGTCAAACCAGCGCAGCGGACCGCCCGTTCCACGAGAGAACGGGCGGTCCGCTGAGACCGGGCGGCCGAGGGCCGATCAGCTGGCCGGGGTGTACTTGTAGCCGACCCGGCGGACCGTCACGATGGTGTCGCGGTAGGCCGGTCCGAGCTTGCGGCGCAGCCGGGCGACGTGCACGTCGACCGTGCGGCCGTCGCCGACGTGCCCGTAGCCCCACACCGCCGAGACCAGGTGGTCCCGGGTGTG
Organism: Kitasatospora sp. NPDC087314; assembly: GCF_044744365.1. NCBI lineage: Bacteria > Bacillati > Actinomycetota > Actinomycetes > Kitasatosporales > Streptomycetaceae > Kitasatospora > Kitasatospora sp. NPDC087314. Next base: position 245,604 of record NZ_JBIUYE010000002.1, read on the forward strand.
CACCCGCTGCGGGTGTTCGGTGAGGTGCGCGAGCAGCTCGAACTCCAGGTACGTGAGGTCGAGCAGCCGCCCGTCGACGTAGGCGTTGCGCCGCTCGGTGTCGACGGCGATCCCGCGCCCGGCCGGGCGGACCGGACGGACGCCGACGGGCGCGGGCACACCGCCCGGCACACCAGCGGGCGCACCGCCGGGCACGCCCGAGGGTCCGCCGAGGGAGGAGCCAGTGGAGGCACCGCTGGCCACCGCCGCCGGAGCGGCCGCCACCACCGGGCTGTCGGCCGGCACGAGCACCAGGTACCCGACCATCGGACTCCCGGTGGAGCCGCCGAACTGCGTGCCGTACTGGGCGAGTAGACCCTGCGGCAGCGCGCCCTGCGGCAAGGCGGCGACGACGGTCGCCCCCTCGGGCAGCGCGGCGAGCAGGGCCTGCGGAGCCGGCGGGAGGAGCGCCCCCGGCTGGGGCACGACTCCCGCGCCCGCCGGACGGGACGGGACCGCGTGGGAGGGCCGGACCGGAGCGCCGGGCCATCGTTCCGCGGCCGGCGCGCCGTGCGAGTGCGGGGAGGCGGAGGAGCCCGGAGCGCCGGCGGTGCCGGGGCCGGCCGGGATGACGCCGGGGACCGAGCGGACCGCGCGCAGGTGCGGGGTCGCGGTGGGCAGGGGCAGGGTGGCGGTGGAAGAGGAAGACATGGTGTGCCGCTCATTTCGCGCGTGACGGACGGGGTGGAGTCGTCTGCGCGTCGACCGGGCGTGCTGCGGGGCTGATCCGGAATCAGCCTGCGGAGGGCCGGGACGCGCTGGGCGAGCCCGGACACGTCTGATCGAACAGGTGCGGCTGCCGGGACGGCCAGAACGGCTCAAGGTCGAGGCGACCCTGGTGGCTGTCCCCGGCGCGGTTCGCGCGCCCGTTCCACCCCCTGGCCAGTCCACCGGCGCACACCGCGGAGGCCGCCCCGGTCGTGCGGGGACGGCCGGCGATGCCGGGGGCGGGGCTGGTGCAGGCGATGTTCACTGGTGGTCTCTCCGCGAGGCGGGGCCGGATGGGCGGTCGCGGGCGCGCCGGATGGGGCGACTCCGCTACGGCCCGGTCGACGGGATTGACGGTGCGTCGGACGGCGGCCTGGTGGGCCGGGAGCGTCGGGGACGAACCGGGAAGGGGCCGGCCGGTCAGCGACAACAGGCGCTGCAGATCAGCGCCTGGTCGATGTAGCGGCGGACGGTGAGTACCGGCGTGACGGGGGCGGGATCGGTGGTGGCGCGTCGCTGGCCGACGGTCATCCTGCTGCCCTCCCCCTGGTTCTGTGCGACGGCGCGCCGTCGTCGGTGCGCGCCTGCGTGAACGGAACGTTTCCGGCCCTCCCGACGGCATGGCCGGGCGGCCTTCGTGCCCAGAGCCTTCCACGCCGCGCCGGTCTAGGCAACCTTCAGCGCGCCGAACGTCCGGGATGCGGACAGTCGAATGAGACGTCGGTCGGGTCAAAGGCTCTGTGGAGCCTCTGCGCGGGTGCAGTGCCCGGCCGATGCGCGACCATTCGCGGCCGGGTACGGCCCGAGCGCAGCCGGGGTACGGCCGGGGACGACCGGCGCACGGCCGGGGTACGGTCGGCGCACGACCGGCGCATGACTCGGGCGGAGGCCGGACAATACTCCGTCAGGTCCGGGCCGGGGCGCGGTTGCGACGGGCGGCGGCGTGCTCGACGAGTGCGACCAGGAGGTCCTTCCCGTCCTCCCGCAGGCGCGCGTCGCACAGCAGTACGGGGATGTCCGGGTCGAGGTCGAGGGCGTCCCGGACCTCGTCCGGGGCGAACCGCTCGGTGCCGTCGAAGCAGTTCACCGCGACCACGAACGGGATGCCGCGCTGTTCGAAGAAGTCGACCGAGGGGAAGCAGTCGGCCAGCCGCCGGGTGTCCGCGAGCACCAGCGCGCCGAGCGCGCCACGCGCCAACTCGTCCCAGACGAACCAGAACCGGTCCTGCCCGGGCGTGCCGAACAGGTAGAGCGCGAGTCCGGGCCGCAGGTCGATCCGGCCGAAGTCCATCGCCACGGTGGTGGTCCGCTTCGTTTCCACGCCCGAGGTGTCGTCGACCGGGCGGCCCAGTTCGCTGAGCTCCTCCTCGGTGCGCAGCGGCCGGATCTCGCTCACCGAGCCGACCAGCGTGGTCTTGCCCGCGCCGAAGCCGCCCGCCACCAGGATCTTCACCGCGACGGCCGGACCGCCGCGCCAGCGCGGGTCGTTGGCGCGGCCGCCCGGGGTAGCGCCGTCATGGTCAGAGCGCACGGAGTCCATTGATCACGTCTCGCAGCAGGCGCTCGTCCGGCAGCTCGGCGAGCGGAACGGGTCGGGTGACGCTGATCAGCTCGGCGTCGTAGAGGTCGCCGAGCAGCACCCGGACGACGCTGACCGGCAGGTCGGTGTAGGAGCCCAGTTCGGCGACGGACAGCGGCTCGCGGCGGCACCAGGCCAGGATGGTCTGGTGCTCCGGGTCGAGGACGTGCGCGGGCACGGCCCCCGCGTTCGGCCCGGGCTCGGCGGCGGTGATCAGCGAGATCAGGTCGAACAGGCCCTCCTCGACCGGCCGGGTGCGGCCGCGGGTCATCGAGTAGAGCCGCACCACCGGGCCGGCCTCGTCGTCGAACCAGCGGTCGTCGACCGGGGCGCGCGGGCGGAACGAGTCGGCCTCGGGAGCGTCCTGACCCATCTGTTCCGTCCCCGACACCGCCGACACTCCCGACACGCCCGATGCCGCCGACGACTCCGAGCCCCCCGAAGCCCCCGGCGCGTCCGCACCGACCGACGCCTCGGATCCGGACGGCGCGGACGGCGTGGGCAGCCCGGAGGGCCCGTCCGGCCCGGGCCGCCCCGCCGCCTCCGCCTTCGGATCCGTCATCGGACCGCTCATCTCCCCGGCGGGGCGGCTTCGGTGCGCGGCTCGGCGGCCAGGTGCTCGCCGACCCGCTTGACCAGCAGCGCCATCTCGTAGGCGATCTGGCCGATGTCCGCCTCGGCCTCGCTCAGGACGGCCAGGCAGCTGCCGTCGCCGGCGGCCGTGATGAACAGGAACGCCTCATCCAGCTCCACCATGGTCTGGCGGACCCCGCCGACCTTGAAGTGCCCGCCGGCGCCCTTGGCCAGGCTGTGGAACCCGGCCGCGACGGCGGCGAGGTGCTCGGCGTCCTCGCGGTCGAGGTCTCGGGAGGCGCCGGTGGCCAGGCCGTCGCTGGAGAGGATCACCGCGTGCCGCAGGGCCGCGACGCGTCCCACCAGGTCGTCGAGGAGCCAGTTGAGGTCCCCGGACGGCTGCGTCGAAGTGGTCATGAATCAGTTCCTTCCGCTGAAGCGGGTGGTGCGGGTGGTGCAGATGCTGCAGGTGGTACGGGTGCCGGGTTCAGCCGGACCGGCTGGCCGGGCGGCACCCGGCGGGCGAGCGACGCCCGGGCACCGTCCGACGGCGCGGGCAGCGCCGCCGGGGCGGGGGCCGGGCTGATCGCCCGCCGGGACGGGTCCGGCGGCTGCCAGGCGGGTACGGCGGCGGGCCGGGCGCTCGCCGGGGCCGCCGCCGGGGCGGCGCCGCGCCCGCGGGTGAAACCGCGCTGGAAGGAGGCGAAGGTGGCCCGCGCCTCCTCGGGCGAGCGCTCGCGCGCCCGCTCCGCGTCCCGGGCCTCCCGGGCGGCCACGGCGGCCCGGCCCTCGGGCCCGGTGTCCGCACGCTCCCGGAGGCGTTCCTTCAACTGCTCCTTGAGCTGCGGTGCGAGGTTCGCCTGCCGGACCCGCCGGGGCAGGCCGCCCGGGGTCCGCGGGGCGGCGTCCACCGGCGCGTCCGTGGGCGCGTCCACGAAGGCGGCCTCGGCGCCCGCCGACTCGTCGCGGCGGTGCCGCCCCGTCCCCGGCGCGGCCTCGCCGTTCCGGGACGGCGAGGAGGGCGCGGACGGCGCCGGCACCAGCACCGGCCCGCCCTTGGTCCGCGCGGCCCGTCGCGGCAGCCCGCCGGCCGTCCGGCCCGGTTCGGGCGCGGACGGCCGGGGACCGCCGCTGCCCTGCTGCCGTCCACCGTCCTCCGCCTCGGCCCCGTCCCCTGCCTCGGCCCCGGACCCGACGCCCGAGCCGGCGGCGCCCCGGGACACGCCGTCCACCCCGCCACGGTCCGCCCCGACGCCGCCGCCTCCTGCGCCCGCGAGCGAGGGCACGGCGACCAGGTCGCGCTGCCCGCGCCGGGCCGGAGCGGACCGCTGTCCGGCGGGCGGCGGCTCGGGCAGGCCGTCCGGCGCCTCGGCGAGCAGTTCGCGCGGGATCAGCACCACCGCCGTCGTCCCCCCGTACGGGGACGGGCGAAGGTGCACCCGGATGCCGTGCCGCCGGGCCAGCCGGCTGACCACGAACAGGCCCAACCGGTCGGTGTCGGCCAGGTCGAACTCCTGCTCCACGGCGAGGCGTTCGTTGGTCTCGGCGAGCAGCTGCTCGCTCAGGCCGAGCCCGCGGTCGTCGATCTCCAGCGCGAAGCCGTGCGCCACCACCTCACCCTGGACGGTGACCTGGGTGCTCGGCGGGGAGAACACCGCCGCGTTCTCGACGAGTTCGGCGATCAGGTGGGTGACGTCCGCGACGGCGCTGCCGAGCAGGCCGGTGCCGGGGAAGGGCCGGACGATCACCCGGGCGTAGTCCTCGACCTCGCCGACCGCCGCGCGGACCACGTCCACCATCCGGACCGGCTTGCGCCAGGCGCGCCCGGGCGAGCCGCCGGCGAGGATGATCAGGCCCTCGGCGTGGCGGCGCATGCGGGTGGTGAGGTGGTCGACCTTGAAGAGGTCCGCCAGTTCGGTCGGGTCCTCGGTGCGGCGTTCCATGGTGTCGAGCAGGGTGAGCTGGCGGTGCAGCAGCACCTGGCTGCGCCGGGCCAGGTTGACGAACACCGCCGAGACACCGCGCCGCAGTTCGGCCTGTTCGACGGCGGCCTCGACGGCGGCCCGCTGGACCGCGTTGAAGGCCTGCCCCACCTGGCCGATCTCGGCCGGCCCGAACCGCAGCTCGGGCGCCTCGGCCGCGACGTCCACCGCCTCGCCACGGCGCAGCCGCAGCATGACGGAGGGCAGCCGGGTGCCGGCCAGCTCGTTGGCCTCGTTGCGCAGCCCGATCAGTTCGCGGGCCAGGCCCCGTCCGATCCGGAAGGAGATCATCACCGACAGGACGACCGCGATCAGGCCGATCACACCGGCGATTCCGCCGCGCCAGAGTGCTCCGATCGCGGCGGACCGCTCACGCTCGCCGATCCCGTTGGCGATCCGGGAGTTGATCGCGGTGAGGTCGCCGAGCGCCCGGTCGGCGGTCTCCCGCCAGGAGTCGCCGTTGATCGCCTGGGCGACCCGGTCGGGGCCGCCGGCGCCGACGAAGTCCGCCTCGGCGCGGGCCAGCGCCGACCAGGCCTCGCCTCCGCGCAAGGCGGCGTAGTCGGCCTGGTCGGCGGGTTCGAGTTCGGCGATGTAGACGGTGAACAGGGCCTGCTGGTTGTGCAGGGCGTCCAGCGCGACCTGGTACTGCTCGGCGGTGGGCTTGGCGGTGCCGCCGCGCAGGCCCTCCATCGCCGCGTCCTCCTGGGCGAGGTACTCGCGGGCGCGCACCAGCTCGATCAGGATCGTCCCCCGGCGCGGGAGTTGGCCGGTCTGCCGGGCGACGTAGGCGGACCGGAAGCCGAACACCGGCTTGACCAGGTCGCTGTACTGCCCCAGCGCGAACTCCCAGTTGAGCGCGGAGCGGCCGACCTGGGCGCGCAGCGGTTCGATCTGGTCGGCGGCGGCGAGGATCTGCAGGAAGCGGCCGCGCTGCGCGGTGGAGAGCTTGCCGCCGACGTGGTCCTTCTTCTGTCGCAGGACGTCGAGGCTGCGGTCGGTGGCGGCCTTGGCGTGGTTGAAGACGTCCACGGCGACCTGCGAGTTCGGGTCGGCCAGGCGCTGGACGGCCGCGCGGCGCTCGTTCTGCAGGTCGGTGGCGTACTGGTCGACCGGGGTCCCGAACTCCTTGTACGTACGGCTGATCTCCAGCTGGCCCCAGACGTCTCCGGTGGTGGCGAAGGTCGCGTACACCCACAGTGCGGTGAGCGCGACGATGGGCACCAGGAGCAGCGCGATGATCTTCGCGCGGATCGAGCTGCTGCGCAGACGCATGGAGTCCTCGGTCGGGAAGTGCCAGGCGCGGACGGGGAGCGGATGGGGGGAGCCGCGGGGCTCGGCGGAGCGGGATTCGGGGCGGGTCGCGGGAGTGGATTCGAGGCGGCGTTCGGGACTGGGTTCGGAGCTGGTCGGCGTGGATCGTACGTCGTCGGATCGGGCGCGGCCAGGAGGCCCCCGGCCGCAGGTCTGCGAGAGCCTACTACGCCCTGACCACTCGTTCGAGGGTCGAACCGGTCCACTTCCCCGGCTTGCCCCGCACACGTCAGGATCGGGTCCCGGTCGCCGTCGACCCGTGTCCGGATCATCCGCCGGCGCCCGGTTTGCCCCGGCCACCGAACGTCCGCAGTTCCTCCCCCGGGACGACACCTTTCGTGGGGAGCGGTGCCGATCTCGTCGCGCCACGGCCACAACCCTGGGCAGTGGCAGGCCGATCCGATAGTTTCGCTCCACCTGCGCGGCCCGGCAGCGCCGGCGCAGGCAGTGCGGCCGCGAGAGGCGAACGGGGGGAACGTGCGCGAGTTCACCACCCCCGCCGTGGCCGGGCCCGAGGCCACCGGAGGACTCGCCGACTCGCTGTACGACACCGCCGAACGCACCCCGGACCTGGTGCAACTGGTCCGCCGCACCCGCCCCGCGGGCCCCGTCGGCCCGGCCCGCCCCGGCGGCCCCGGCGGCCCCGGCGACCTCGCCGGCTCACCGGACGAGTGGCAGGGCGTCACCGCGCGTGAGTTCCGCGACGAGGTGCTCGCCCTCGCCAAGGGCCTGCTCACCCGGGGCGTGCGCTACGGCGACCGGGTCGCGCTGATGTCCCGCACCCGCTACGAGTGGACGCTGTTCGACTACGCGCTCTGGTCGATAGGCGCGATCACCGTCCCGGTCTACCCGACGGCGGCGGCCGAACAGGTGCGCTGGATCCTCGCCGAGACCCAGGCGGTGGCCTGCCTGGTCGAGGACGAGGACGCCGCGATGACGGTCGGCGCGGTCTGCGACGCGCTACCCGATCTCACCGGCATCTGGCAGTTGGACCGCGACTGCGTCGCCGCGATCACCGAGGACGGCCACGGCGTGCCCGACTCGCTGGTGCACCGCCAGCGCCTCGGCGTCGCGGCCGGGAACATCGCCACCGTCATCTACACCTCGGGCACCACCGGCCGCCCCAAGGGCTGCCTGATCACCCACGCCAACCTGGCCGCCGAGGCCGACGCGCTGCTCGGCGGCTGGCGGGAGGCCTTCCACGACACCGGCGGCGGCCAGCCGTCCACCCTGCTGTTCCTGCCGCTGGCCCACGTCTACGGGCGGGTGGTGCAGATCGCGGCGATCCGCGGCGGCTTCCGGATCGGGCACATCCCCGAGGTCTCCACCGAGGCGCTGCTGCCCGCGCTGGAGTCCTTCCGGCCGACCTTCCTGCACGTCGTCCCGTACGTCTTCGAGAAGATCTTCCAGCAGGCCCGGCAAGCCGCCGAGGACGCCGGTCGCGGCGAACTCTTCGAGCAGGCCCGGCAGGTGGCCGTCGACTGGGCCGCCGCCCGGGAGCAGAAGGCGTTCGGCCGCGGCCCCGGCCCCGGCCCGAAGCTACGGCTGCGCCACCTCGCCTACGAGCGGACCGTCTACCAGCGGCTGCGGGCCGTACTCGGCGGCCGGGTGCGCAGCGTGATGTGCGGCGGCTCCTCGCTGCGCCGCGAACTCGGCCTCTTCTTCACCGGTGCCGGCCTCCAGCTGTACGAGGGCTACGGGCTGACCGAGACCTCCGCCGCGATCACCGCGAACCCGGTCGGACGGCAGAAGCCCGGCACGGTCGGGCAGCCGCTGCCGGGCTCGTCGGTGGCCCTCGCCGACGACGGCGAGGTGTGGGTGCGCGGCGGCTCCGTCTTCGGCGGGTACCTCAACCACCCGCGGTGCACGGCGGAGTCGCTGATCGACGGCTGGTTCGCGACGGGCGACCTGGGCCGGCTGGACGAGGACGGCTACCTGACCATCACCGGCCGCAAGAAGGACCTGATCGTCACCAGCAGCGGCAAGAACCTGGCCCCGGCGGCACTGGAGGAGCGGGTGGCGGCGCATCCGCTGGTCTCCCAGTGCCTGGTGGTGGGCGACGACCGCCCGTACGTGGCCGCGCTGATCACGCTCGACCCGGCGGCGCTGGCGCACTGGCTGAAGACGCGCGGGCGGGAGCAGCTGGACCCGTGGGCGGTGCTGGCGGACGAGCAGCTGCACGCCGAGGTCCAGCGCGCGGTGGCGGCGGCGAACACGGCGGTGTCCCGGGCCGAGTCGATCCGCGCGTTCCGGCTGCTGCCACGGGAGTTCAGCCAGGAGCAGGGTCTGCTGACGCCTTCCTTGAAGCTGCGCCGGGCGGCGATCGCCGAGTACTACGCCGAGGACGTCGCGGAGTTGTACGTCCCCTGACCCGCGGGGCCGTCCGCCCCCTGCCCCACCCTCCTCGGGGTGCCGAACCGTACCGCCCCTGACGAACCGTCTTGTCCCTTTTGCCGCAGGAGCGGTGGGCGTCGCTTCACCGGCCGTTCCCTTGACGGGCCGATTGGTCCAGTCCATTGTTTCTCCTCGGTCCGAGTGCGGCGCACCATCCGCTCCCGCCCCTCCGGGAGCGCCCCGGTTCCACGGTCCCGATTCCACGGCCCCGGTTCCAGGGTCCCGATTCCGCCACGCCCTCCCCACGGGCGTGTCCCCCACACGCAGGAGTCCTCTCGTGTCGATATCCACGCGCCTGTCCGCGCTGGCCGCCTCCGTCGCGCTGCTCACCGCCTTCACCGCCCCGGCGGCCTCCGCCGGCCCCGAGCCTGCCCCGGCCGGCGGACCGAGCAGCCAGAGCGGCCCGAGCGTCAACCTGGCCACCAATCCGGGCTTCGAACTGCCCGCCCCGAACCTCGCCGACTGGGGCGCCGTCCCCGGCTGGAGCTGCACCGGAGGCCCCGCCGAGGCGGCCGTCACCATCGGCGCCGCGCACTCCGGCACCTCCGCGCTCACCGTCACCCCGGCGAACGCCGACTCCACCGGCGAGTGCGCGCAGACCGTGGCCGTCCAGCCCGACACCACCTACACCGCCTCGGCCTGGGTCCGTGGCGCCTTCGTCCACCTGGGCGCCACCGGCACCGGTCGGGACGTCGCCCCGGCCTGGACCGAGACCACCGGCGGCGGCTGGCAGCAGCTGACCACCCGGTTCACCACCGGCCCGAGTGCGCACAGCGTCCGGCTGTACGTCCACGGCTGGTACCAGCAGGGCCCGTTCTCGGTCGACGACGTCCGGGTGGACGGCCCGGCACCCGCCCCGGCGATGGCCGCCGGATCCGTGCCCACCAGCGACAAGGTCGTCTTCTTCACCGTCGACGACGGGTGGCAGCGCACCCCGGAGGCGGAGAAGTTCATCGCCGACCACCGGCTGCCTATCACCGCCTTCCCGCTGCCGATGCCGGCCGGCACCGACCCCGGCTTCTTCCAGCGCGTCACGACCGTGCCCGGCTCCTCGATCCAGGACCACAGCGTCTCCCACACCGACCTCACCACGCTCCCGCAGACGCAGCAGCAGGTCGAGATCTGCGACGCCCGTGACGCCGTGACCCGCCTCTTCGGCACCGCGCCGGCGGTCTTCCGCTCGCCGTACTTCGCCTGGAACGCCGACACCTTGCGGGCCGCCGCCAACTGCGGCATCCGGACCGTGCTCACCGCCGACGCGGACTTCAGCTGGGGCGCGTCCAACATCTGGCACCCGGGCACCCTGCAGCCGGGCGACGTCGTGCTGATGCACTGGACCGACACCCTGGCCACCGACCTCCAGCGCGCCCTCGCCGCCGCCGACGCGGCCGGACTCAAGCCGGCCGGGCTGGCCGACTACCTGCGCTGACGCCCCGACGCGGGCCCGACGCGCCGCCGTCACCGGGGCAACGGCGGCGCGTCGGGTACGCAGAGCGGTGCCGGTACGTGAAGCGGCGCCCGTGGTGGGCCCGGGCGGCGGTCCGCTCGGCGGCGTGGTCGTGGTCGAGGTCGACGATACGGCCCACGACGGCCTCCACTCGCGTCCGTTCGTGATCTTGCTCGTTGACAGGGTGTCCGCGGCGCGGCTCTAATGGGGGCGTGCAGCGCGGCGTCGGCCACAGAGCAGTGGGCCGGCCGGCAGCCGAGCCGGCACCTTTCCCGAGGGACGACGCGCGATGATCACTTTCTCCGCTGCCCTGATCTGACGTAGGCGGTCACCGCGGTGTCCGCGTGCGCGCCCATGCACCGCGTGTGGCCGTGACTCCCAAACCCTGCAGGAGACTCCACCCACACGTATGTCCATGTCCACGAACCCTGTCGGCCACGTCGACCGTCCCGACGACTCCGACCACTCCAACCGTCCCGACCACATCGACCGCCCCAACCACGCCAATCAGTTCAACCAGAACGTCATCGAGGAGTTCCGTGCCAACGGCGGGCGGGTCGGTGGCCCGTTCGAGGGCGGCGACCTGCTGCTGCTCACCACCGCCGGGGCCCGTTCAGGACGGCCGCACACCGTGCCCCTCGGGTACGTCCGGGCGGAGGGGCTGCTCCTGGTCATCGCCTCGGCGGCCGGGGCGCCGGAGCATCCCCAGTGGTACCGCAACCTGCTCGCCCGGCCGGTGGTCCGGGTCGAACTCGGCACCGAGGCGTTCGACGTGATCGCCGTACCGGCCGAAGGCGCCCGCCGGGAACGGCTGTTCGCGGCCGTCGTCCGGCAGGCGCCCGGGTACGGCGACTACCAGGCGAGCACCGGGCGCGAGCTGCCGGTGGTGGTGCTGGAACGGCCCGAGACGCCCGAGTTCGAGGTGCGCAGCCTCGCCGACAAGCTGCTGGAGGCGCACACCTGGCTGCGCGCGCAGCTGCGCCACGTCCGGGAGGAGGCGAACGCGCACGTCCCGGGCCGCCCGGCCGGGCTCGGGCTCCAACTGCGCCAGCACTGCCTCGCCTTCTGCGAGGGGCTGACCCACCACCACACCGGTGAGGACGCCGCGATCTTCCCCGCGCTGGGGCGCAACCACCCGGAGCTGGCCGAGGTGCTGGCGCAGCTGGCCGAGCAGCATCTGGCCATCGGGCGGATCAAGGACGAGCTGGTGGCCCTGCTGGCCGGGATCGAGGTCACCGAACCGGACCGGCTCCGGGCCGAGTTGGACCAGATGTCGGCCGAACTGGAGGCACACCTCGACTACGAGGAGGCGGAACTGCTGCCGACGCTCGCCGGGATCCCGTTCCCGCCGGTCCGGCCCGGCCCGTCGGGGGGCTGAGACGTGCGAAGGCCGTCGGCCCCTCCCCGTGCTCGGGGAGGGGCCGACGGCCGCGTGTCCGCGTGTCCGCATGGCGCTGCGGCGGTGTGGCAGTGCGGCAGTGCGGCGGCGTGGCGGCGTAACCACCCGGCCGGTGCGCCGACGCCGAGCCGTTACGACTGGGTGAAGACCGGGAGGTAGCCACCGGACTGGCCGGCGGCCTTCGGGTGGTAGCTCTCGTCGACCGGCAGGGTGGTGCTGTTGAGCCAGGTGGTCAGCGAGCCGCAGATCTCGTGCTCGGTGAAGATGCTGCGCACGTCACCGAAGCTGAAGCCGGCGTTGGCGACCCGCTTGGCGATGACGTCGTCCAGCGCGTCGGCGGCGCCGTTGATCGCGGCGCGCTTGGTGTCGCCGATGCCGAGGATGCAGCTGCCGCCGATCTTGTAGAGGTGCGGGTAACCCAGCACCACGACGTGGGCGTTCGGGGCCTTGGCGTGGATCGCCGAGTACACCTTGTCCAGCTGGGCGGGCAGGGTGTTGCGGGCGTAGGACTGGGCCGCGCTGACGGCGCTGAGGCAGGCGCTGTCCGAGTCCAGCACGCAGGTCTTCATGGTGTCGGCGAAGCCGGCGTCGTTGCCGCCGACCGAGAGGCTGACCAGCGTGGTGCTGGAGCTCAGCGCGGAGATCTGGTTGAGCACGTCCCCGGTTCTGGCGCCGGAACAGGCGACGAAGGAGAAGGAGGACGGCGAGTGCGCGTTCTTCCACAGGTACGGGTACGCGTTGGTGCTCCGCTTGCAGCTACCGCTGTCGCTCAGGTAGCTGCCGGCGCCGACACCGGCGGAGTAGGAGTCCCCGAGGGCGACATAGTTGACACCGGCCGCGTTCGCGGATGACGCGGTGAAGAGCGTCGTGAGAGTGAGGAGAGCCGCTATCGCGGCGACAGACAGGGCACGAGCTGGGCGGAGCATGACACCTCCTGGTGTGGCACTGGTCACAGAAGGAATACCAGGCAGTAGGTGAACCGGGAAGCGGTCATGCCAAGGACATTGACGGACCGTCTGACAACGCAAAAGTGAACCACCGGACACAGGGCGAGAGTTGGCGCTGGTCAGCGCCGGTGTACGCCGATGGGCGTCGGTCATCGCGCGTAGACAGTGGTCGGCGAAAAAGTCAGCAAGTGGTCAGTCGGCGGTCAGAGCGCGGCCAGGACACCGTCACGGCCAGGACACCGGCGCGACCCCCACACCGTCGGGCCTGCCGGTGGAGTCGGGTGGTTTCGGCGCACGCGGCCCCCGGCTCGCGGCCCGAATCCCTGACCACCGATCAGGCGGATGGCCGCGAGGCCGCTCGGCTGCACCCCGCTGGACTACCCGAGGCCCGGGCGAACACGCCGCCCCGGACACGCCGTCTCGGGCCCACCACCCCGAACGCGCCGCATGCCGGGCGACCGTCGCCGATCCGCCCGGCCGCCCCTCGTCGGGCTACCCGAGGCTCGGGCGGGACTCGCTGGGCCGATGCTCACTCGAGTGGGCGGCGTCCGGATAGACGGCGCCGGGGAAGACCACACAACCCTCCACCGGCAGTTCCTCGATCGTCTCGTTCGCGGCGACGGGCACGCCGAGCCTGCGGGAGGCGGTGGCGACCGCCGCCCGGGCCTGGCGCAGCCCGGCCGCGCCCCAGCCCAGCAGTTCGACGGCGAGCCCGGGCGCGACCAGCAGCCGCCGGTAGTGCCGACCGGAGGCCGGGTCGGGCACGGACCGACCGACCGACCGCAGCGCCGCCGCCATCCGGACCCGCGCGCACTCGTGCCCGCCGTTCGCCGAGCCGACCCGGTCGTAGAGGTAACCGAGGTAGTACGGCCGGCCGATCACGGCCTGGGCCTCCTCGGCCGCCTCACGGGCCAGGGTGGAGGACGGATCCCCGGCGTCCTCCGGCTCCAGCGAGCCGCCGGGGAGCGAGCAGATCCCGTCCCTGGGGTTGACCAGGGTCAGCACCCGCCCGTCCGGGGCGAACAGCCACCCCCACGACTGCTTCACCGGCAGCCCGTCGGGCACCTCCTCGCCCGGCCGCCACGGCCACCCCGCGGTGGGACGCCGGCGCACCCTGCCGAGCAGCTCGGCGATCTCCGCGCTGTACTCGATCCGGCTCATGCGTCCCCCTCTCGGTGTCGGGCTCGCCGGACCGGTGGTGCGCGGGACTGACCTGCGGGGCACGGTACGGAGCGGAGCGGCCGGAGCGGCGGCGTGGGGAACCGCACGCTCCTGCTGTTGATCTTCTCCGAATCTTCCCCGAACAGGCGGTCGATGAACAGTCCCCAGCGCCGCATGGTGGACGCGAGGGCGGAAACCCCCTGGTCACCCCAGCCGCCCACCTCCCTCCCCCGGCCCAGCGAAGCCGGGCAGCGGGAAGCCCGGTCGCGGGACCACCCCGGGCGGGAAGGGCAGACCGCGCGCGGCGTCGTCGGCCAGCTCGTCGAAGACCTCGTGGACGGTCATCGGCCGCAACCGCCCGTCGGCCAGCGCCCAACCGCGCACCCACGGCCCGTCGGACGCCGAGGCCCCGGGCGCTGCGGCCGGGGACACCGCGGCCCCGGACGCCGGAACGCCCGGATCGCCGTGGAGCAGCAGCGCCCCCGCCCCGCCGGCGGCCACGCCCGCCGCCAGCGTGACGCAGAACGCCTCGGTGTCCCGCCCGGTGGCGTACAGGCCGCCCGCCTCCACGCAGACGTCCACCGCCGAGGTGAGCTCCTCGCCGTCCTCCGGACCGTGGCAACGCAGCGTCAGCAGGTGACAGCCCTCCCCCGCACCCTCGGCCAGCGCGAGGTAGGCGGACGTCACGTACCCCATCACCGCCGCCAGTCGCCGCTCCCCGCCCGGATCGTCGCCGACCGCCTCCAGCAGGGCCGCGCCGGCGACGGACATCCGCACCCGCGCCCGGTGGTCGTCCAGCAGGGCCGGGAGCAACTCGGCCAGCGGCTCCCCCGTGTAGACGAAGGGCTCCCCGGCCAGCTCCGGATCCCCCGCGTACGCGACCCGGGCGGCGGGCGCCCGGGTATCGAGGCCGAGCGCCGTGCAGTAGTCCTCGTAGTCACCCGCCTCCAGGACCCGCAGGTGCACCTCCAGGCCCTGCCCGTGCAGGGCTCTCAGCTGCTTCTCCACCCACCGCAGGTACTCCTGGTGGCCGAGCCGGCCGAACAGCCCGTACCGCGCGAGCCCGGCGAAGTCGGCGGCGGCCGCCGCCAGCGCGACCGCCACCGGCTGCGGCGGCGGAGCGCCCCGGACCCGCCCTCCGCGCCGCCCCCGCGCACCCGGCCCGCCCGCACGGCCACCCGGCGGCCGGTCGCCACCCGGCGGCCGGGCCCCGCCGGGACCGCCCGACCCACCGCCCGACCCACCGTCCACCCCTCCGCCCGGCCCGGGCCTCCGCCCGGCACGCAGCAGCACCCGCCGACGGACCCGCGACCACCCGAGCACACCGGCGCCCCCGCAGGCCCGACCGCCCCCGAGACCCCCGCAGCCCTCCGAAACCCCGAAGCCCGCACCACCCAACGACCACACCCGCATGGTTCCTCCCACCCGCTCGCCCAGCACCGGACACCGCCGACCGCTCCGACCCGGAGTCGCCGACAGCGAGGAACATACACAGAGCCACTGACAATCCACCCCGAGTAATCGAACACCCGTCGCCCCGGGACGCCCGGGGCGACGGGTCCGGGCGGGATTGTCAGTGACGGACGTTAGGGTCGGGAACCATGCGACTGCTGCATACCTCCGACTGGCATCTCGGCCGCTCCTTCCACCGGGAGAGCCTGCACGACGCCCAGCGCGCCTTCCTGGACCACCTGGTGGACGTGGTCCGGGCCGAGCGCGTGGACGCCGTGCTGGTCGCCGGGGACGTGTACGACCGGGCGCTGCCGGGCCTGGAGGCGGTCGCCCTGTTCGACGACGTGCTGCACCGGCTGGCGGAGCTGGGCGTGCCGACGGTGTTCATCAGCGGCAACCACGACTCGGCCCGCCGCCTCGGCGTCGGCGCCGGGCTGATCGGCCGGGCCGGCATCCACCTGCGCACCGACCCGGGCGAGTGCGCCACCCCGGTACTGCTGGCGGACCAGCACGGGCCGGTGGCGGTCTACGGGCTGCCGTACCTGGAGCCGACGCTGGTGCGCGAGCGGTTCGGGCTGGAGCGCGGCGGGCACGCGGCGGTGCTCGGCGCGGCGATGGACCGGGTCCGGGTCGATCTCGCGGCCCGCCCGGCCGGCACCCGCGCGGTGGTGCTGGCGCACGCCTTCGTCACCGGCGGCACGGCGAGCGACAGCGAGCGGGACATCGCGGTCGGCGGCGTCGCCTCGGTGCCCGCCGCGGTCTTCGACGGCGTGCACTACGCCGCGCTCGGCCACCTGCACGGCTGCCAGACCCTCGCCCCGCACCTGCGCTACAGCGGCTCGCCGCTCGCCTACTCCTTCTCCGAGGTGAACCAGCGCAAGACCATGTGGCTGGTCGACCTCGCGGCCGACGGCTCGGTCACCGCCGAGCGGGTCGACTGCCCGCAGCCGCGCCCGCTCGCCACCCTGCGCGACACCCTCGACGCGCTGCTCAGCGCGGACGAGTACGCGCCGTACGAGCAGGCCTGGGTGCAGGCCACGCTGACGGACGCGGCCCGCCCGAGCGAGCCGATGGAGCAGCTGCGCCGCCGCTTCCCGCACACCCTCCAACTGCTCTTCGACCCCGAGGAGAGCGAGGCCGAACCCTCCCGGTCGTACGCGGCCAGGGTCAGCGGTCGGGCCGACCTGGAGATCGCGGAGGGCTTCCTGCGGCACGTGCGCCCCGGCGCCGAGCCGGAGCAGGACGAACTGGGCTGGCTGCGCGCCGGGTTCGAGAGCGTCCGGGAGACCACCGACCGGAAGGCGGACCTGCCCCGATGAGGCTGCACCGGCTCACCGTCAGCGCCTTCGGCCCGTTCGCGGGCAGCGAGAGCGTCGACTTCGACGCGCTCGCCGCCGGCGGCCTGTTCCTGCTGCGCGGCGCCACCGGCGCGGGCAAGAGCAGCGTGCTGGACGCGGTCTGCTTCGCCCTCTACGGCGACGTCCCCGGCACCCGGCGGGCCAACCGGCTGCGCAGCGACCACGCCGACCCGCGCAGGCTGACCGAGGTCCGGCTGGAGCTGACGCTCGGCGGGCGGCGGCTGCAGATCACCCGGCTGCCGGAGCAGCGGCGGCCGAAGAAGGTCGGCACCGGCACCACCGTCGAGCGGCCGCAGACCCTGCTGCGCGAGTGGGCCGCCGACGCGGGGGACGGCACGCCCGGCTGGCGCGCGGTGAGCAAGTCGCACCAGGAGGCCGGAGAGGAGATCCACCGGCTGATCGGCATGAACCGGGAGCAGTTCTGCCAGGTCGTGCTGCTGCCGCAGGGCGACTTCGCCCGCTTCCTCAAGGCCGACTCGGAGGAGCGCGGCAAGCTGCTGCGGCGGCTGTTCGACACCGAGCGGTTCCAGCACGTCGAGGCGTGGCTCGCGGAGCAGCGGCGCACCCAGGAGGCCGCCGTCCAGGCCGGCCGGCGCCGCCTGCGGGATCTCGCCAGCAAGGCCGAGCAGGCGGCGGGGCCCGCCGCCGAGCCCGCCGAGGACTGGGTGCCGGCCGAGGAGGACGCCGCCGACCTGACCGCCGGGGTGCTCGGCTGGGCGGCGATCCTGCGCAGCGGCGCGGCCGAGCAGTTCGCCGTCGCCGAGGAGGCGCTGGCGGGCGCCGAGGAGGCGCAGCGCGCCGCCCAGGGCGGGCGGGCGGCCGCCGAGGAGCTGGCCGGGCGCCAACGCCGCCACCGGCAGGCGGTGCTCCAGGCCGACCGGTTGGCCGCGTTCGAGTCGGAGGCGGCCCGGGACGGGCGGCGGCTGGCGGCGGCGCAGGCGGCGGTCGGGGTGGAGTCCGCGCTGCGGTTGCGCGAGGGCGCGGCCGACGCGCACCGGCGCGGCCAGGAGGCCGAGCGCCGGTACCGCGAGGCGCTGGCCGGCGCGGGCGGCGAGGGCCCGGCGCTGGCCGAGGCCGGGGCCACCAAACTCGCCGAGGCCGAGCGGGGCCTGCGGGCCGAACTGGTCCGGCTGGAGGCGGCCCGGACGGAGGAGCGGCGCTGCGCCGAACTCGCCCGCGAGCAGCGGAGCCTGGACGAGGAGCGCCGGCAGGCCGACGAGCTCGCCGAGGAGGCCGAGGAGTGGTTGGCCGAGTACGACGAACGGCTCAGCGGCCTCCAGGAGCAGCACACCGGGGCCCGGGCCGCGGGCGCGCTCGTCGAGCAACTGGACGGCCGGCGGGCCGAGTTGACCGCCCGGCTGGACGCCGCCCGGGAGCGCGACGGCCTGCGGGCCGAGATCGCCGTCGCCGAGCCGCGCGTCATCACCCTGCGCACCGCCGCGCTGGACGCCCGCGAGCAGAGCCTCGGCCTGCGCGAGCGGCGGCTGACGGGCATGGCCGCCGAGTTGGCCGAGCAGTTGCGCGCGGGCGAGGCGTGCCGGGTCTGCGGTTCGCCCGAGCACCCGGCGCCCGCCGAAGCGGCCGACGGCCGGGTCGGCGCCGACGACGAGGAGCGCGCGCGCCGGGCCCAGGCCGCCGCCGAACAGGCCTGGAGCACGGCCGACCAGGCCCTCACCGCACTGCGGGTCCGCGAGGCCACCGCCGCCGGGGCGGCCGGGCCGGAGGGCGCCGACGCGCTCGCGGGGACCCTCGCCGAGCTGGACCGCGAGCACCGCGAGGCGCTGCACGCGGCGGAGGGGCTCGGCCGGGTCGAGCGGGAGATCGCCCGGCTGTCGGCCGACCAGGACCGCCGGCTCGCCGAGCTGCGTGAGGCCCGGGAGCGCGCCGCCGTCCGCACCGACCGGCTCCAGGCGCTCCACCTCGAACAGCGCGAACTCGCCGAACGGGTGGCCGCCGCCCGGGGCGGGGCGGTCTCCGTCGCCGCGCGGGCGGCTGCGCTGGAGCGGCTAGTCGAGCAGGTCGCCGCCGCGGCCGAGGCCTCCCGGGCCGGCTCGCAGACACTGGCCCGGCTCGGGGACGCCGAGGACGAGCTGGCCGAGGCCGCCTCCGCCGCGGGCTTCCCGAGCCCCGACGAGGCCCTGGCCGTGCTGCTCCCCCGTGCGGAGCGCGAGCGGCTGGAGGCCCGGCTGGAGCGGCACCGCGTGGAGTCCGCCGCCGTCCGGCACGAGCTCGCGCTGCCCGAACTGGCCGAGGCCGCGTCCCGTCCGCCGGCCGACCTGTCCGCCGCCGCGGCCGCGCTCGGCGCCGCCACCGACCGGCTGGGCCGGGCGCACGCCGCCCGGTCGGCGGCCGGCGAGCGGTGCGCGGCGCTGGCCGCAATCGGGCGGCAACTGGCCGACCTCGCCGCCGAACTGGCCCCGGCGCTGGCCCGGTACGGGCGGATCAACCGGCTCGCCGCGCTGGCCGCCGGCACCTCCACCGAGAACCGGCTCCGGATGCGCCTGGAGTCGTACGTCCTGGCGGCCCGGCTGGAGCAGGTCGCGGCGGCGGCCAGCGACCGGCTGGTCCGGATGTCCGGCGGCCGCTACACCCTGGTGCACAGCGACGACCGGGGCACCGGCAACAAGCGCTCCGGACTGGCCCTGCGCGTGGTCGACGCCTGGACGGGCACCGAGCGGGACACCGCGACGCTCTCCGGGGGCGAGGGCTTCTTCGCCTCCCTCGCCCTGGCCCTGGGACTGGCCGACGTGGTCACCGACGAGGCCGGCGGCATGCCGCTGGACACCCTGTTCATCGACGAGGGCTTCGGCACCCTCGACGAGCAGTCCCTGGAGGAGGTGATGGACGTCCTCGACGGCCTGCGCGAGCGCGACCGGGCGGTCGGCATCGTCAGCCACGTCGCCGACCTGCGCAGCCGCATCCCGGCACAGCTGCTGGTCCGCAAGGGCCGCCACGGCTCGACCCTCGCCCTGGCCGGCCGGGAGGACGCCTAGCACCCAGCACCCAGCACCAGCCGGTCCGGTCCGGTCCGGTCAGAGCAGAGCAGACCGATCAGCCCGAGCAGGCGATGCGCTGGGCCTGCTGCCAGGCGCAGACCGGGCAGAGGGTGCTGCCCGGCCGGTCGACGGGCAGTTCGGTCGGTTCCCCGCACAGCACGCAGTCGGCCCGCGGCCCGGTCGACGCCGGATCGCGCACCAGCGCCGCCTGCGCCCCGTCGCCGGAGGCGAGCTCGCACACCGCCGCGTCCTCGTTCGTCGCGCTGTCGCTCATGCCGCCTTCCTACTCCGTCTCCCGCCCCCGCCGCAAGGCGGTACCGGTGGCCCCCGTCAGCGCCCCGCCTCCTGCCCGGCCTCCTCGATCATGGCCGCGACACCGTCCAGGAGCGGGCGCAGCCCGAAGGCGAACAGGGTGTCCAGGTCGAGGTCGTAGCCGTTGCCCTTGCCGAAGCTGCCGGCGACGCGGGCGAACACGGGGTAGCGGGTGCCCGAGACGATCGCCGCCATGGCCGGTCCCTGGCTGTCCATCCACTGGTCCCCGGTCAGGCCGGTGCCGGCCTCGGCCTGGGACTCCCGTTCCAGGTGGACGGCGATCCCCTGGACATAGCAGTAGAGCAGGACATGCAGGTCGAGCATGGTCTCCGGGGCGAGACCGTGGCCGTCCAACGCGGCGAGCGCCCACTCAGCGTGCACCATCAGGGCGGGCAGCATCAGCGGGCGGGTCAGAGCGCCGACCTGCGCGAGCCAAGGGTGCCGGCGGTAGATCCGCCACAACGTGTGCGCGCCGAGTTCCAGCCTCGCCCGCCACGGCCCCGACGGGTCGGCCGGGTAGCCCTCCTCGCCGAACACCGAGTCCGCCATCAGGAGCACCAGGTCGTCCTTGCCGCCGACGTACCGGTAGGGGGACATCGCGGCGACGCCGAGCCGGGCCGCGACGCTGCGCATGGACAGCGCGGCGAGCCCTTCGCCGTCGGCGATCTCGACGGCGACCCGGACGATCCGCTCCCTGGTCAGCTCGGCGGACGAGGGGGCCGGCGGGTCGGCCGGCCGGCGCCGGAGCGCCTTCGCGGTGGCGGAGCCCGGTGCGGAGCCCGACGCGGAGCCGGCCGCGATGCCGGGGCCTGCGTCGCTGCCGCTGGCCACCACGGTGCCGACCCGGGGCCTGGTCTCGACCAACCCCTCCAGCCGCAGTGTGGTGAGGACCTTGGTGGCGGTGGCGAGCGCGACGTTCCACTCGCGGGCGATCTGGCGGGTCGAGGGCACCCGCCCGCCGGGGGCGAGCGTGCCGTCGGCGATGCGCCGCCCGATCTCGTCGGCGATGCGCCGGTACGGCGGGGCGGGCTCGGGCTTCGAGGCCATGTGCTGCCGGCTCCCTCACGGACTGCGGATCATTTTCGGCGGGCGCCGAACCTGTACTAGCTCAGATCCTACCAGCGGACTTGTCCACAAGCCGGTCCATGCACTAGCTCAGCAACGGAAAAACTGCACTTGGCAGCCCTGAACGTACGCCGTACATTCAAGGCGCTTACGGCGTACAGGCCGAGCGGCACACCGACCCGAGGGGGCTCCCATGAAGACCATGCCGAAAACCATGCCGACGACCGTGCTCGTCTCCGGCGGCGGCATCGCGGGCTCCGCGCTCGCCTGCCTGCTGAGCCGCCGGGGCCTCGCCGTGACGGTCGTCGAGCGCGCGCCCGGCCTGCGCCGTGGCGGCCAGGCCGTCGACATCCGCGGCGCCGCACTCGGTGTGATCGAGCGGTTGGGCCTGCTGGAGCAGGCCCGCGCCCACCGCACCCGGATGCGCGGGATGTCCGTGCTCGACGCCGACGGCCGGGAGATCCACCGCTCCACCGAACACACCTTCAGCAGCGGGCGGCTCGACAGCGACGACATCGAGCTGCTGCGCGAGGACCTCGTCCGCCTCCTGCACGAACGGGCGGCGGCCGATGCCGAGTTCGTGTTCGGGGACGCCGTCACCGCGCTCGACGAGGACGAGGACGGCGTCCTGGTCGACTTCGAGCACCGCGCCCCGCGCCGCTTCGACCTGGTCGTGGGGGCCGACGGCCTGCACTCGGCCGTGCGCCGCCTGGCCTTCGGGCCCGAGGAGAGCTTCACCCGCCACCTCGGGATGCACCTGGCGATCTTCAGCGCGGACAACTTCCTGGCCCTGGAGGACTGGCAGCTGTGGCTGCGGGACGGCGAGGCCGGCTACGGCGTCTACCCGGTGCGCGACAACTCGCAGCTCCGGGTCACCTTCGGCTTCGCGGCCGAACCCCTGCCCACCGACCGGCGTGATCCCGAGGCGCAGAAGCAGCTCGTCGCCGAACGGATGGCGGCGCTGCGCTGGGAGACCCCGAGGCTGCTGAAGGCCCTGCACGAGGCGCCCGACCTCTACTGCGACGCGATGGCGCAGATCCACCTGGACCGCTGGTCACAGGGCCGGACCGTCCTGCTCGGGGACGCCGGCTACTGCGCCTCCCCGCTGTCCGGCCAGGGGACCAGCCTCGCCCTGGTCGGCGCCCACGTCCTCGCCGACGCCCTCGCCCGGGCCGACGACGACCACCAGGGCGCCTTCGCCCGGTACGAACGGCGGCTGCGCCCGTTCGTCGAGCTCAACCAGGCGCTGGCGACCGAGAATCCGGGTGGGCCGGCCTCCGAGGCCTCCGTCGAACGCGCCAAGAACGCCATCGCACTGGACGACTGAACGCCCCCCCCGGGCCCCCACCCGGCCAAACCCCACCGCCCGGCCGACGCCGGCCTGGCGGCGTGGGACTACGGTGGGCGGATGGCCAGCGATCTTCAGCGGCGACTGAACGCCGCCCGCGACGCCGGGTTCTCCTACCCCGAGATGGGCGCGACCCTCGGCGGGCGGCTGCCGGACGGGTATGCGCACCTGCGGCGACGGGTGTACCTGGGACACGGGGCGCAGGTGTTGGAGCGGGCCGGGCGGTACGTGCTCGGCTGGGGCTGCCAGCTGGGCACCGGCTTCGCCGTGTACCCGCACGGGCCGGCCGAGGCGGGGGCGACGGTGCTGCTGCGACTGAGCCTGCCGGGCGGCCGGTGGCCGCGGCTGGTGATCCCGTGCCGGGTGGTGTGGACGCTCGACGATCCGGGCCGGATCGGCTTCGCGTACGGCACCCTCCCCGGGCACCCGGAGTGCGGCGAGGAGGCGTTCCTGGTGTCCATGGACGCCGACGGCGGGGTGTGGTTCGAGGTGTCCGCGTTCTCCAGGCTGGCCGCCTGGTACGCGCGGCTGGGCCGACCGGTCGCGCTGCTCTGCCAGCACCTGGCGATCGAGCGCTACCTGGCCGCGGTGGCCGCCGCCGTCGCCGACCCCGCCGCCGACCCCGCCGCCGAGTAGGGCGTCCGGTCGGTCGAGCGCCCGTCCGGGGTCAGCCGAGGAAGGACAGCCGGACGGTCCGGCGCGGGTTGTCCCCGTTGGTGTCGATCAGCACCACGGACTGCCAGATGCCGAGCGCCAGTTGGCCGCCGATCACCGGCAGGGTGGCGTGCGGGGCGACCAGGCCGGGCACCACGTGGTCCCGCCCGTGGCCGGGGCTGCCGTGCCGGTGGCGCCAGCGGTCGTCGGCGGGGAGCAGCTCGCGCAGGGTGTCGAGGAAGTCGTCGTCACTGCCGGAGCCGGTCTCCAGGACGGCGATCCCGGCGGTGGCGTGCGGGACGAAGACGTTGAGCAGGCCGTCGCGACCGGCTGCCCGGTCGGTGAGGAACGCGGCGCAGCGGTCGGTGATGTCGAGCGCGACCTCGCGGCTGCCGGTGGTGATCTCGAGGGTGGTGGTCTGGAAGGGGCCCGGGTGGGTGGAGTGGGTGTTGTCCGCCATGGCGCCATCCTCACCCACGCCGGGGGGCCTCGCGCAGCACCTCGCGGACTCCGCTTGCCAGGGAGGCAAACTGCACTAGGGTGAAAGGTTCAGACCAAAGTAGCCGGGGCGGGGTGGGCGGGCGCAGGTCAGGGGCCCGCGCACACCGAAGCCCCGGCGGTCCGTGTGGTCCGCCGGGGTACGGGTCCAGCAGGTGAGCGGGTTAGCCGCGACTGCCGAAGAGGCTTCGCCGCAGCCGACGCAGTGGCGCCAGCAGCGACACCCGCACGTGGCGGCGCCTGGCCGTCGGAGCGCTCTCGCCGCGCGGCGTCAGCTCTCTTATCAACCCGAGCGCCTCGGCGGTGTCCACCGCCGAGAGTGCGGGCGCGCCGAGCACGGCCAGGTGTCGGTCGATCCGACGGCCGGTCGTGCCGACACCGCACTGGATCGCCGGCACGCGGGGCCGAGTCCGCACTTGCATGTGTTCCATCAGTTTCCCACCCCTACGAGGCGCCAGGGCCGTGAGGCGAAGACTATCCGCGATGGACGGCCTTCGCGCAACCGTCCTTGGTGTTGTGCCACCGTATCGTGCGGCGTCAACTGACGATGCACCAGGGGCCACCAGGCCGGTCACGACTAGGCATCAATGATGGTGCACGACCGGCCATCCGTCAGCAGGACCCGGAGCGCGGACCCGGCGCCCGGTGGCCCGGTGCACGCCCGGCGCACGGGGTTTCACGGGCGGCCCGGTGGTCGCACCGGCCACAGCGGCGATCGCGGCGACGGAGGCGGCACGGACCCGGCCGCGGATATAGGGGACGGCTCCCGGTCGTCGACAAAGCGACCGGTCGACTCGGCCACGCTTCATGAAGTGAACACATCCGAGGGATTGACTCCCGGGATTCCTCCAAGCAATATCTGTGAGAACGTGCTCATGCCGGATCGCACCCAGGCATGTGTTCGAGTGATGAAGAACTCCGGCTCCTGCGAGCCACTGCTCGGCCGCCTCGACGCTGCGGTGGCCAGGCTCGCGAGGTGCCCGGACCGGCGGCCGGCCGTAGAGGGTCGGCCGGGCCGCCACCAGGCTGCCGGTGCCACCCCGCTCGGGGCCCGGCACCGGCGGCTCCGGGTCCGGAGCCCCGCCCCCGGGGCGGCCGATCGCCCCGCCGACGCCCGCCAGGCGCCCCCTCCCCGACGTCCCCGCAGGTCGGACCCGGTGGATCGGTAGACTCGGCCAGCGTGCCCCTCCTCCTCAGCATCGTGCTCCCGGTCCACGGCGTGGCGCGGTTCCTGCCGCGCTGCCTCGACTCGATCCTCGGCGACACCCCCGCCTCGGAGACCCGTTTCGAGGTGATCGCGGTCGACGACCTCTCCCCCGACGGCTGCGGCGCCGTCCTGGACGCGTACGCGGCCCGCGACCCCCGGCTGCGGGTCCTGCACCTCACCGAGAACCAGGGCCTCGGCGGCGCCCGCACCGCCGCCCTGCCGCAGGTGCGCGGCGAGTACGTCTGGTTCGTGGACAGCGACGACTGGCTGCCCGAGCAGACGGTCGGCACGGTCCTGGACGAACTGGAGCGGGAGCGCGCACGCGAGACGCCCGCCGACGTCCTGCTGACCGGCTTCACCCACGTCTACCCGGACGGCGGCACCGAGCCCAACCCCTGGCGCCACGTGCTGGCCGACTCCCCGCTGGTCGAGGGCTGCACGCTGGCCGAGCACCCGGCGCTGTTCCAGACCGTGATGTCGGTGTGGAACAAGGTGTTCCGCCGCGCCTTCCTGGAGGGCCTCGGTGTCTCCTTCGGCCGCGGCTACTACGAGGACATCTCGGTCACCTACCCCGCGCTGCTGGCCGCCGAGCGGCTGCGCTACCTCGACCGCCCCTGCTACTTCTACCGGCGCGGCCGGGACGGCGCGATCACCGCCACCGCCTCCCCCAAGCACGCCGACGTGTTCGCCCAGTACGACGCGATCTTCGCCTTCCTGGACCGCCCGGACCGCCCCGGCCAGCCCGTCCCGGACGCGCTGCGCACCCTGGTCTTCGAGCGGACCGTCCGACAGGCGCTGAACGTCTACGACACCCCCGGGCTGGTCCCCGCCGACCGGCGCAAGGACTTCTTCCGCCAGATCGCCCGGCACTTCGCCGGCCACCGCCCGGCCGGCTACCGCTACCCCGGCGGCGTGCGCGGCGTGCAGTACCGGCTGGCCGCGCGCGGCGCCCGGATCGCGTACGCGGAGCTGCGCCGCACCGGGCGACTGCCGGGCGAACTCAAGCGCGGGGCACGGGCGGTGGCGCCCGCGGTGAGGAAGGGCGTGCGCAGCGGCGCCAGGTTCACCGCGTACAACGCCTTCCGCCGGCTGCCGC
Organism: Kitasatospora sp. NPDC087314; assembly: GCF_044744365.1. NCBI lineage: Bacteria > Bacillati > Actinomycetota > Actinomycetes > Kitasatosporales > Streptomycetaceae > Kitasatospora > Kitasatospora sp. NPDC087314. The sequence continues at coordinate 271,133 of NZ_JBIUYE010000002.1, forward strand.
TGGACGAGCACCTGGCGGTCTACGCGGCGTACTGGCACCGGGGTTACGCCTGCAGCCCGGCGGCGATCTACGAGAAGGCGCGGGAACTGGCGCCACAGATCCGGGGCGTGTGGGTGGTGGAGAACCGCGCCCAGGCCGCGACCATACCGCCCGGCGTGCCGTACGTGATCGTCAACACCCCCGCCTACCTGAAGGCGATGGCGACCGCCAAGTACTTCGTCAACAACGTCAACTTCCCGCGCACGATGGCGAAGCGGCCGGGCACGGTCCACGTGCAGACCCAGCACGGCACCCCGCTCAAGGCGATGGGCATGGACCTGCGCGAGCGCCCCGAGGCCGCCGAGGGGATGGACTTCGACCGGCTCCAGGAGGCCATCGACCGCTGGGACTTCCTGGTCTCCTCCAACCCGCACACCAGCGAGCACTTCGCCCGCGCCTTCCCCGGCCGGTACGAGATGCTGGACACCGGCTACCCGCGCAACGACCGGCTGGCCAACGCCGCACCGGCGGAGGTGCGCGCCATGCGCGAACGGTTCGGACTGCGGCCCGGCACCACCGCCGTGCTGTACGCCCCGACCCACCGCGGGGACCAGGGCGGCTACGTGCCGCTGCTGGACGTACGGGAGTTGGCCCGCCGGCTGGGCCCGGACTTCACCCTGCTGGTGCGCACGCACTACTTCCACACCGGCGGCCCGGGCGACCTGGCGGCGGACGAGGGCTCGGCCGCGATCGTGGACGTCTCGGCCCACCCGACCGTGGAGGACCTCTACCTCGCGGCGGACGCGCTGGTGACGGACTACTCGTCGATGATGTTCGACTACGCGGTGCTGGACCGGCCGGTCGTGGTCTTCGCACCGGATTGGGAGGAGTACCAGCGGGTGCGCGGCGTCTACTTCGACCTGTTCGCGGAGCCGCCGGGGGCGGTCACGGTGGACGCGGACGGGCTGGCGAAGGCGCTGCTGGCGGGCGATCCGGAGCCGGCCGCGCGGGCGCGGTTCCGGGCGAGGTTCTGCCCGTGGGACGACGGCGGGGCGGCGGAGCGGGTGGTGCGCCGGGTGTTCCCGGTGGAGTCCTGACGCGGGGACGCGCGGGGTCCTGACGCGAGGGGTTCCTGACGCGGGGGTCCTGACACGTCGGTACCAGGGGCCCTCGCGGGCCTCCGAACGGGGCCGGCGCCGCCGGTACGGCGACCGGCCCCGTCGACGCGGACTCAGCGCCGGCGGGCGGCCAGGAACTCCGCGAAGGTCAGCACGCCGTCGTGGTCGGTGTCCATGGTGTGGATCAGCGCCTCGGCCATCGAGATCGTCACGTCGTGGTCGCCCATCTCGTTGGCGACCAGCGCGTACTCGGCCGGGGTGATCTTGCCGTCGCCGTCCTTGTCGAAGCGGTCGAACATGGCCTTGATCGCCTCAGTGGTCTCCATCGTGCCCTCCTGGTACTGCGGGGTTGTGCTCGGTTCGGACGGCCGTACCCTACCCGGCCGTGGTGCGCGCCACGGTCGGCGGGAGTGGACGGGCGCGGGGGTGGGTGTCGTAGTCTGCGGATCTGATTGCAGGCCCGGGCTCCTCCCGGGCGATCGTTCGTCCAGGGAGGGAACCATGCTCGATCTCGCCACCAGGCTGGTGCTGAAACCCGTCTCGCGCGGTATCTGGCGGCCGGTCATCGAGGGTGCCGAGAACGTGCCGCGCAAGGGCGGGGTCATCCTGGCCAGCAACCACCTGTCCTTCATCGACAGCGTGGTGATCCCGCTCACCACCCCGCGCCGGGTCCACTTCCTCGCCAAGGCCGAGTACTTCACCGGGACGGGGCTCAAGGGCCGGCTGTCCAAGGGCTTCTTCGAGGCGATCGGCGCGGTGCCGGTCGAGCGCGGCACCTACCGTTCCGCTCAGGCCTCGCTGGAGTCCGCGCTGGAGATCCTGGAGGACGGCAAGGCCTTCGGCATCTACCCCGAGGGCACCCGGTCGCTGGACGGCCGGCTCTACCGGGGCAAGACCGGCGTCGCCTGGCTGGCGCTCACCGCGGGCGTGCCGGTGGTGCCGGTGGCGCTGGAGGGGCCCGAGCAGATCCTGCCGGTGGGCAAGCGCGTGCCGCGGATCAAGACGGTGACCGTCCGGTTCGGCGAGCCGCTGCACTTCGACGGGTTGCACGGGCAGGCCCGTTCGCTGAAGGCCCGTCGGCAGGTGACCGACGAGGTGATGGCGGCGATCCAGCGGCTCTCCGGCCAGGAGGTCGTGGAGAGCTACAACGAGGTGCCGAAGGCCGCGTAGGCGCGGCCGCTCGCACCTGCCCGACCACGACGACCGCCCGCGAGGCGGCCGCTCACACGTGCCCGAGCACGGCCGGCTCCGGTGTGGCGGCGGCCGACTCCGGCGCCTCCCGGCGCAGCAGCGCCGCGTAGCGGCCGTCCAGCTCCACCAGTTCCTCGTGGGTCCCGAGTTCGACGACCTCGCCGTGGTCGAGGACGGCGATCTGGTCGGCGGCCCGGACGGTGGAGAGCCGGTGCGCGATGGTGATGGTGGTGCGGCCGGCGGCCAGGGTGTCCACGGCCTGCTGGACGGCGTGTTCGGTGCGGTTGTCCAGCGCGCTGGTGGCCTCGTCGAGGATGAGCACCGGCGGGTTGCGCAGGATCGTACGGGCGAGCGCGAGGCGCTGCTTCTCGCCGCCGGAGAAGCGGTAGCCGCGCTCGCCGACCAGGGTGTCGTAGCCGTCCGGCAGGGCGGCGATGGTCTCGTGGACCTGCGCGGCCCGGGCGGCCTCGACCAGTTCGGCGTCGGTGGCCTCCGGCCTGGCGAAGCGCAGGTTCTCGGCGACCGAGGCGTGGAAGAGGTAGGTCTCCTGGGAGACCACCCCGACCGCGCGGGCCAGCGTGTCGAAGGACAGGTCGCGCACGTCCACGCCGTCGATGGTGACCCGGCCGCCGGTGACGTCGTACAGCCTGGGGACGAGGTAGCTGAGCGTGGTCTTGCCGGAGCCCGTCTCTCCGACCACGGCCAGTGAACTCCCGGCCGGGACCTTGAGTTCGACGCCGGAGAGGGTGGGCCGCTCCTGCGCGGGGTCGTAGCGGAAGTCGACGTCCTCGAAGCGGACCTCGCCGCGGATGTCGGTCAGGGTGAGCGGCTTCGGCGGCTCGGCGATCTCCACCGGCAGGTCGAGGTACTCGAAGATGCGCTGGAAGAGCGCGAGCGAGGTCTGCACGTCCACGCCGGTGGAGAGCAGGCTGACGGTCGGGCGGAACAGGCCCTGCTGGAGGGTCACGAAGGCGACCAGGGTGCCGACCGAGACGATCGGCGCGCCGCCCGCGGCGGACAGGCCCGCCGCCCAGTAGATCACCGCGGGCATCGCGGCCATCACGATCTGGATGGTGTTCATCCGCCAGCGCCCCGCCATGCTGGCCCGGACTTCGAGGTCGGCCAGCAGGTCGGACTGCCCGGTGAACTCCCGGGCCAGCGAGTCGGAGCGGCCCATCGTGCGGCCGAGCAGGATGCCGCTGACGGACAGCGACTCCTGGACGGCCGAGCTCATCGCGGCCAGCTGCTTCTGCCGCTCGGTGGTGATCTTCTTGCGCTCGTTGCCGACCCGGCGGCTGATCCAGACGAACACCGGGAGCAGCAGCAGCGAGACGACGGTGAGCCGCCAGTCGAGCGCGACCATGGCGGCCACGGAGGCGATCACGGCGGTGAAGTTGGAGACCAGGCTGGTCGCGGTGGACGTCACCGTGGACTGCATGCCGCCGATGTCGTTGGCGATCCGGGACTGCACCTCGCCGGTGCGGGTGCGGGTGAAGAAGGCCAGCGACTGCCGCTGCAGGTGGCCGTAGACCGCGGTGCGCAGGTCGTGCATGACACGCTGGCCGACGGTGGTGGAGATCAGCGTCTGCAGGACGTTGAAGATGCTGTTCACCACGGCCGCGAGCACCATGCCGAGCGCGAGCAGGCTGAGCAGCCCGGTACGGCCCTGCGGGATGGCGGTGTCCAGCACGGCCTTGAGCAGGAACGGCGAGACCACCGACACGACGGCCGAGGCGGCGACCAGCAGGCCGACGACGGTGAGGCGGCCCGCGTAGGGCCGGAAGAGTGCCAGGATTCGCCGCCACTGGGCCGGTGGGCGGGGCTCGCCCTGGGCTCGTTCGGGCGGCGTCCAGTCGATGGCGGTGGGCCTCAAGGGCGGACCTCCGTGGGTCGGGCGGTCGGGCGGCCGCCAGCATAGCGAGCATAGCTCATAGTTAGACTAGCTAATAGTGAGGGCTGCTCTATTCCCTGTCGTCCCTCACTGCTCTCCGCCACTGCCCGCGACTCCTCGCCGTGCGTCACCGTCCCGCACCGTCCGGTGCCGTCCGGCGCTCTACGCGCCGCGGCCGCCCGACCGACCTCGTGTCAGTTCGTCCGGTAGCTGCGCGCCGCCTTCGAGGACAGACCCCCGAGCCTGCCGGACGGCAGCAGCCGGGCCAGGGCGACCACGGCCTTGTAACGCTTGCCCGGCACGGACAACGAGCGACCCCGGGCCAGGTCGCGCATCGCCTCCTCCACCACCCGCTCGGCCGACAGCCAGGACCACGCCGGGATGTTGCCGGTGCCCATGCCGGCCCGCTCGTGGAACTCCGTCCGGGTGAAGCCCGGGCAGAGCGCCATCATCCGCACCCCGGTGCCGCCGAGGTCGCGCAGCACGCCCTGGGTGAAGCTCACCACCCAGGCCTTGCTCGCCCCGTACGTGCCGCGCGGCAGGAACGCCGCCACCGAGGCGACGTTCACGACCGCGCCCCTCCCGCGCTCGCGCATCCCCGGCAGAGCGGCCGTGGTCAGCCGCAGGATCGCCTCGACGTGGACCTTCAGCATGTCGAGCTCGTCCTTCAGCGGGACGGTGAGGAAGGCGCCCTTGTTGCCGAAACCGGCGTTGTTGACGAGCAGGTCCACCGGACGGTCGGAATCGGCGAGCCGGGTCTCGACGGCCGCGATGCCCTCGTCGGTGGCGAGGTCGGCGGTCAGCACCTCCACCTCGATGCCGAACCTCCCGCCCAGGTCGGCGGCGGCGCGCTCCAGGCGCCCGGTGTCCCGGGCCACCAGGACGAGCTGGTAGCCGCTACGGGCGAGCCGGCGTGCGAACGCGGCTCCGATGCCGGCGGTCGCGCCGGTGATCAAGGCTGTGGTCATGCCCCGACGGTACCGACTCGCTGCAGCCACGCCCACACCGAGTGCAACATCCGTGCCCGGCCGGGCCTGCCTGGACGTGGGATCACACATGGCCGCGTGAAGGAGCCGTGCCGGTCCGTGATGGCTTCAGGGTGCCGGCTGGTGTTCGGGGGTGAGGAATCCCTGGACGATCGCGTTGAACGCGTGTGGCGCCGTCACGGGCAGAAGGTGGCCTGCGTGCGGAACGACGATCAAGTGGGCTCCCGGGATGGTCGCCGAGGTCCGGCGGGCGTCCGGCAGGCTGGCGCGATCCCGCTGACCGCACAGCACGAGCGTGGGTGCGGCGATCCGCTGAAGCACGTCGGAGAGGTCGCTCGCCTCCAGGGCGTCCAGCACGTCGATCCACGCGCCGCGATGGGGAAGGTCGGAGATCGCCCGGACCAGCCAGCCAGGGCGACGTCGTCCGCTCCGGAGTTGCCGCGGCGACGTCTTGCCCGGTGCGATCTCAGGACCGCCGGACAGCACCAGCCGCGCAACGAGGTCCGGGTGCTCAGCTGTGACTCGTGCCGCCACGATCGCCCCGAGGGAATGGCCGCACAGGTGCACCGGCCCTAGTTGTTGAGCGATCTCAGCAACGGATTCGACTGCCGCCGCCATGCTGAACGGACCTGGCGTGCCGCTGAACCCAGGCAGATCAGGGGCAACGACATGAAAGCGACCGGACATTGCTTCCATCTGACGTCGCCACATGCGTGCGCCTCGGCCAGCGCCGTGCACCAAGACCAATGCCGGAGCCTCAGCGTCACCGGCTTCCCGAACATGCATCATGATCACAAGATGGCACCATCGCCGCCTCCAGGCCAGACCAGTCCCAAGCCGGTGAACCTTCTCGGTCACAGCACTAGGCGGCGACGGCCTTGGCGCGGTCGGTGGCGATGTGAACGGCGAGGCCGCCGAGGACCGTTCCCATGGCGTAGCGCTGGATCCGCAACCAGCCCGGGCGGCGGTTCAGGAAGGAGGCGATGCCGCCCGCGCCCACCGCGATCAGCCCGTTGACGGTGACCGCCACCACGATCTGGGTCAGGCCCAGCACCAGGCTCTGCGCCGCGACGTGACCGCGCTCGGGTGCCACGAACTGGGGCAGCAGCGAGATGTACATGATGGCGATCTTGGGGTTGAGCAGACAGGTCAGGAAGCCCATCGCGAACAGCCTGCGCGGCGGGTCCGGCGGCAGCTGCTGCGGGGCGAACACCGCCGTACCGCCCGGGCGGACGGCCTTCCAGGCCAGCCACAGCAGGTACCCGGCGCCGGCCAGCTTGATCGCGGTGTAGAGGGCGGGCACCACCGAGAACACGGCGGCCACGCCCGCCGTCACCGCGGCCAGGTAGACCAGGAAGCCGGCCGCGACCCCGGTCAGCGACAGCAGCCCGGCGCGGCGGCCCTGGGCGATCGACCGGGAGACCAGGTAGATCATGTTGGGCCCCGGCGACAGCACCATGCCGAGCGCCACGGCGGCGACCCCGAGCACGGCGTGCCCGTCCACGGCGGATACGGCCGATCCGGCGGATCCGGCCGATCCGGCGGGGCCGGCGGCTACGGCGAGGGTCAGTGCTTCCATGCCAGGAGGCTAGGGCCGGTATCGATCTCAATGCAATGATGACTTTGCACTCGGTGCAATCCTGTCAAGTTGCATGGAGAGATGCCCGTCGATGGACGACTACCGCCTGATCGCCGACGAGATCGCCGCCGCCATCACGGGCGGGCGGCTGCGACCGGGCCAGCAACTGCCCACTCAGCGCGCGTTCGCCCGCAGCCGGGGCATCGCCAACTCCACGGCGGGACGTGTCTACCGGGAACTGGCCCGACGCGGGCTGACCACCGGGGAGGTCGGACGCGGCACCTTCGTCAGGGCCGGACACGGGGCTGGCGGCGGGGCGGGCGGCGGGGCGGGCGGCGACCGGGTGGCGCTCGCCGAACCGGCCGGTGCGCCGGTGGACCTGGAGCTCAACTACCCCGCCGTCCCCCAGCTGTCCGGGCTACTGGCCACCGCACTGGCGCCACTGCTACGGGCGGACGCGCTGGGCGCCGCGCTCGCGCCGGTGGGCGCGGCCGGGACGGGCGCGGCCCGGCAGGCGTTCGCGGAGCTGGTGTCGGACGGATCCCGGGAGGTCGCCGGGGAGGAGCTGCTGTTCGCGGGCAATGGTCGGCAGGCCATCGCCGCGGCGCTGTCCGCCCTGGTGCCGCCCGGTCACCGGCTCGGGGTGGAGGCGCTGACCTATCCGGTGGTCAAGGCAGTCGCCCAGCGGCTGGGCATCACACTCGTGCCGCTGGCCGTGGACGAGCACGGGCTGCTGCCCGACGTCGTGGCCGCCGCCCATCGGACCGCTCCGCTGCGCGCCGTCTACGTCCAGCCGCGACTGCAGAACCCGCTCGGCGGGAGCCTGCCGTACGAGCGGACGGCCGCCCTCGCCGAGGAGCTGCGCCGGCTCGACCTGTGGGCCGTGGAGGATGCGATCTGGTCCTTCCTGCGCCCCGAGTCGACCGCGCTCGCAGCCCTCGCACCGGAGCGCACCGTCCTCGTCGACAGCCTCTCCAAACGGCTCGCACCCGGACTGACCACCGGGTTCGCGGTCGTCCCGGCCGCGCTGCGCGAGCGGGTGGCCGGCGCGCTGCGCTCGGGTGGCTGGGCGCCCAGCGGGTTCGCCCTGGAGGCGGCCGTGCGCTGGATCGGGGACGGCACCCTCGCCGCGGTCGCGACGGCCAAGCGCGCCGACGCGACGGCCCGCCAGCAGTTGGCGCGCGAGGTGCTGGCGGGGCAGCGGGTCCGGGCCGACCCGTGCTCGTACTACCTGTGGTGGGAGCTTCCGGCGACCTGGCGGGCGGAGACCTTCGTCGCGGCGGCGGCGCGCGCCGGCATCGCGGTCACGCCTGCGGCCGCGTTCGCCGCCGACCCCCGGCGCTCCCCGTCCGCCGTCCGGGTCGCCCTGGCCTCGCCGCCGCTACCCGTCCTGAGCCGGGCGCTGGAGACGCTCGCGCGGATCGCGCGGGGGGCGGCGGAGGAGTGGGTGGAGTGACGGGGGCGGGCGGGCGAGTGAGCGGGCGGAGCACCGACGGCCGGCAGCCGACGGGCAACAAGTAACAGATGACAGATGTTGAAATCTGTCATCTGTTACCTGTTTGCTGAAATCTGTCGGCTGTCGACCGTCCGCCGCCGGCCGTCAGCGGCCCGCGTCGCTCCGGCCACCCCGCACGGCCGTGTCCGCGGCTCCGCCGGCGCCGACGGCACGCAGGCGGGAGGCGGCGGTGGCGGCGAGCTGGGGGGCGATCCGGGCGACATCGCGGGAGCCGACCGCCGCGATCAGGCTCGGCAACAGCCAGCGGACCGGCTGCATGCCGCGCAACCAGGCCTGGGCGTAGACATGGGCCGACCGGCGGGCGATCCCGGCCACGATCCGCTCCACCGCCGGCTCCAGCGGGTAGGTCTTGTTGGCCGGCCACGGCAGTCGGGTCCGCATCTGCTTGAGCACGGTGTCCTCGTCGGCGCCGCGCACCATGTCGGTGTCGGTCCAACTCAAGTACCCCACACCGACCTTGACACCCTGATAGGCGACTTCGGCCCGGAGCGAGTGGGCGAAGGCCTCCACCCCTGACTTACTGGCACAGTACGCACTCATCAGCGGCGCGGGCGTCAGCGCGGCGAGTGAGGCGATCTGCAGCAGGTACCCGCGACTTTCGGCGAGGGCGGGCAAGAAGGCCCTGGCCGTGGCGACGCTGCCGAGCAAGTTGACCTCGATGACCCGACTGAACGCCCGGTGGTCGCTGTCCGTCAACGGCCCGCCGATGGCGATGCCGGCGTTGGCGACCACGGCGTCGATCCGGCCGTAGTGCTCCTTGATCCGGCCGGCGGCGTCGCTGAGCGCGTCGAGGTCGGTGACGTCCACCTCCCAGCTGGTCGCGGCCGCACCGCACTGCGCCGCGACGGCCTTGAGTTCGTCCGGTTCCAGCCCGAGGAGAGCGACCTTGGCCCCGCGCCGGGCGAGCGTTCGGGCCAGCGACGCGCCGACCCCGCGGGCGGCCCCGGTGACGACGACGACCTGTGCGGACAACGGCGGAATGGCGTTCATGCGACGGCGTTCCTCTCGGAGGCGGAGGCAGCGGCAGGAGCGGGGATGGACATGGGGACGGAAGCGGCGGGCAGGTACGCGGCGGCCATCCGGTGGATCTCGGCGGCGACCTCCACCGGCCGCTCCAGCGGCGCCATGTGGCCGACCCCGGGAAGAAGCAACAGGCCTTGCGCGTCCGCGAGTTCGGCGACGATGCGGTGTGCGTGCACCGGCGGCGTCAGCCGGTCCGCAGTGCCGACCACGACGGCGGTCGGCGCGGCGAGCCGGGCGAGTCCGGCGTGGACGTCCAGGCGGTCGAGGACGCCCGCCCAGTTGGCGCGGACGACGGTCGGACAGGCGTGCACGATGCGGGCCGTCGCCTCGACCTGCCCGGCCGACGAACCAGGGCCCATCGTGGCGTACTTGAGCGCGACGCGGCTGGCCGGCGAGACCGGACCGAGCGGCAGCCGGGAGCGCAGCAGCTGCCGGTGCAGGAAGCGGCGCAGCCGCGGGGAGCGCACCGCCTCGGGCAGTACGGCGAGTTCGGCCACCAGCTCGCCCGGCCCGGTGGAGACCAGGACGGCGGCGGCGGTGCGGTCGGCGATCTCGGGGCGGCCACCGGCGGCCATGATGGTCATCCCGCCCATGCTGTGCCCGGCGAGTACGGCCCGCTCCCCCACCGGGACGGTCCGGGCGAGGACGGCGGAGAGGTCCTCGGCCAGCGCCCGGGTGGAGTAGCGGGCGCGGCTCGGCGGGATCTCGCTGTGCCCGTGGCCGCGCTGGTCGTAGGCCACCACCCGGTAATGGTCGGCGAGTTGGCGTATCACCGGTGCCCAGAAGGCGGTTGAGCAGGTCCAGCCGTGGGCGAGCACGACCGTCGGCGCCCCGGGCTGGCCGTGGACCTCGACGTGCAGCCGGATCCCGTCCGCCGAGCGGACGCTCAACTCCTCGACGGGCGCTGGTGCGACGTACTCGGCGGGCAGCGTGACGGCCCTCACGCGGACACCTCCTGGGTGGTACGGGCGGCGACGCCCTGTCCGGCACGCATGATCAGCTCGTACTCGCCGAGGTCGACCTTGCGGGTGGCGCGGCGGAACGCCGTGGTGGAGCCGGGCCAGAGCACGGTGTTCTTGCCGTTCGGGTCCAGGTACCAGCTGCGGCAGCCGCCGGTGGTCCAGACGGTGCGGTCCATCCGGTGCTGCAGTTCGAGGTTCCACTGCCGCTGGGCCCGGGCAGTGGGCTGCATCGCGGTGGCGCCGATCGATCCGAGCGTGGTCAGCGCGTCGATCAGGTAGTTGAGTTGGGACTCGATCATGAGGATCATCGAGCTGTTGCCGAGGCCGGTGTTGGGGCCGATCACGAAGAACAGGTTCGGGAAGCCGTGCACGGTCGAGCCGCGCAGTGCCTCCATCCCGTCCTTCCACTCCTCGGCCAGGCTGGTGCCGTCGGCGCCGAACACCCGGGCCCCGATGGGCATGTCGGTGACGTGGAAGCCGGTGCCGAAGACGATGGCGTCCACCTCGTGCTCGCTGCCGTCGGCGGCGACCAGGGTGGAGCCGCGCAGTTCGCGCAGGCCGGAGGCGACGACCTCGGTGTTGGCCGCGGCGAGCGCCGGGTAGTAGGTGTTGCTGAGCAGGATCCGCTTGCAGCCGATCCGGTAGTCCGGGGTGAGCTTGGCGCGCAGGGCCGGGTCGGACACGCCCTGGGCGATGTGGCGTTCGGCGATTTGCTGGACCACGCGCAGCAGCCCGGGGCGGCGCACGAAGGCGTCCACCTGGAGCTCGCGGAGCGCGAACAGGGTGCCGCGGCGGATGGTGCCGGTCAGCGGCAGACGACTGTGCAGCCACTTCTCCAGCTGGCTGATCTCGCGGTCACGGCGCGGCAGGACCCACGCCGGGGTACGCTGAAAGATCGTCAACTTGCCGACCTGTGGCTGAATCGACGGGATGATCTGGGCGGCGGAGGCGCCGGTGCCGACGATCGCGACCCGCTTGCCGGTCAGGTCGTAGTCGTGGTCCCAGCGGGAGGAGTGGAACACCTTGCCGGGGAAGGCGTCGAGCCCCGGCAGGTCGGGGATCTGCGGGTCGGCGAGCGGCCCGGCGGCGGAGACCACGGCGTCGGCGGTCCACTGACCGGCCGAGGTGGTGATCCGCCAACGGGTCTGTTCGACCTCCCAACGGGCCTCCAGCACTTCGGTGTTGAACCGCAGGTGCGGGCGCAGGCCGAAGACGGTGGCGACCTTCTCCAGGTATGCGCGGATGTCCGGCTGGCCGGAGAAGCTGCGCGGCCACTCGGGGTTGGGCGCGAAGGAGAAGGAGTAGAGGTGGGAGGGCACATCGCAGGCGCAGCCGGGGTAGCTGTTGTCGCGCCAGGTGCCGCCGACCGAGTCCGCGCGCTCCAGGACGACGAAGTCGGTGATCCCGGCGCGGCGCAGCCGGACCGCGGCGCCGAGGCCGCCGAAGCCGGAGCCGATCACCGCCACCCGGACGTGCGGGACGGCCTCGTCCGCCGTCGGGGCGCCGGACGTGCCGGAGCGGGGGCGCTTGCTGCTGGATGCCATGCGGCCTCCTCGTGAGGGTGGGGCGGTGATCTTCGCGCTGCCGTTCCGGTACTGCCCCCGGGGCGGCCCCGGGAGCCCGCCAATCGCGCCAGTAATCACTGGCATGATGGGCAGGGTAGTCCTTGCTGACACCGGATGGAAGAAGCACGACCGCCCGGATTCCGGGAGCCTTCGGAGGTGACGGACCTATGCTGATCGCCGTGGACAAGGTCAGAGCTGCTGCGGGCGACAGAAAACGCGAGTACCGGGTGGAGGAACTGGCCGAGGCGGCCGGCATCACCACCCGGACACTGCGCTTCTACCGCGAGCGCAAACTGCTCCAGCCACCCCGCAAGGAGGGCCGGATCGCCTGGTACGGCGAGGAGCACCTGGCCCGACTGCGGATGATCGGCGAGCTGCTGGAACGCGGCCACACCCTGGGCGGAATCGCCGAACTGATCGGCGCCGGCGAGAGCGGACGGGACGTCGCCGAGCTGATCGGACTGGAGGCGGCCATCGTCGCCCCCTGGTCGGACGAGACCCCGGTGCGCCTGGACTGGGACGAACTCAAGGCCGTCTTCGGCGACCAACTCACCGAGGAGAACACCGCCGAGTCGATCACCCAGGGCTACATCACGATCGAGGACGACGGGATCACCCACGTCAGCCGCCGCCTGATGGACGCCACCACCGCACTCGTCGCCGAGGGCGTGCCGCTGTCGGTGGTGCTGGACGCCAGCCGGCGCACCCGGGAGCACGTGGACGCCATCGCCGAGATCTTCATCGACGTGGTCAGCGAGCACCTGCTCGGCGCCCTCGCCGCCGACACCCCGCTGCCGCCCGGCGAGGCGGGCCGGCTCACCGAACGCATCCTGCGGGTGAGGCCGCTGGCCCGTACGGTCGTCGACGCCCAGTTCGCCCTCGCGATGGACCGGCGGGTGCACGCCGAGTACGACGAACTGCTGCGCCAGCGACGGGAGAACGGTACCGAGGCGTAGCCGCCCCAGCGGGCGGGCAGGGATTCCCGCGCCCTGCCCGCCCGTTGGAGGAGCCGCGATGCCCAGACCCCTCAGCCGCCGCGCCGCACTCGGCCTCGCCGCCGGGCTCGCCCCGGGTCTCGCGCTCGCCGCCTGCGGCTCGAACTCCGCCGGGCGGTCGGCCGGTTCGGCTGACGGGCGCAGCGGGGCCGACGGGAGCGGCAGGGCCGGCGCCCGGACCGTCCGACACGCGCGCGGCGAAAGCACCGTACCGGCACGGGCCACCCGGGTGGTGACGCTGGACACCGACGCGCTGGACTCGGTGGTCACCCTCGGTCTCACGCCGGTCGGCGCGACCACGGTCACCGAGGGCGCACCCTTCCCCGGCTACCTGCCCGCCGACCGACTGGCCGGGACGAAGGCCGTCGGCGCCATCGGGCAGCCCAACCTGGAGGCGATCGCGGCGCTGCGGCCGGACCTGATCCTGAGCAACCAGGTGCGCGACGACAAGCGGTACGACGAACTGTCGAAGATCGCGCCGACTGTGCTGTCCAAGACCACCGGGCCGACCTGGAAGGAGAACGTCCGGCTGCACGCCGAGGCGACGGGCCGGCAGACGGAGGCCGAGGCGGCGGACGCGGCGCACCGGGCGAAGGCACGGGACCTGGTCACCGCGCTCGGCGGCCCGACCAAGGCCGCCGCCACCCGCGTCGAGATGGCGCGCTTCCTGGCGGGCGGGCCGACCAGGCTGTACCTCAACGACACCTTTGTCGGCTCGTTGTTCAAGGACCTCGGGCTCGGCCGACCCGCCAACCAGGACAAGCCCGGGTTCTCGGTCGAGATCAGCCCCGAGCAGGTGGACCAGGCGGCGGCCGACGTCATCTTCTACTCCGTCTACGGGGACGCGGCCAAGTCCGACCACGGCAAGATCACCGACGGCGCGCTGTGGAAGAACCTGGACGCCGTCCGCAACGGCCGGGTGTTCCAGGTGGACGACAATCTGTGGATGCTCGGAATCGGCTACACCGGGGCCGCCCTGATCCTGGACCAGATCCGCAAGGATCTCGCGCCCTGAGGCGGCGGGCCCGGCGGCACGCGGACAGGTGACGGCGGACAGACGGCACCGGACAGATGGCAGCGAACAGATAACAGATGTTGAAATCTGTCATCTGTTATCTGTCCGCCGCCACCCCGCCCCCGTTGTCCACTCCTCCAACCCCACCCCGCCCCGCCCCCCACGCCCCTGGCCGATCCGCCGATTACCCGCCCCCTCGCCCCGCCCCTACCGTCGAGACTCACCCGCAGGACGCTGTCGCCTGGTCGGGCCGGTGACGGGAGGCAGGCGCCCGCACCGGCTCCGCGTGGGGGTCGTACCGATGTCCGTGGTCGTGAAGTTCCGTACGGCGGCGCAGCTGACCGGTGGCCGGGTACTGCTGTGGTCGCTGCTCGGCCGGCTGCCCAATGCGATGAGCCCGATCGGCACCCTGCTGCTGGTGAGCCGGAACACCGACAGTGTGTGGCGCGGCTCCCTGGTGGCCGGCGCGCTGGCCTGCGGTCAGGCGGTCGGCGGTCCGCTGGTGGGCCGGCTGGCGGACCGGCGCGAACAGCGGACCGACGCTGACCCCGCCGTGGGCCTCCTCGGGGTGGCGGTCGCACCGCAGCTGATCACGATGTTCGGCCTGGCCGAACGGACGGTGCCGACCGTCCGACTGGGTGAGGCGATGGCGGCGCTGGTCAGCGCGTTGATCCTGGCACAGTCGGCGGGCACCTTCCTGGGCGGCCGGGCCACCACGCACTTCGGGCCCGCCGCGCCGTTCGCGATCACCGCCGGCGCGGCGGCGTCCTCCCTGCTGCTCGCCGCCTGCACCGCGACCGAGCAGCGCTACCGCCGCCGCACCCCCACCGCCCAGACCATCCAGACCATCGAGGCCGTCGAGGCCGTCGAGGCCGTCGAGACCGCACCCATCACCCCGGGCGGCCACACACATGACGGCGGGGGCGACGGTGGTCCGCACACCGTCGCCCCCGCCGCGCGGCCCTGCCGGCCGGCACCCACGGATCGGCAGGGCCCCACTCAGGCGGGTGTCAGTTGACGTTGACCGCCGTCCAGGTGGCCGCGACCGCGTTGTACTCGGCGCTGCCGTTGCCGTACAGGTCCGCCGCCGCGCTGAGGGTGCCCGCCCGGGCGCCCGCGTAGTCGGTGGTGGAGGTGAAGTAGACGGTCAGCGCGCGGTACCAGATCTGCGCGGCCTTGTCCCGGCCGATGCCGGCGAGCGTCGAACCGTCGGACGTCGGGCTGTTGTAGTCGAACCCGTTGATGCTCTTCGCGCCGCTGCCCTCGGACAGCAGGTAGAAGAAGTGGTTCGCCACGCCCGACGAGTAGTGCACGTCCAGGTTGCCCACGTCGGCGGACCAGGAGTCGGCGGACTGGCCGTCCTTGCTCGGCTGGTCCATGTAGCGCAGCGGGCTGCCGTCACCGCGCAGGTTGATCAGCTCGCCGATCCAGTAGTTCGGCGGGTTGGAGGGCAGGTTGGCGTACCACTCGACCATCGTGCCCATGATGTCGGAGGTGGCCTCGTTGAGGCCGCCGGACTCACCCGAGTAGTTGAGGTTCGCCGTGGCGGCGGTGACGCCGTGGCTCATCTCGTGACCGGCCACGTCGATCTCGGTGAGCGGGGCGGCGTCGCCGTTGCCGTCGCCGTAGGACATGCAGAAGCAGCTGTCGTCCCAGAAGGCGTTGACGTAGTTGGAGCCGTAGTGGACGCGGCTGGCGGCGCCGACGCCGTCGTTGCGGATGCCGTTGCGCCCGAAGGTGTTCTTGTAGAAGTCCCAGGTGGTGGCGGCTCCGAACTGGGCGTCCACGGCGGCGGATTCGCGGTTGCCGGCGGTGCCGTCGCCGAAGCTGTTGGAGGTGTTGGCGAACAGCGAGCCGTTGCCCGAGGTCCCGTTGTTCATGTCGCTGGTGGACTGGCCGCCGCGGCTGTCGTCCTTCAGCGAGTAGCTGGAGCCGTTCTGCGCGGTGGTGAGCGGCACCTGGCCGACGAACACGCCCTTGCCGGTGCCGGCGGCGGTCTGGATCTTCTCGTGGGTGGACAGCACCTTGCCGGTGGCGGCGTCGGTGACGAGCACCTGGTTGCTCGGGGTGCCGTCGGCGCGCACGCCCTCGACGGTGGTCCGGTACGCCAGGCGCGGGTTGCCGTCGCTCGCCCAGACCACCAGCTCGGCCTTGCCGGTCTGGTGGACATCGGCCAGCGGGGACTCGTCGGCGTCGACGGTGACCCCGACGGTGGCCTGGACCGCGCCGGTGGCCTGCGTGGCGGCCTTGTCGGCCGGGATCTGCGGGGTCAGGCTCGGCAGCGCGATCCTGGCGGAGACCGCCTTGTCGACCGACTTGACCGAGCCGTCGGCCTTCTGGTGGACCACCAGGTCGCCGCCGAGCACCGGCAGGCCGGCGTAGGTGCGCTCGAAGCGCAGGTGCCGGGTGCCGTCCTTGTCCACCACGGCGTCCTTGGCGACGAGCTTCTCCTGGCCACCGAGGGAGAGTGCCTTGGCGAGCGGGCCGGACTGGCCGCCGGCCAGCGCGAGCACGGCAGCGTGCTGGTGGTCGGCCTGAGTCTGGAGGCCGGCGACGGGGCTGGCCTGGGCGGCGGTGCTCACCTGGATCACACCGGTCAGCAGGGCGGTGGCCGAGAGTACGGCGACGGCCGCGAGCTTTCGCTTCACGTACGAGTCCTTCCGGGAAACCGCGTGTGGACGCGGTCGCGCCGCGTTCCGGGGGCCGGGGTCGGCACCTGTGGGGCGGAATGGGCGCTGACGTGCTGAAACCCCGGGCGGTCGAGCGGCGGGCCACCAAGGGGTGGGGGTGGGGGCTACCGTCGGGGCTAGCCAAAAGCATGACAATCCATCAGGTGAATTGACAGGTCTCCATCAGCTATTGGCCAGGTCCCGCCAGCCCGAAGGGGCTCTCAAGTGGGCGACAAAACCGGGCAATTCACCCCGTCTTGCAGAGGGTTACCACCCGAACCACGACCGACCACCTGCGCCGACGTCCGATCGGCCATCGAACGCCCAATCCGGGCGCGGCGCCGTGTGTGGCCAAATCGACTTTTACATCCCTGTAGAACTTCCCATACGGATTCTTGACATCCACTTGGCGAGGTCCCGCCACCTGCCGCCCTTGTCCACTGCCGAGGCGTCTGCTAGCGGCGCCGGACGGCGTGTTCGCCCGACTCCTCACCGCAGTCGGCGAGTTGGACACGGCAGCCGGGGGCACCCGCGAAGCCGCCAGCCCCCCCCCGGCCCCCGCCGCGAAGCCCTCCGCCGCGAAGCGAAAGGGCAAGGCGGCTGGGCGCGGCCGGGCACCACACGGCACCAGCGCTCACGGTCCCGTAGCACGCCGGTGCGAGTCCGCCCCCGCGCTACTGCGCGTTGATCGCCCGCAGCATGTTCAGGCGGGCCGCCCGCCGGGCCGGCCAGACCGCCGCCAGCACCCCGATCGCCGGGCCGATCAGCAGGAACAGGCCGAGCCGCGCCCAGGGCAGCACGATCTCGTACTGCGGCAGCGAGGTTCGGGACAGGCTGCCGCACGCCCAGGCCAGGAAGATCCCCGTGCCGATGCCCAGGACCGCACCGAACAGCGAGATCACCACCGATTCCAGGCGCACCATCTGCTTGACGCCCTTGTTGTCGAGGCCGATCGCGCGCAACAGCCCGATCTCCCGGGTCCGTTCGAAGACCGACATGGCCAGGGTGTTGATGACGCCGAGCACTCCGATGGCGACGGTCATGCCGAGCAGGCCGTACATCATGTTGAGCATCGTGTCGATCAGGCCGGACTGCGCCTTCGTCAACTGGTCCTGGTTCTGCACCTGGAGGAGCGGGCTGTTGCCGAGGGCCTGGCGGATGTCCTGGTCGAGTCCGCTCGTGTGCCGGCCGGGCGCGGCCTTGACCAGAATGCTGTCGAGCTTCCCTCCGTTCGCGTACGGCAGGACGTCGGCCAGGGTGCCCAGGGCGTCGCCGACGACGCGGGTCTGCCGGTAGACGCCGACGACGGTCAGCTCCTTCGTGTCGTGGCCGAAGCCCGGCGTGCCCTGGAAGGTGTCGCCCTTCGACAGGCCGGTGGTCTTGGCCACCTTGTCGGAGAGCGCGATCCTGCCGGGGCCGACGTCCGCGAGCGAGCCGCTGCTGAACTCCAGGTCGGAGACCTGCCCGAGCCGCTGCGGGTCCGCGCCGGTGAACGAGGCGAACCTGCCCCCCGCGCGCAGGGTCGAGGAGGCGACGGGCGCGGCCTGCGCGACGCCCGGGACTTCGGCGACCTTCGCGGCGAGTGCGGGGTCGATGCCGCCGAAGGCGGCGTTGGACACCTTGTAGTCCGCGGTCAGGCCCCGCACCGCCGCGTCCTTGAGGGCGGCGTTCATGGAGTTGCCGGTCACGCTCAGGCCCGTGATCAGGGTGAGCCCGATCATCAGGGCGGAGGCGGTGGCGGCGGTGCGGCGCGGGTTGCGCAGCGCGTTCTCCCTGGCGAGCTTGCCGCTGACGCCGAAGAGCCGGGTGGTGGCCGCCCCCGCGAGCCGGATCAGCGGCCGGGACAGCAGCGGTGCGATCACGATCATGCCGGTCAACGTGAGCACCGAGCCGAGTCCGGCGGCATAGAGGTTGCTGTCGGATCCGTTCCTCTGTGTGGAGACGTACAGCAGGGGGAGGACACCGGCGCCGGTGAGCAGCCCGCCGAGGCTGTTGCGGAGCGCCATGCCGCGCTTGGGCGGCGCCTGGTCGACGGTGCTCAGCGCCTCCACCGGCGCGACCTTCGCGGCCTTGCGGGACGGCAGCCAGGCGGCGAGCACGGTGATGCCGACGCCGACCACCAGGGCCCGGAGGAGCGTGTCCGCGGAGATGACCAGGGGGCCGTCCGGCAGGCTCAGGCCGGTCGCGTCGAGGAGCGGCCGGAGGGCGGTCGCGATACCGACGCCGATGGCGAATCCGGCCGCGGTGGCAGCGAGTCCGAGGAGCGCGGCCTCGATGAGGATCGCGCGGACGACCTGGCGCCGCAGGGCCCCGATGGCGCGCAGCAGCGCGGTCTCACGGCTTCGCTGGGCGATCAGCATGGTGAAGGTGTTGGTGATGATGAAGGCGCCGACGAACAGCGAGATCGCGGCGAAGCCGAGGAGCATCCGGGTGAGCTCCTTGGTGTCCTCGGCGATCCGCTCCGCCTGCTCGCGCGCGAGCTGGGCTCCGCTGGTGACCGTGATGCCCTTGGCGGGCAGCAGCTCGCGGATCGTGTCGGCGAGCGCCTGGTTGTCGGTGCCGGGTGCGGAGCCGACGGCCAGTTCGTCGAACCGGCCCGGCTGCAGGAAGAGCTGCTGTGCGGTCCTGGTGTCGAAGAGCGCGAGGCTGCCACCCGCCCTCACCCGCGGGTCGTCGGTGTCGACGGTGCCGACCAGCTTCTTGGTGAGGGTGGGGCCGTCGGTGGCGAAGCGGACGGAGTCACCGATGGCGTAGCCGGCCTTCTCGGCGGTACGGCGGTCCAGGGCGATCTCCTCACCGGTGGTGGGGCCGTGTCCGGCACTGACGGGGAAGCGGCTGTCCCGGTCGCCGTTCGGTGTGTCCGGTGAGTAGTTGGTGGCCAGGTTCTGCCAGTTGCTGTCGGCGTTCAGCGGTCGGCCGTCCTTGGCGGCCAGGGTGGCGCTGCCGTTGACGGTGGAGCGCACGGACGTGACGCCGGGCACGGCGCGGACCTTCTCGGCGAGATCACCGGTGAGCGCCGTGGACACGCCGTCGTCCGCCTCGCGGTCGGAGTTCCGCCGGGACTCGGCCTGTACGGACACGGCGACGTCCTTGAGGCTCCTGGCGGAGGCGCCGCGAAGGGCCTCGGTGACGGTGTCGCCGAAGACGAGCGTGCCGGAGACGAAGGCGACGCCGAGCATGATCGCGAGGGCGGTCATGGCCAATCGGGCTTTGTGCGCGAAGACGTTGCGCAGGGCTGTACGCAGCATGGCGGTGGTCCCAGTTCTGAGGTGCGTGACGGAGGTCCGGGCGGGGAGCGGGCAGGCGGGGTCAGCTCGTGCGGGCCTTGGCGTCGAAGCGCCTCATCCGGTCCAGGACGTCCTCGGCGGTCGGTGCGAGCAGCTCGTCGGTGAGCCGGCCGTCGGCGAGGAAGACCACGCGGTCGGCGTAGGCGGCGGCCGCCGGGTCGTGGGTGACCATCACGACGGTCTGGCCCAAGTCCCGTACGGATTCCCGCAGGAAGCCCAGGATCTCGGAGCCGGCACGGGAGTCCAGGTTGCCGGTCGGCTCGTCCGCGAAGATGATCTCCGGCCGGGACGCGAGGGCGCGCGCCACGGCGACACGCTGCTGCTGGCCGCCGGACAGCTGGGCGGGGCGGTGGTGCAGCCGTCCGGAGAGGCCGACGGTCGCCACGACCGTGTCCAGCCACTGCTGGTCCGGCCTGCGGCCCGCGATGTCCATCGGCAGCGTGATGTTCTCCAGCGCCGTCAACGTGGGCAGCAGGTTGAACGCCTGGAAGACGAAACCGACGCTTTCCCGGCGCAGCCGGGTGAGCTGCCGGTCGTTCAGACTGGACAACTCGGTGTCGCCGATCCGCGCGGAGCCTTCGGAGACCGAGTCGAGACCCGCCATGCAGTGCATCAGGGTCGACTTGCCGGAGCCGGACGGCCCCATGATCGCGGTGAACCGGCCACGTCCGAACTCCACCGAGACCGCGTCCAGGGCGACCACCCGGGTCTCGCCCTGGCCGTAGAACTTGCTCAGCCCGGTGGCCCGGGCTGCGGCGGGACACACCGAGGAGTGGGCGGGCACGGGGGCGGCTGCCTGCATTGACATGTCAGCTCCGGGAGTACGGGGAAGAGGATGTGCGACTGCTTCTCATCCTCGATGTGCCGCACTGCCGAACCGTCGGCCTCAGGGCGTGAATGAGGCGTCTGTCAAAGGTCCGGCGCGGGGTCGCGCGTAGTCCTCGGGGCGGACGACCGTCTCTGTCCTATGGCAGAGACGGTGTGCGGGGCCGCTGCTCAGGACAGCAGCCCCGTCCGGTAGGCGAGGACCGCCGCCTGGACCCGGCTGTCCGTGCCCGTCTTCACCAGCACGGCGCTGACGTGGGTCTTCACCGTGCCCACGCCGATGCCCAGATGACGGCCGATCTCCGCGTTGGCCAGGCCCCGGCCCAGCAGGGTGAGGACGTCGAGCTCCCGGCCGGTGAGCGCCGCCAGGCACTGTTCGGGGACGGAATCGGCGGCCGGTGCTGACGCCCCTTCGGGTCCCGGCGCGCCGGCACCGGCATCGCCGTCGAGCATGCGCTCGATGACGGTGCGGGTGACCTTGGGTGAGAGCACCGCGTCGCCCGCGGAGGCGGCCCGTACCGCGCTGATCAGCTCGTGCGGGCCCTCGTCCTTGAGGAGGAAGCCGGTGGCGCCGGAGCGCAGCGCGCGCGTCACGTTCTGCTCGTCGCCGAAGGTGGTGAGCATGACGACCTGCGGCCGGTGGCAGAGGTCGAGGAGCCGCTCGATCGTGGCGAGCCCGTCGAGCACGGGCATCCGAATGTCGATCAGGGCCACGTCGGGACGGGTCTCGGCGGCGACCCGCACGGCCTCCTCGCCGTTCGTCGCCTCGCCGACCACCTCGATGCCCTCGGCATGGCGCAGGATCAGCCGGACGCCGTGCCGGATCAGCTCCTCGTCGTCGGCGAGCAGGACCCGGATCGGGCGGTCGTCGGAAGCGGGGAAATCGGTCATGGGGACTCCCACGGCGGCGTGCGCGACACCACCGGTACGGTGAAGCGGTCGATCGTGGCCAAGGTATCGCCACGGAAGCAGAACCGGGTGATCCTGAGGTGGTCAGGGCGCTCCTTGGCGCCCGCGGCAGCGGAGTCCCCGGGGCGGCCGGCGTCCTCGGCCGGCGGCGTGGAGTCCTCGAACGGAAACGTCGAGTACATGCAGCTCGTCACGGACACCGGATGAGCCGGCTCCCGACCCGTCGCCGCCGCGCGCGCCGATGTGTTGTCCCCGTACACGGCCTTCTCCACCATCGCGCGGGACATCCCGATCCGGGGCTGCTCGGGATCGCGGGGGGCGGGGTCCGGGAACGCCTGGGTGACCAGGAAGAAACCGCACATCATCATCACCCCCACGCCGATGAGGCCGAGGAGCCCGCTGAGGGCACTCACGACACGGCGTTGGACACCGGCGGGTGAGTCGTCGGAGTGCGGCTCGGACGGCGGTTCACGCGGCGGGGCGCCCACGGCGGCCAGGCTCGCTCCCGGGTCCGGCCGTGCCGGGATCCGTGCCGTCACCGCGAAGCCGCCGGTCGGCGTCGGGCCCGCCTCCAGGGTGCCGCCGAGCAGTGCCACCCGTTCCCGCAGCCCGACGAGGCCACGCCCCGAGCCCAGGCCGGTCGCCGCTTCCGGGGCCACGGGCGGAAGCCCGTTGCGTACGAGCACCTCCACACGGCTGTCGGTGTGCGTGACCACCACGGTGACACGGGCTCCGGCGGCGTACCGGTGCACGTTGGTCAGCGACTCGCGCACCACCCGGTGCACCGCACGCCGCACCTGGGCCGCGCGGTCGGTCAGGTCGGGGCCGTCCCAGGTGAGATCGACGGGTATGCCGCCGCCGCGCGACTCCTCGGCCAGCGCCTCGACGTCGGATCGGGTGCCCGTGCTGTCGGTCAGGGCGTCGGTCCCGGTGTCCCGCCCCAACGGGCCGAGGACACCGAGCACTTCGCGCAGCTCGCGCATCGCGTCCCCGGTGGCCCGGCGCACCAGGACCGCCTCGTCCCGCAGTTCGGGCGACTCCTTCTGCAGTGCCATCTCCAGGCCGCCCGCGTGCAGCGAGATCAGGCTGAGCCGGTGGCCGACCAGGTCGTGCATCTCGGCGGCGATCCGGGACCGTTCGTGCATCCGGGACTCGCTGTCCGCGAGCCGGCGGGCCGCCTCCGCGGCGTCGGCACGTTCCCGGAGCGCCCGCAGCAGCCGCACCTCCTGCCCGCCCGACATTCCGAGCAGTCCCGGCACGATCAACGTGGTGGCGGCGAGTACGGCGCCGAGCGCGAACCCGAACGGGTGGCTGCCGAGCCCGAGGCCCGGGGCGAAGGCGGCGCAGGTCAGCGTCGCCAGACCGGTCGGGGCGAGCAGCACGGTGCTCCGGCGCCGGGGGACCACCAGGTGCTTGGCCGTGGTGTACGCGGTCATGGCGGCCGGCAGCCCGGCGGCGGGCAGCAGGCCGACGACGGCGGAGACGCCCAGCAAACTGACCGTGGGGAGGCGACGGCGGACGGCGAGCAGGGCGAGGGCGACGGCACCGAGGAGGAGCTGGATCTCTCCGGACGGGCCCCGGCGTAGGACCTCCTGCGTGAGGAGCATCAGCCACGCGCCGCCGGTCACTTCCGCGAGCGCGCGCCACAGCCCCCGGCCCTGTTCGCCAGGGGCCGTGAACGGATTTCGGGAGGTGGGGGCCATCGGCCAATTGTCCGGGGCAGTGGTGCGTGTCCGCATACGACCTGGGGATGAGGTACTGCTCTGTCGAAAGCCAGAGGCGTGGGTCAGGCGCCGGCCTGGTCGCCGTGCTCCCTGGCGGCCGCCAGCAGTTGGCGGACCGACGGATTCACCATCGGGCGACCGGCCACGGTGACCGTCGGCACGGTCTCGTTGCCGTCCGCGACCGAGCGCACGAAGGCGGCGGCGTCCGGGTCCTTCCAGATGTTCACCATGGTGAACCGCCGGCTGTAGCGCAGGCGGGTGAAGAGCAGCCCCAGGCGCAGGTTCATGCAGTAGGTGCACAGCGGGCGCCAGTAGAGGACAACGGCGTCGTTCGTCACTGGAACCGCCATTCCTGGGCCGCGTTGCCGGGGGTGCAGGTGACCATGGTGACCGCGTTCCCCACGCCGTTGTCGGTCATGCAGCTCTGGTTCTGGTAGTCGGCCAGGGTGTAGGAGCCCTGGGTCGAGCCGTTGCGCACCGTCCAGTTCGTCAGGAAGCTGAAGCCGCCGTTCAGGGTGACCTTGCCGTCCATGGTCTGGACGAGCTGCGGACCGCCGCTGTTACAGGCGTTGAACAGGATCCAGGAGCCGGGGTTGGTCGCCCGCACCCAGCCGTACTGGGACGCGCCGCCCACCACGATCGGGTTGTCGCCGCTCAGGTCGTCGTGGGCCATCCCGATGGGGTGGCCGTCCTTGACGCTGACGATGGTGCTCCAGGAGGTGCCGCCGCAGGACGGGGGCCGGGCGGGGGTCTGCGGGGCCGGCGGGTTGCCGCCGCCCGAGGGCGAACCGCCGCCGGACGGGGAGCCGCCCCCGGCCGGGGAGCCACCGGCCGCGTTCTGGGCCGGGGGCTGCGGGTTGGGGTTGGCGGGCTGGTTGGCCGTGCCGCCGGCTCCGGCACCGGTGCCGGCCGGGTTGGCCTGACCGCCGGAGGCCCCGCCTGCGGACCCGCCGCCCGCCGCGTTGCCCCCGGCCGCCGCGCCCGCGCCGGCACCGGTGCCAGTGCCGGTGCCGGTGCCGGTGCCCGAACCCCGGCCCGCCGAGGCGCCGTTGCCGCCCTGCGCGGATCCCGGGGCGGTGCCCGGGGCGGGTGCGCCCGGCTGGTTCGGGGTGCCCGTCTGCTGGTCGGCGGCCGGGACCTGGGTGGCGGCCGGGGTGTCGGTCGGTGCGGGCGTGGCGGGCGGCGTCGTGGCCGAGGCCGACGGGGTGCCCGGGGCCGCCGGGGCCGTCACGACCACGGTCGTCTGGGCGGCGGGCGGCACGGCCGTGTCCGAGTGGTCGGGCGACCGGTCCACGAGCAGGACGGTCGCCGTCCCCATCGAGATGACCAGGGGGACGATCACCGGTACCAGCAGCGTGCGCCGCGACCGGCGCTTGCCCGGCTCGGTCGCCGCCTGCGGCCCCACCTTCGCGACCTCGTCCGGCCCGGGCCGGTCGGCCGCGTCCGCGACCGGCACCGGGGCACCCGGCTTCTCCTCCCCGGCGCTCCCGGCTCCGCCGGGCGCTCCCCCGGCCCCTGCCCTGAGGTCGACCGTCCCGCTGTCGGCCGGTGTGCCGGCCGCGCCCGCCGCACCCGCCGCGCCGATCGCCGCCCGGGCCGCGGCCGCCATCTCGGCGGCGTCGGCGTACCGGTCCTCGGGCTTCTTGGCCAGCGCCTTCGCGACCAGCTCGCGGACCGCCGCCGGGAACGTCCCCGGCAGCTCCGGCACCGGCTGGCGGACGTGCTTGAGCGCGACCTCCAACACTCCCTCACCGACGAACGGCGGCGTCCCGGTGAGCAGTTCGTAGCAGACCACGCCGATCGAGTAGAGGTCCGAGGCCGGACCGGTGCCCGCGCCCTCGGCCTGCTCGGGGGCCATGTAGAGCGCGGTGCCGACGATCGCGTGCGAGGCGGTGATCTTGGTACTGGCGATCGCCCGGGCGATGCCGAAGTCGGTGATGACCATCCGGCCGTCGGAACGCACCATCAGGTTGGACGGTTTGAGGTCCCGGTGCACGATCTCCCGCCGGTGCGCGGCGTGCAGGCCGTCCAGGGCGGCGGCGACCAGGTCGAGGGCGCGCTCGGGGGGCATCGGCCCCTCCGCGGCGAGGACCCGGTCCAGCGGCCGGCCGTCGACCAGCTCCATGACGATGTAGGCGCAGCGCTCCCCGGCCTCGCCGCCCTTGTCGCTCGCGTCCCCTTCGCCGGCGTCGCCGCTGCCGCCGCTCTCGCCGTAGTCGTGGACGTCCACGACGGCGGGGTGGTCGATCGCGGCGACCAGTTGGGCCTCCCGCCGGAAGCGCTGGATGAAGGTGTCGTCCTCGAACAGCGCCGAGTGCAGGATCTTGACGGCGACCGATCGCGCCAGCACCGCGTCGTCCGCGCGCCAGACGGTGCCCATCCCCCCGCCGCCGATCCGCTCGACCAGCGTGTACCGCCCGCCGAGCACGGCACCCGGACCCCTCATACTCCCGCCCCCATGTGTCATGACCCTCCCCAGCGGGCCGTTCGGCCCCCAGTGTGCCAGAGGGGGCCGACGGCTCAGCAGGCGCTGTCCGGCCAGGGGTTGGGTGCCCGTGCGGTCAGGCCTCCAGGGCCTACCGGGCGTGCTCGACGACCTCCAGGACGGCGGCGGCGACGGCCCCCGGCTGGTCGGCGTGGATGGCGTGGCCGGCGCCGTGCACCACGATGTGCGAACCCCTGACGGCCCCGGCGGCGATACGCGACTGCAGGACCGTCCAGCGGGCGCGCATCGCCCCGGGCAGCCCGTCGGTCGCGCTCAGCACCGTCACCGGCACCTCGGGCAGCCGCGCGACGCGGCGCCGCCGCCGGATCTCGGAGACCGCGAGGATCGACAGCCGGTTCTCGTCGAGGACGGTCCGCCGCTGGTGGCGGTGGGCGCCGACGGCCGCCTCGGCCCTCGTGAGGAGTCCCCCGGTACCACGTGCGGCGGGTGCCACTGCCGCCCGGACCTGCCACCACCGCAACAGGAGGGCCTCGGCGACGCGGATGGCCGGTGGCTGGAACTCCTCGTGCGCCGGATCCACCAGGACCAGGCCGGCCACCAGTTCCGGCCGCTTCCAGGCGAGGAGTTGGGCCAGCTGGCCGCCCCAGCTGTGCCCGACCAGGACGGCCGGCCCGGCGTCGAGGTGCTCCACCAGGGCGGCCAGGTCCCCGATCGGGGACTCCAGCGACGGGCCGGTGGCGCCGTCGGGGTCGCTGGCGCCGAGCCCGGCCCGGTCGTACGCCACGATCCGGCCGTGCGCGGCCAGTTCGGGCAGGACCGGCGCCCAGGTCAGCGACGAGGTGCCGCTGCCCGCGACCAGGACCACCGGTGGGCCGCCGCGCCCCGCCTCCACCCAGCGCAACACCCGTCCACCACGGTCGAGTTCGCCCTGCTGAACGCCGTCCGGGACGTGCTCGGCCAGCGCCTGCGCGATGGCGTCCCGCACCTCCCGCATGCCCTGTGCGCCCCGGGCACCCCGCAGTTCCCGCACGTACTGCTTGGTCTGCATGTTCGATCCCCCCTGGATCCGCCCGCGTGGTCCCGGCCTGCGGCGCCGGGTGACGCGGGTCCACACTCACCGCCGCTACGAGTTCGGGGCGTCTCCCCGACGCCCTGGTGGGCCGGTCGTCGACCGGCCCGGACTCGCCGTCAGGCACCAGACCCTGGCCGCCCGGCGACACGGCAATCCGAATACTTCGTGTCCGTCACGTAACCGAAGGACGAAGAGCAGGCGCTGTCGACAGTCCCGCCAACTCTCCTGCCCCGGGCCCGGATCGGACTCCCTACGCTCCGCCCGTACGCGCCTCCCCTCCCCCACCCCAGGTCGGCCGAGCATGCCCCCCGACTGGCCCCGCCACTGCCCCCCGACCGGCTCAGGCCGGCAGGGTCCGCTTGAACAGGTCGAGCAGCGCCTCCCAGTGCCGCTCGTCGGCGGCCGCGACGTAGCGGGTGGTGTCGGCCTGGGTGTAGCCGTGCGTGGCACCCGGGTAGACCTCCGCCCGGTGACGGACTCCGGCGGCGGTGAGGGCCTCGGCGAGCCGGTCGATCTGCTCGGGAGGCAGGGACGGGTCCTGGTCGGCGTGGCCGAAGTACAGCTCGGCGGTGATCCGGCCGGCCCCCAGGTGCGGGCTGTCCGGCGCCTCGGTGGCGAGGTTGCCGCCGTGGAAGCCGGCCACGGCCGCTACCCGGTCCGGGTGGCTGGCGGCCGTCCGCAGGGCGAGCAGGGCGCCGCGGCAGTAGCCGGTGAGACCGACCGGACCGTTCTCGACCAGCGGGGACTCGGCGAGCCAGCGCAGGTAGGCGTCCGCGTCGCGGGTGGTCACCTCGGGGGTGAGGGTAGTGAGCAGCGGGACCAGCCGATCGAAGATCGTCGGGTCGTTGTCCGGGTCGATGAGCTGCGGCAGCTCGACGACCGGAGCGCGGCCGTGCCGGTAGTAGGCGTTGGGGAGTAGCACGGTGTACCCGGCCTGGGCGAGCCGGTCGGCCTTCTCCTTCAGGTGGGGCCGGACCCCGAAGGCGTCCATGTAGAGGAGGACACCGGGGTGTGCCCGTCCGTCGTCGGGGTGGGTGAGGTAGGCGTCGGCGATGCCGTCCGCCGTCGGGATGTCCACGGTGGTTCCGCGCACGGTCATGGTGAGGGTTCTCCTTCGGTCCGCGCGGCAGGGTAACGGGTGCACGCCGCCTTCGGCGCGGCATTTTCCGGGAACGCCGCTACGGCCCCGCGACGTTGGGCGTGCATGGGAGTGATCGTGGGGGTGGCGTCGGCGGTGGCGGCAGTGCTCGGGCTGGTGCTGCTGGCGGTGTGGCAGATCCAGGGCGAGTCGTCGGGGCGTCGGCGGCCGGCCGGCGGGTCCACCGGGGTGGGCCTCGGCGGCGGTCTGGAGGAGCTGCACGCACTGTTCAGCCCGGGCAAGCAGGTGCAGATCGAGCAGCGCCGGGAGCAGTTGACGCTGCGGGACGACGCGCAGGCCGGGGCGCCGCCACACTTCGGCGTGGACCTGGACCGGGGCGTGGCGGTGCTGCGCGGCGGCGACGGGACGGCCGGGGCCGACCGGGAGCGGGAGAGCGCTCAGGCCCCCCAGCCACGGGAGCAGAGCACCAACCGGTAGCCGTCCGGGTCGGATATCGTCACGCCGAACTCCTCCCAGTACGGGTTGTGGGCCCGGACCCGGGTGCCGCCCGCGGCCTCCAGGCGGGCGACCAGGGCCTCGTCCACGGGCGCGCCGAGGTAGACGACGAACAGGTCGTCGACCGTCGGGGTGGGCTCCAGCGGGTTCTCCGGATCGTGGGTGAGCTCGAAGTGCCAGGCGCCGCCGGGCGGGCCGACCATGAGCAGGTCGTGCTCGCCGGGCACCCGCTCGGTGGTGCGCCACAGCACGTCCAGCCCGAGGCCGCCGACGTAGAAGCGCTCGGCCGCCGCGAGGTCGCGCGAGGGGCGGGCGATCCTGACCCGCGTCGTCGAATCGATCATGGCGCGACCCTAGCGGATACCACTGACACAACCGATCGTCCCGGGCGATCCGTGAGCGGACGCCGCCTCAGAACCGGCGCAGCCGCTCCTCGTCGCCGGTGCGCGGGCAGGTCAGACAGGCGACGGCCTCGGGCTCGACGGCGTAGTAGAGACAGCAGCCGAGCCGGGTACGGGTGTGGTGTCCGCGCCCGTCGGGGGTGTGCAGGCGGCGGAAGTCGGCGGCTCCGGGCAACGGGAGGGTGCCGCCGGGCAGGAGCGCCTCGGCGGCGGCGACCGAGGCGTCCTCCTCGCCGAGCATCCGGCCGAGGTACCAGACGGCGGAGGCGAGGTCGTCCGTCACCATGCCCCAGAGCGCGCGGTCCCGGCGCCGGCTGGGGGCGGCGAACGCGGCGAGCACCGGTTCGACGTGGGTGACGACGGCGGCCCGCAGTTCGGCGCGCAGTTCGTCGTCGCCGGGGAGGCTGACGTGGCCGCGCGGGCGCAGCGCGAGGTCCCCGGTGGGGGCGTGCAGCCAGAGGTCGGCGGGGTCGATGACGGGGACTTTCCGGGCGAGCTGCCAGGGCCCGGCGATGAGCAGGCAGGCCGACCAGACGTAGTGGTGCAGCAGTCGGGAGGCGGTGACGTGCGGGCGGGAGGCGCGACCGTGTTCGGCGGCGATGCGCTCCTCCTCGCCGGCCAGGGCTGCGGCCAGCGCCCGTTCGTCGGTGCCGAGTTCGGCCCCCGAGTACCAGCCGTCGGCGGCACGGGGGTCGGGTTCGGCGGCGTCGAGCAGGCGCAGCTTCAGCACCGGGCAGAGCGCCCGCAGGCGCCGGTAGTCGCCCGGCAGGGTGGACGTCGGCGCGACGGGCAGGGGTGTTCCGGGGATCATCGGCGCTCCGTAGATCGACTCCGCATGATCGAATAAGGTGAGGCTCACCTTACAATGCCTCAAGGAGTGCGCCACCCAGGACCAAACCGGGACAAGGGTCCGACATTCGGGCCAACCGGCTCGACCTTGACGAACTTAGGTAAACCTAACCTAAGATGTCGACCGTGTTGAGAACCGACCCGCCGGTCACCACAGCCCCGGCGACACCCCGATCCTCGGTGCTCCGGCGGCCCCTGCTGCTGGTCGCCGGTTCGGGCGCGCTCGTGCTGTGTGCCGCGCTGAGCCTCGCGCTCGGCTCCCGATCCATCCCGCTGTCCACCGTGGCCGACGCGCTCACCGGGGCCGCCCACGGCGGCGACGCCGACGTGGTGATGGGCCTTCGCGTGCCGCGGACGGTGATCGGACTGGCCGTCGGGGCCGCGCTCGGCGTCGCCGGGGCGGTCGCCCAGGGCGTCACCCGCAACCCGCTGGCCTCCCCGGTCACCCTCGGTGTCAACGCCGGCGCGAGCCTCGCCGTGGTCGCCGCGATCTACGCGCTGGACCTCGGCCGGTCCGTCCAGTACGTCTGGTTCGCCTTCGCCGGGGCGGCCGTCGCCGCGGTCGCCGCGTACGCGATGTCCCGGCGCGGCGGCGACCTCGACCCGGTCCGGCTCGCACTCGGCGGCACCGTGCTCACCGTGGTGCTCACCTCGTGGACCTCCGCGCTCATGCTGGCCAGTCACCGCACCCTGGACGAGGCCCGGTTCTGGCTGGCCGGCTCGATCGGCGGGCGGCAGCTGGACACCCTCACCCCCGTGCTGCCGTTCCTGGCGCTCGGCCTGCTGGGCGCGTTCGCGATCTCGCCCGCCCTCAACGCGCTGGCCCTCGGGGACGAGGCCGCCCAGTCGCTCGGCGTGCCGGTGGCCCGGATCCGGCTGACCGGCGGGCTGGCCGTCGTCCTGCTCGCGGGCAGCGCGGTCGCCGTCGCCGGGCCGGTGGCGTTCATCGGACTGGCCGCGCCGCACCTGGTCCGCCCGCTGTTCGGCAACGACCACCGCTGGCTGCTGCCCGGCTGCCTGATCGCCGGTCCGCTGCTGCTGCTCGCCGCCGACGTGCTCGGACGGCTCGTGGTGCGCCCCTCCGAGATCGAGGTCGGCATCGTGACCGCCTTCCTCGGCGCGCCGCTGCTCGCGGTCCTGGCCCGGAAGGTGGCCCGGTGACCGCGCTCGCCGTGCCCGTCGGCACCCTCGCCCGCCGCCGGGCCCGCACCGCCGCGTGGTCGGCACTGGCCGCCGCCCTCCTGGTGGTCCTGACCGCGGTCGCACTCGGCACCGGGCAGGTGCGCCTGTCCGGGTGGGACGCGCTGCGCGCCCTCGTCGGACAGGGCGATCCCGGAAACGTCCTGGTGGTGCAGCAGTTCCGGGCGCCCCGGGTGGTGTCGGCGCTGATCGCCGGGGCCGCGCTGGCGATGGCCGGCTCGATGCTCCAGCGGCTCTTCCGCAACCCACTGGCCTCCCCCGACACCATCGGCGTCACCGGCGGCGCGTCCTTCGGCGCGGTGCTGATGCTCGCCACCGGCGCCTCCCAGCAGCTGATCCCGCTGGCCGCGCTCGGCGGCGGACTGCTGGCGGCGCTGCTGCTCGGCGGACTCGCCTGGCGCTCGAAGATGGCCGTCACCCGGCTGGTGCTGGTCGGTCTGGCGGTGCAGCAGGGCCTCGCCGCCGCCGTGAACCTGATGATCGTACGGTTCCCGGCCGAGCTGGCCTCCTCCGCGATGCAGTGGACCACCGGCTCGCTGTACGGCCGCAACTGGACCGAGGTGTGGATCGGCGGCACCGCCATCGCGCTGACCGCCCTCGCCGTGCTGCTCTGCCAGCGGCGGGTCGCGGTCCTCGACCTCGGCGACGACTCGGCCGGCGGCCTCGGCCTCAACCCCGGCCGGGACCGGCTCCGGCTGCTGCTGCTCGGCATCACCCTCGCCTCGCTGGCCGCCGCCCTCACCGGCCCGGTCGCGTTCGTCGCGCTCGCCGTGCCGCACCTGGTCCGGCTGCTCGCCGGACCGCCCACCCTCGGCACGCTCGGACTCACCGCGCTCACCGGCGCCGTCCTGCTGCTGTCCGCCGACCTCCTCGTACTCCACGTGATCCCCGTCCACGGCCTGCCGGTCGGTGCCGTCACCGCCACGCTCGGCGCGCCCTGGCTCCTGGCGCTGATGATCCGCCAGGGCCGGCCTCCTCAGAGGAGCAACTGATGACGCCCACGACGACGACCGTCGAGTCCGTCACCACCGCCAACCGGCTCGCCGCCCACGGCCTCGACCTGCGCTACGGCGACCGGACGATCGTCGACGGGCTCGACCTCGACCTGCCCGGCGGCGCCGTCACCGCCATCGTCGGGCCCAACGCCTGCGGCAAGTCGACGCTGCTGCGCGGCCTGGTCCGGCTGCTCGACCCGGCCGCCGGCACTGTCACCCTGGACGGCTCCGACATCCACCGGATGCCCGCCCGGGCGCTCGCCAAGCGGATGGGCCTGCTGCCGCAACAGCCGGTCACCCCCGAGGCGATCACCGTCGAGGCGCTGGTACGGCTCGGCCGGTACCCGCACCAACGGATGCTCAGCCCGTGGTCCGGGACCGACCAGGCGGCCGTCGAGGAGGCGCTCGCCCGGACCGGCACCGCCGAACTGCGCGACCAGCAGGTCGACCGGCTCTCCGGCGGACAGCGCCAGCGGGCCTGGATCGCGCTCGCGCTCGCCCAGGACACCGAACTGCTGCTGCTCGACGAGCCGACCACCTTCCTCGACCTGCGCCACCAGCTCGACGTCCTCGACCTGGTCGCCGACCTGCACGCCGAGGCCGGGCGCACCGTCGTCATGGTGCTGCACGACCTCGGGCAGGCAGCCCGGTACGCCGACCACCTGGTGGTCCTCAAGGACGGGCGGCTCGCCGCCGCCGGGCCGCCCACGGAGGTCCTCACCGCCGAGCTGGTCGAGGCCGTGTTCCAGGTGCCGTGCCGGGTGGTGCCCGACCCGGAGACCGGCACGCCGCTGGTCGTCCCCCGGTCGCGGACCCGGCCGCGTGCCACCGGCCGCTGACCAACCCCCTCCCTCGAATCCCCCTCCCCCGAATCCCCCCGACCACCCGTTCGTCCCGATCCAAGGAACCCCATGAACCGCCGACTCCCCGTCGCTATCCTCGCCGTCGCCCTCTCCACCACGCTGCTCGCCGCCTGCGGCAGCGACGGGGGCACCACGCAGGGCGGGGACGCCACCCGGTCCGGCGCCTCCGCGAGCACCGACGCCTCCGCCGTCTTCCCGCGCAGCGTCACCCACGCCGCCGGGACGGCCCAGATCAAGGCCCAGCCCAAGCGCGTCGTGGTGCTGGACAGCGGCGAGCTCGACGACGTCACGCTGCTCGGCATCACTCCGGTCGGCGCGGTGTCGCCGCACATGAAGACCGAGGGCGGGTTCCCGAACTACCTCAAGGACAAGATCAAGGACACCAAGGACGTCGGCCCGATGAACGAGCCGAACCTGGAGCTGATCGCCTCCCTCAAGCCGGACCTGATCCTCTCCTCCAAGGTCCGCCACGCCAAGGTCTACGACCAGCTGAACGCGATCGCGCCGACCGTGCTCGCCGAGACCACCGGGTTCCCGTGGAAGGAGAACCTCGCCCTCTACGCGCAGGCGCTCGGCAAGGAGGACGAGGCGAAGAAGGCGCTCGCCGACTACCAGGCGCGGGCCGCCAAGCTCGGCGAGGAGATCAAGGCGAAGAACGGCGGCACCATGCCGACCGCCTCGGTGGTCCGCTTCGTGGCCGGACCGACCCGCCTCTACGCCAAGGCCTCCTACAGCGGTGTGGTGCTCAAGGACGTCGGCCTGGCCCGCCCGGCCGCCCAGGACGTCGACAAGAACATCATCGAGGTGAGTGCCGAGCAGGTGAACCAGGCCGACGCCGACCTGGTGTTCGTCACCACCGCCGACGACCCGTCCAAGACCAAGGAGAGCGAGGTCCAGCAGACCCCGGTCTGGCAGAGCCTGAACGCGGTCAAGAACGGCAAGGTCTTCACCGTCCCGGACGAGACCTGGATGTCCGGCATCGGTGTCCAGGCCGCCGACGCCATGCTCGGTGACATCGCCAAGGCCGCGGGCGTGGACGCGCCCAAGTAGCCGCTGACAGCAGACGGCGGGCGGGTGCGACGGCGAACAGATGACAGCGAACAGATAACAGATTTCGAAATCTGTCATCTGTCAGCTGTGATCCGTTCGCTGTTCGTACCGACCTTTCGCACCGACCCCTTCGCCGCGATCCCCCTTCGCTGCGACCCCTTCACCGCGACCCGTCCGCCGTCACTCGCTCGCCACCACCTCAAGGACCACCAACCCATGCGGCTCTACCTGCTCGCCCTCAACCCCACCGACTCGGTCACCTCCGGCTTCCTGCCCGCCGCCGCCAGGCTCGGGCTGGACGTCACCGTCCTGACCGACCACGCCGAGCCCCACCGGAAGGCCTACGCCGACCTCCCGTCCACCGCACCGGAGGTTCTGGAGTGCGACATCCGGGACTTCCGCGCGGTGATCAGCCTGATCTCCCGGCACCACGCGCCCGCCGCGGTGTTCAGCAACAGCGACCACCTGCAGACCCAGACCGCCCTGGCCGCCGAGTACTTCGGCCTCCCGGCCAAGGATTGGAAGGCCGCGCTGCGGGCCAAGGACAAGGGCCAGCTGCGCCGCCACCTCGCCCTGACCGGCCAGGACGCCGTCTGGTCCGCCGAGTTGGCCCCCGGGCAGGACCCGGCCGAACTGGACCCGCCCTTCCCCTGCGTGGTCAAGCCCCGCGAGGGAGTCGCCAGCGAGGACGTCACGCTGGTCGCCGACGCCGCCGAACTCGCCGCCCGCTGCCGGGAGATCCAGCACCGCCGGGCCGGCGCCACGCTCGTCGTCGAGGAGTTCCTGGCCGGACAACTGTGCACCCTGGAGACGCTCGGCGACGGCCACCGCCGGCACGTCCTCGGCGGCTTCCGCACCCGCCTCTCCCCGCCGCCGGACTTCATCGAGGAGGTGCTGGAGTTCGTCCCCGCGCACCCCGCCGCAGTGGTCGAGCAGGTGCTCGCCCAGCTCGACGCGCTCGGCGTCGGACTCGGCGCCTGCCACACCGAGTTCGTCGTCCAGCCGGACGGCCGCGCCCGGATCATCGAGGTCAACTACCGTGCCATCGGCGACCAGTGCGACCTGATGCTCGCCGAGATACTCGGCACCCCGCTCTTCGAGCAGATCCTCGCGGCCCACCTCGGCCGCGAAGTCCCCGCCGACCTCGGCGCGCAGTGCGCCGCGACGCCCCGCCGGGCCCGCAACGAGGTGATCTGCGCCGACCGGGCCGGCGTCCTCACCGCCGCCCCCGGTCCGTACGACGAGGAGCGCGACGGCGTCCGGCTCGCCTACCGGCCGCTGCGCCCGCTCGGCGAACGGCACGAGCACTACCGCACCAACCGGGACTACCTGGGCGTGATGTGGGCCATCGGCACCGACCAGGGTGCCGTGGACGCCGCCGTCGCCCGGTTCCGCGCCGCCAACCGCTGGGAGATCACCCCGTGACCGCCGACGAGCAGCTCACCCTGCGGGTGCTCTCCGCCCTGCTGCGCGAGGACGTCCTCGGCCTGCGCACCCGCGGCGCCGTGAAGGACCGCGCCGACGGCCCCTGGTTCACCGTCGCGGACGCCGAACTCGCCCTGCCCGTCGCCGTCGAGGGCTTCCAGTGCGAGTACGCCGCCCGGCTGCCCCTGCTGGAGCTGGCCGGGCGTCGGCTCACCGGCCTGGACGCCATCGTGACGGCCCTGACCGACCTGGCCGAGGCCGAGGACCGGCCCGGCTGGGCGGCGTTCGCCGAGGAGTGCCGCCAGACCCTCGACACCATGGAGCTGCACGAGCGCGTGCGCCCCGAGGTGCACGCCCGGCTCACCGACCTGTACGGCGAGGACCCGGCCGACTGGACCGGCCTCGCCGCCGCCCTCGGCCACGACACCCTGGCCGCCTACCTCGACCACCCGGTCTACCCGACCGCGCGCGGCCGGTCCGGCCTCACCGAGCCGCAACTGCGCGCCTATGCCCCCGAGTTCCACCCCGCTTTCGAACTGCGCTGGCTGGCCGTACCGGCCGACGCCCTCACCACCCACGGCGAGCACCCGCTCCCGAGCTGGTGGCCCACCCCGGCCTGGCTCGGCCTTGCGGCCGCCTGCCCCGGCGAGGGCTGGGCCACCCTGCCCGTCCACCCGCTCACCGTCGGCGCCCCGCTCGACGAGGCGCTGGAGGCGGCCGGCCTGGCCGGCCGCGCGGTGCTCGCCGAACGGCCGTACCTGACCGTCGTGCCGACGCTCTCCATGCGCACCGTCGCCGTCGCCGACGACCCCGCCTGCCACCTCAAACTCCCGCTCGCCACCGCCACCCTGGGCCGGCTCAACCGCCGCACCATCAAGCCCGGCACACTGCTCGACGGCGCCGCCGGCCAGCGCCTGATCGAGGCCGTGCTGACCCGGGAGCCCCGCTTCGCCGACCGCGTCCTGCACGCCGACGAGCAGACCTGGGCGCACGCCGGGCACGAGCTGCTGGCCGTCCTGCTGCGCCGCTACCCGACCGGGCTGGAGCAGGCCGTCACCGCCCCGCTGGCCGCCCTGCTGGCCCCCGCGCCCGGCGGCCGCCTGCTGCTCGACCACCTCGCCGACCGCTTCCACGACGGCGACCAACTCGCCTTCTACGACGAACTGCTGGAGCTGTTGCTGGACTGGCAGGCAACGCTGTTCGGGTACGGGATCGCGCTGGAATCGCACCAGCAGAACACCTCACTGGTGCTCGACGCCAACGGGCTGCGACTGCTCTACAAGGACGACGACGGACCGCGCGTACACACCGCCCGGATGAACGCCGGACTGGGCGAACTCGCCCCGGACCGCGTGGACTTCGACGACCCTCGGATCTTCGGCGACGACGACCGGGCACTCACCGACCTGTTCACCACCATCACCGGCCACCTGTGCACCGCTTCCCTCGCCTTCGGCCTCGCCGACCACGGCCGCGCCGAACTCGACGAGGTGCTCGGCCTGTTGCGCAAGCGCCTGGCCGAGGCCGTGGACCGGATCGGTCCGGCCGGCGAACCGCTGCGGGCGGACCTCCTGGAGGCCGAACGCCTGCCGGTGAAGGCCATGGTCAGCGCCGGCACCCTGCTCAGCAAGCAGCGCTCGGGCGCCGCCGACATCAACAAGCACTACACCAGCGGCCCCAACTACCTGCTGGCGAACGGCATCGCCCGATGAGCGTGGAGACCCTGCCACAGCGGTCCAGCCGCGAGAGCGACGGCTCCGGCGGGATCGGCCGACGCCAGGTGCACGCCGTCGCGGCCTGCTACTTCGTCGCCTCCTTCGCCGCGCTGGGCCTGCCGCCGTACCTGACCGCGATCCTGCCCACGCTCGGCGACCCGCAGGCCCGGTGGGCCGGCGTGCTCTACATCGTCCCGACGGTGTTCAGCGCGCTCGGCGCACCGCTGTGGGGCCGGATGGCCGACCGCTTCGGCCGCAAGCGGCTGCTGCTGCGCGCCCAACTCGGTCTCACCGTCTCCTTCCTGCTGGCCGGGGCCGCCGGCAGCCTGCCCGCCTTCACCCTCGCGCTGGTCCTCCAGGGCTTCCTCGGCGGCACCTTCGCCGCCACCAACGGTTACCTCGCCGCCGCCCTCGACGGTCCCAGGCTGTCGCGCGCGCTCACCCTGATGCAGGGCAGTGCGCGGGCGGCCCTGGTCGCGGCACCGATCCTGGTCGGCGCGCTGTCCCCGTGGATCGACCCGCACCGCCAGTACCTGGTGATGGCCGTCCTCCCGCTCGCCGCCGCGCTGCTCCTGTCGCGGCTGCCCGAGCCGGAGCGACCGGCGGCGGCGCCCGCGTCCGAGGGCCGCACCGACCGGACGCCGGGAGTCCCGCTACTGCCGCTCTACGTCTTCGAGTTCGTGTTCGTCTTCGCCACCGTCATCTCCTTCCCCTATCTCATCTCGCTCGCCGAGCAGCGGCTGCCCGGCGTCTCCGGCACCACCACCGGCGTCCTGTTCGCCCTGCCGCACCTGTGCTACCTGGTGTTCGCCGCGCGCACCCACACGCTGTTCCACGCCCGCCCGCACACCGGCATCGCGCTCGGCTTCGGGTTCGTCGCGCTCGGCCTGGCCGGGCACGCCGTCGCGTACTCGCTGCCCGTCTTCGTCGCCGTCCGGCTGCTGCTCGGGGCCGGGCTCACGCTCGGCCTGGTCAGCCTCGCCGTGCTCGCCGCCGGAGCCGCCCGAGGACGCGCCCCCGGGCGGATGTTCGGCACCCTCGAACTCGTCTCCAAGGGCGGCGCCGTCGCCGCCGGCGCCGTCGCCGCGCTGGCCAACGGTCGGTACGGCGCCGCCGCGCCCGTGGTGGCCGGCACCGCCGCCGCTCTGCTGGCCGCCGTCGCGGCCACCGCACTCTCCCTCCCGTCCCTCCGCAAGCGCTGGAGTCGCCGATGACCCGCGAGCCGATCACCCACGACCTGCCCACCGCCGACGAAGCGGTGGCCCACACCCTGCTGAACTGCCTGCTGCGCGAGGTCTCCGCCCCCGAGCACCAGACCGCCGTGGCCGACGGCCGCCTGCTGCTGCGACTGCCCCGGCGCGGCACCCTGCTGCGGATCGCCCTGCGCCGCACCTCACTGCTCGGCGCGCACCGCTTCACCGGCCCGGTCGAGATCGAACGAGACGGCGACTGGGTCGAGTTGGGCTGGCGCGAGATGGCCGAGCAGGTGCAGGACGAACTGGAGCTGCGCACCGGCACGGTGAACGAGGAGTTCCTGGGCCAGGTGACCTCCAGCCACGACGGCCTCCGGCAGAGCATGGCCGGCCGGCCGGCCGCCGGAGCGGACCGCTACCTGGAGTCCGAGCAGGCCCTGCTGTTCGGCCATCGCTTCCACCCGGCGCCCAAGTCCCGCTCCGCCGCCCGGGGGGACTGGCGCTGGTACGCCCCGGAGTCCCGCGCCGCGTTCCCGCTGCGCCACCTCGCCGTCCGTGCCGAGCTACTCGCCGAGCAGTCCCTGGACGAGAGCGCGACCGCCCTGCTGGACGGTCTGGGCGAGGTGCCGGACGGCTACCGGCTGCTGCCCGCCCACCCGTGGCAGTACCAACTCATCGGCGACCACCCGCTGTTGCGCGATGCCCTGGCCCGTGGGGACGTCCTCGACCTGGGGCCGCGCGGCGAGGCGTTCACCGCCACCGCCTCGGTGCGCACGCTCCACGGCGCGGACGCCTTCCTCAAGTTCAGCCTCAACGTCCGCATCACCAACTGCCTGCGCAAGAACGCCGCGTACGAGCTCACCGGCGCCGTCGCGCTGACCCGGCTACTCGCGCCCGCGCTCACCGACCTCGCCCGGCGCTTCCCCGATGCGGCGATGCTGCGCGAGCCGGCTTTCCGCACCCTGGCCCTGCCCGGCGCCGGCGGCCGACCCGACCAGACGCTCTACGAGGGCTTCGGCCTGATCGTCCGCGAGGGCTTCGGCGGTGTGCTGCGGCCGGGCGTCACCCCACTGCTGGCCGCCGCCGTCGCCGACGAGCACCCGACCAGCTCCGCCCACATCTCCCGCCTGCTGGAGGGAAGTTCGGGCGCCTCGCGGGCCCTGGACTGGTGGCGCTCCTACCTGGGGCTACTCATCCCGCCGGTGCTCGCCGCCTACTTCGACCACGGCGTGGTGCTGGAACCGCACCTGCAGAACGTGCTCATCGGCGTCGACGCCACCGGACACCCCACCCAGGTGCTCTTCCGTGACCTGGAGGGCACCAAGCTCGTCCCCGAGCACAACGCCGACATCCTGGCCGCCCTCCCGCCCGAGGTCGCCGGGCCGATGACGTACGACGCCGAGCGCGGCTGGGACCGGGTGGTCTACTGCCTCCTGGTCAACCACGTCGCCGAACTGCTCGCCGCCCTCGCCGACCGCCATCCCGCGCTGGAGGGCGCGCTGTGGCAGGCCGTCCGGGACACCCTGGAAACCTACGCGGCCGCCCACGGCCGTCCGCCCCGGCTGCGGGCGCTGCTCGCGGGCGTCCCGCTGCCGGCCAAGGCCAACCTGCTCACCCGCTGGGAGCGCAAGGCCGACCGCCAGGCCGGCTACGTCCGTCTGCCCTCGCCGCTGGCCGGCTCCGTCCTCGCCGAGGCCGCCCGCACGCCCGTCCCCCTCTGCCTTGGGAGCGCCGCCCGATGACCGAGACCGTCCGCCGGCACGTCGCCGCCCTCGTGCCGGACGCCCTGCCCGCCTACGTCTACGACCTGGCGGCGCTGCGCGCGCACGCCGCCGCTGTCCGGGCCGCGCTGCCCGAGCGGGTCGAGCTGTACTACGCCGCCAAGGCCAATCCGGAAGCGCCGGTGCTGGCCGCACTGCGCGACGCGGTCGACGGCTACGAGGTTTCCAGCGGTGGGGAGTTGGCGCACGTGCGAGCGGCCGTGCCGGACGCGCCGCTGGCCTTCGGCGGACCGGGCAAGACGACGGCCGAGATCGCCGCCGCCGTGGACGCCGGGGTGCACCGCTGGCACGTCGAGAGCGAGCAGGAACTTCACCGGCTCGACGCCGTCCTCGCGGACCGGCCGGGCACGGTCGTCGACGTACTGCTGCGGGTCAACCTGCCGGTCGCCACCGGCGCGCTCGACGCGGTGGCGCTCGCGATGGGCGGACGGCCGACGCCGTTCGGGCTCGACCCGGACCGCGCCGAGGAGTGCGTCCGCCTGCTCACCGGCGACGGCGCCGACCCAGGCCCGCTCGGACGGCGGCTGCGCCTGCGCGGCGTGCACGCCCACCTGGCCAGCGGGCTCGCGGCGGCGGAGCAACTGGCCGTCGCCGAGCAGATCGTGACCTGGTCGGCCGCGCTCGCCGAGCGGCACGGCTTCCCGCTGGCGGAGGTCAACGTCGGCGGCGGGATGGCCGTGGACTACGACGACCCGGCGAGCCGCTTCGACTGGACGGCCTTCGGCGAGGGTCTGGCCAAGCTGCTGGACGCCCACCCTGGCCTGACCCTGCGGATCGAACCGGGCCGGGCGCTGACCGCCTACTGCGGCTGGTACGCGACCGAGGTGCTGGACGTGAAGCAGAGCCACGGCGAGGACTTCGCGGTGGTCCGCGGCGGCACCCATCACCTGCGCACCCCCGCCACCCGGGGGCACTCCCAGCCGTTCGAGGTGCTCCCGGTGGACGCCTGGCCGCACCCGTGGCCGCGTCCCGCCGTCGGCACCGGCCGCGCCACCCTGGCCGGCCAGCTCTGCACCCCGAAGGACGTCCTCGCCCGAGCCGCCTCCGGCGCCGACGGCCTGCGGGCGGCCGACCGCGTGCTGTTCGCGATGGCGGGCGCGTACGCGTGGAACATCTCGCACCACGAGTTCCTGATGCACCCTCGCCCGGGCTTCCACTATCTGGGCAGCTGACGAGGCGGCCAGGGCGGCCGGCGAGCCACGGATAACAGGTGACAGGTAACAACTAACAGATGACAGATTTCGAAATCTGTCATCTGTTAGTTGTTACCTGCTACCCGCGCAGCCCCCCTCCGCGCCCCCACCAGCCTCTCCCGCCCCAGGGGTCGCCGCAGGTCGCCTGCAGCCACTCGTGCGACAGTGGTAGGCAGCGAAGGGAGCGCGAACGTGCTGATGGACAAGGTGGCGGAGATACTCGCCGAGGCGTCGGCCGAGGTGGTGGAGCCGCGCTTCCGGGCGCTGGCCGCCGGCGAGGTGATGGAGAAGGCGCCCGGCGAGGTCGTGACGGTCGCCGACCGCGAGGCCGAAGCGATCATCACCCGCCGTCTGCGCGAGCTGCTGCCCGTCCCTGTGGTCGGCGAGGAGGCGGTCTCCGCCGACCCCGCACTCGCCCAGGCCCTCCACGACGAGCCCGCCGCCTGGCTGGTCGACCCGGTCGACGGCACCGCCAACTTCGTCGCCGGCCGCCCCGAGTACGCCGTGATGTGCTCCCTCGTCCGCAGCGGACGGACCGTCGCCTCCTGGATCTGGCAGCCCGCCACCGCCACCGCCTACTGCGCCGAACTGGGTTCCGGTGCCTGGCGCGACGGCCTGCGCCTGACCCGTCCGCCGGCGCCGCACGACGCCGCGAAGCTGCGCGGATCCGTGAAGAGCCGCTACCTCGACCCGGAACACCGCCGGCGCCTGCAGGCCAACGAGTCGGCCTTCGGTGAGATCTCCCCCGGTCGGCACGCCGCCGGGATCGAGTACCCGGACCTCGTCGAGGGCCGCTTCGACTTCCTCCTCTACTGGCGCACCCTCCCCTGGGACCACGCCCCCGGCTCCCTGCTCGTCACCGAGGCCGGCGGCATGTCCGCCCGACTCGACGGCAGCCCCTACCGCCCCGAGGCGCCCGGCGGCGAGAACGGCCTGCTGGTCGCCGCCGATCCGCAGACCTGGGAGCTCACCCGCACCGCCCTCCTGAGCGACTGACCTGAACCGTCCAGCGCCTGTCCGGGCCGGGTTCCTCGCCCTGGTTCGGGCGCCGAGGCCGCGAACGGCACCCGGACACGCCCTAACCCGCCCGGTCCCCCGCAGCCTTCCGCCCCGCGTTCACCACCTCGCGCACCAGCGCGCGCACCTCCCCCGTCGTGGCGTGCGGGTTGAGCAGGGTGAGCTTGAGCCGCACCCGGCCGGGCCCCTCGCCCGGCAGCTCGGTCCGCCCGACCACCGCCCGCCCGGTGCGCAGCAGCAACCGGCGTAGCCGGCCGTTGAGTTCGTCGACGGCCGCCTCGTCCGTCAGGCCCGGCGGCCGGTAGCGGAACAGCAGGGCGGTCAGCACGGGTTCGGCATGGAGTTCGAGCGACGGTTCGGCGCGGACGGCCTCGGCGGCGGACCGGGCGAGTTCGTGGCAGGCGTCGACCAGCCGGCCGAGCCCGTCCCGGCCGAGGGTGCGCAGGGTGACGGCGAGCTTGAAGGCGTCGGCCCGCCTGGTGGTGCGCAGCGAGCGGCCGAGCAGGCTGGGGTAGCCGGCCTGCTCGTCGTCGGCGGGGTTGAGGTACTCGGCGCGACGGGCGAGCGAGACGTAGGTCTCGGCACGGCGGACCAGGAAGACGCCGGCGGCAGCGGGTTGCCAGCCGAGCTTGTGCCAGTCGAGGGAGACGGAGTCGGCGCGCTCGATGCCGTCGAGGAGCGGGGCGAGCCGGTCGGAGAGCAGCGCGCCGCCGCCGTACGCGGCGTCGACGTGCAGCCAGGCACCGTAGCGGCCGGCCAGATCGGCGGCGACGTGCAGCGGGTCGATGCCGCCGGTGTCGGTGGTGCCGGCGGTGGCGACGACGGCGATCGGGGTGCGTCCGGCCCAGCTGGCCTCAGCCAGGGCCCGTTCCAACTCCTGCGGTTCCATGCGGAGTTGCCGGTCGACCGGGACGGCGACTACGGCGCGTTCGCCGAGCCCGAGCAGGGCGGCGGAGCGCTGGACGGAGAAGTGCGCGGCCGCGGAGGCGACGATGCACGGCCGGACTCCGGCCGGGATGCCGTCCAACTCGACGATGCCGTCCAGTTTCTGGTCGCGGGCCAGCATCAGGCCCATGAGGTTGGACTCGGTGCCGCCCGAGGTGAGGACGCCGGCGGCGCGGGCCGGGTCGTAGCCGACCAGGGCGGCGAGCTCGGCGAGGAGGGCGGTCTCCAGGGCGGTGGCGGCGGGGGCCTGGTCCCAGGAGTCCTGGGAGGGGTTGAGGGCGCTGACCGCGAGGTCGGCGGCGACGGCCACGGCGAGCGGCGGGCAGTGCAGGTGGGCGGCGCAGGCGGGGTCGGCGGGGTCGGCGGCGCCGTAGGCGAGGAGTTCGGTGAGGCGGGCGAGCGCACCGGGCCCGCGGGCGCCCGCCAGGCCGTCGGCGACCAGTGCGCCGATCTCGGCCGGGCTGCCTGCGGGCAACGGCCCGCCGCGCAGCGCGATGCCGTTGTCGAGCGCGTCCAGGACGGCGGCCAGCAGCGGCCCGAGCGCCCCGGGCCCGCCGACGCCGCCCGCGAGGGCGTCCAACGGGGCCGGGCCGACCGGCAGTTCGGAGGAAGCACCGGCCCCGGCCCCGGCGCCGAAAGCCCCGGAACCGTCACCCGCACCCGCCCCGGCGCTCATTCGGCACCCCGGACCGCGGGAGCGCCACGGTCACCGGCCACCGCGACCGCCACCGACGCCGACGGATCCGCCGCGGCAGTCGCGGCAGTCGCGATCGCGTCGGCGAGCCGGTCGAGGACGGCGGCGACCTGCTCGTCGGTGATGGTGAGCGGCGGGAGCAGTCGCAGCACCGCGTCGTGGCGGCCGCCGAGTTCGACGATCAGCCCGCGCGCCAGGCAGGCCTCCCGGACCCGGAGGGCGAGCGCCGGGTCGGCCGGGCGGGCCCCGCAGGCGTCCGGTTCGGCGGCGGGGTCGACGAGTTCGACGCCGAGCATCAGGCCCCGCCCGCGCACGTCGCCGATCACCGGCAGCTCGGCGGCGAGGTCGCGCAGCCGGGCGGCCATCCGCTCGCCGACGACGGCGGCGCGTTCGACCAGCCCGTGGGCGGCGACGTGGCGCAGGGTGGCGGCGCCGGCGGCCATGGCGAGGGTGTTGCCGCGGAAGGTGCCGGTGTGGGCGCCGGGCCGCCAGCCGTCGTAGTCCTCGCGGTAGACGACGACGGCGAGCGGCAGGC
Source organism: Kitasatospora sp. NPDC087314 (assembly GCF_044744365.1). Taxonomy (NCBI): domain Bacteria; kingdom Bacillati; phylum Actinomycetota; class Actinomycetes; order Kitasatosporales; family Streptomycetaceae; genus Kitasatospora; species Kitasatospora sp. NPDC087314. The sequence continues at coordinate 315,335 of NZ_JBIUYE010000002.1, forward strand.
TGCCGCCGATGGCCTTGGAGAGCACCATCGCGTCCGGGACGATGCCGCTGTGCTCGACGGCCCACATCGCCCCGGTGCGGCCGACACCGGTCTGCACCTCGTCGACGATCAGCGGGATGCCCCGTTCGGCGGTGATCCGGCGCATCTCGCGCAGCCAGCCGTCGGGCGCGGGGACGACGCCACCCTCGCCCTGCACGGCCTCCAGGATCATCGCGGCGGGCGGGACGACGCCGCCCGCGGGGTCGTCCAGCAGCCGCTCGACGTAGGTCGCGGCGAGGTCGGCGCCCGCCTCGCCGCCGACGCCGAACGGGCAGCGGTAGCCGTACGGGTAGGGCAGCCGGACGACCTCGCCGCCGCTCGGCAGCGGTTCCTTGACGGCGATGTTGCCGGTGAGCGCCAGGGCTCCGGCGGTCATGCCGTGGTAGGCGCCGGTGAAGGCGAGCGCGCCGGACCGGCCGGTGGCGGTCTGCATCAGCTTGAGCGCGGCCTCGACGGCGTCCGTCCCGGCGGGGCCGCAGAAGTGGACGCGGGCGCCGGCGGCGAACTCGGCGGGCAGGCTCTCGAACAGCGCGCTGGTGAAGTCGTCCTTCTCGGCGGTGGCGAGGTCGAGCAGGTGCAGCGGGGCGCCGCTGTCGAGCGTGCGGCGGATCGCCTCCAGCACCACCGGGTGGTTGTGTCCGAGGGCGAGCGTCCCGGCGCCGGATAGGCAGTCCAGGTAGCGCCGCCCGTCGGCGCCCTCGACGGTCATGCCGTTGGCCCGCACGGGGACGATCGGGAACGACCGGGCGTACGTCCGGGCGGCGGACTCGCGTACGCGCTGGCGGCGCAGGATGGCCTCGCCGGAGGCCGGGACACCGGCGGCACCGGAGGCTCCGACGGCACCCGCGGCTCCGACGGCAGCGGCACCAGCGGCGCCGACGGCCCCGGCCGCTCCGGAGGCGGAGGCGGAGGCGGAGGCGGGGGCCTGGGCGGGAACGGCGGCGAGCGACAAGGCGAACCCCCAGGAGAAGTTAGGTAAGCCTAACTTTACTGCCCCCGGCCTGGCGGGATACCCAGGGTCGCCCAGAACCACCCGAGCGAGTGAACCTCCCCCGGTCCTGCCAACGAGCGACCGGCCAAAAGGTCACGGCCCCGTGCCCCGTCGACCCGCAGGCGGCGCGTCACCCCTCCACCGGTAGCAGAGCTCCGGCCGCCCGACGCTCCCGTACTGCGGCTCCCGCACCGCGCGCCCGGTGTCGACGAGGTGTTCGAGGTACCGGCGCGCGGTGATCCGGGAGACCCCGGCGGCGGCACCCGCGGCGGCGGCGGACAGGCCCGTCGCCGCCTCGCGCAGCACGGAGGCGACGGCGTCCAGCGTGGGCGCGCTCAGCCCCTTGGGGAGGCTGCTGCGCTCGGGCGTGCGGAGCAGGGCGAACGCCTGGTCGACCTCGTCCTGGCCGGTCGCCTCACCGGTGCGCCCGAGACTGTCGCGGTAACGGGCGTAGCGTTCCAGGCGGTCGTGCAGAGCGGCGGCGCTGAAGGGTTTCAACAGGTACTGGACCACGCCCGCCGACACGGCCTGCCGGACCATCGCGAGGTCGCGGGCCGAGGTCACCGCGATGACGTCGGTGGTGTGGCCGGCGGCGCGCAGCGAACGGCAGAGCTGGAGGCCGTGGCCGTCCGGCAGGTAGAGGTCGAGCAGGGTGAGGTCGACAGGCGTCCCGGCGGCGCGGGCGCGGTCCAGGAAGCGCAGCGCGTCGGCGCAGCTGTGGACCGTCCCGGCGGCCCGGAAACCGGGTTCGCGCTCGACGTAGAGGGTGTGCGCGGCGGCGGCCACGGGGTCGTCCTCGACGACCAGCACCGAGATTCCCGGCAGGGCGGCCAGGTCGGTCACCTCGACGCTCCTTCCCGCTGCCCGGGCAGCCCGGTGAGCGGCAACCGGACGGTGAGCACCGCGCCCCGCTCGCGCCCGACCTCGACGGTGCCGCCGTTGCGCCGGGCGGCCTGGGCCACCAGGGCCAGCCCGAGGCCGTGCCCGTGCCCGTCCTGCTTGGTGCTCCAGCCGCGCCGGAAGACGTCCTCGACGGCGGCCGGGTCGATCCCCGCCCCGGTGTCGGCGACCCGCAGCAGCAGGCACCCGCCGCCACCGCCACCGCCACCAGCCCGGCCGTCCCCAGCCCCGCCACCCCCGGCCCCACCGCCGACCCCGCCACTCCCGACCCCGGCGTCGATCCGCGCGGTGACGGTCACCTCCGGCGACACCGGGCTCTGCGCGGCCCCGGCGATGGCGGCGTCCACGGCGTTGTCGATCAGGTTTCCGAGGACGGTGATCAGATCCCGCGCGGAGAGCCCGGGCGGCAGCACCCCGTCGTCGATCCGACTTTCCTCGGTGAGGGTCAACTCCACGCCGCGCTCGGCCGCTTGGGCCGCCTTGCCGAGCAGAAGCGCGGCCAGCACCGGTTCGCCGACCGCCGCGACGACCCGGTCGGTGAGCTGCTGGGCGAGTTCGAGCTCGGCGGTGGCGAACGCCACCGCCTGTTCGTGGCGGCCGAGTTCGACCAGGGAGACGACGGCGTGCAGCCGGTTGGCCGCCTCGTGCGCCTGCGCCCCGAGAGCCTCGGTGAAGCCGCGAACGGAGTCCAACTCGCCGCTGAGCGACTGGAGTTCGGTGTGGTCGCGCAGGGTGACGACGCGGCCGAGCCCGGTGCCGATGGTGGAGGTGTTGAGCACCACCACCCGCTCGGCGGTCAGGTGCACCTCGTCGCGGACCGGCTCGTCCCCGAGCACGGACGAGACCAGCGCCTGCGGAAGCCCCAGCTCCGCGACCGGTCGTCCGTCCACGTCGCCCGCCAGCCCGAGCAGTTCGCGGGCGGCGTCGTTGCACAGCACCACCCGGTGCGCGCGGTCCAGCAGGATCAGGCCCTCGCGCACCGAGCGCAGGGTCGCCTGGTGGTACTCGTAGAGGTGGCTGAGTTCGGCCGGCCCCATGCCGTGGGTGTGCCGCCGCAAGCGGGAGTTGGCGAGGTAGGTGCCGACGCCGCCGACCGCGAGCGCGATCACCGCCACCCCGACCAGGGCGAGCAGCGGGCCGCTCAGCTGCGCGGAGATGGACTCCACCGTGAGGCCCACACTGACCAGCGCGATCACCTGGTGCCGGTCGTCCAGCACCGGCGTGACCACCCGGACGGACGGGCCGAGCGTGCCGGTGTACGTCTCGCTGCGGGTCTGCCCCGCGAGCGCCCAGTCGATGTGGCCGAGGTAGCGCTTGCCGATCTGCTCGGACAGCGGGTGGGTCCAGCGCACGCCGTCGGTGTCCATGACGGTGATGAACGAGACCCCGGTGTCCACGCGCACCTGCTCGACGTACGGCTGCAGCACCGCGGTCGGGTCCGGCCCGGTGACGGCGGCCCGGACGGACGGCGAGTCGGCGACGGCATGGGCGACGGCGGTGACCTGACGGCGGGCCGCGTCCTCGGTGCGGCCGGCGGTGAAGAGGTACGCGAGCACCGCGCCGCCCGCCACCACGGCGGCGACGATGACCACCTGGACGACGAAGAGCTGCCCGGCCAGGCTGCGGACCAGCCCGCGGGGCACCGGGAGCCGTCGGCGCGAGGGTGCGGGGGCGGTGCGCTCGGACATGCCTGCCAGTGTGCACGACCGTGAACTCTATGAACGCAAACGTGACCTCCGTCACTCCCAGGACCGATAGTCGGAGCGGCCCACCACCCGGGGCCGCCAGGACTGCACGGCGAAGGAGCCGCAGATGTCGATCGTTGGTGCCGCACCGGCGGGGGGATCCAGACGCAAGGATCGGACCCACTACCTCTACCTCGCCGTCATCGCCGCCGTGGTCGCGGGCGTGGTGGTCGGTCTGGCCGCCCCCGGCTTCGCCGTGGAGCTGAAGCCGGTCGGCACCGGCTTCGTCAACCTGATCAAGATGATGATCAGCCCGGTGATCTTCTGCACCATCGTGCTGGGCATCGGCTCCGTCACCAAGGCCGCCAAGGTCGGCAAGGTCGGCGGGCTCGCCCTCGGCTACTTCCTCGCGATGTCGACCGTCGCGCTGGCCATCGGCCTGGTCGTCGGCAACCTGCTGGAGCCCGGCGGCGGCCTGCACCTGACCGCCGCGCTCGCGAAGTCCGGGCACGCCCAGGCGGCGACCGGCGGCGCCCAGTCGACCGCCGACTTCCTGCTCGGGATGATCCCCACCACCATGTTCTCGGCCCTCACCGAGGGCAAGGTGCTGCAGACCCTGCTGGTCGCGCTGCTCGCCGGCTTCGCCCTGCAGGCGATGGGCCCGGTCGGCGCCCCGGTGCTGCGCGGGATCGAGCACGTGCAGCGGCTGGTCTTCCGGGTCATGTCGATGATCATGTGGGCGGCGCCGATCGGTGCCTTCGGGGCGATGGCCGCCGTCGTCGGGGCGACCGGCACGGCCGCGCTGAAGAGCCTCGCCGTCATCATGATCGGCTTCTACGTCACCTGCGCGCTGTTCGTCGTCGTGGTGCTGGGCGCCATGCTGCGACTGATCGCCGGGGTCAACGTGTTCGCGCTGCTGCGCTACCTGGGCCGCGAGTTCCTGCTGATCCTCTCCACCTCCTCCTCCGAGAGCGCGCTGCCCCGCCTGATCGCCAAGATGGAGCACCTCGGCGTGAGCCGCCCGGTCGTCGGCATCACCGTGCCGACCGGCTACAGCTTCAACCTCGACGGCACCGCCATCTACCTCACCATGGCGTCGATCTTCATCTCCGAGGCGATGGACAAGCCGATGTCGATCGGCGAGCAGCTCTCGCTGCTGGTGTTCATGGTGATCGCCAGCAAGGGCGCCGCCGGGGTCACCGGCGCCGGGCTGGCCACCCTGGCCGGCGGGCTGCAGTCGCACAAGCCCGCCCTGGTGGACGGCGTCGGCCTGATCGTCGGCATCGACCGCTTCATGTCCGAGGCGCGGGCGCTCACCAACTTCGCGGGCAACGCCGTCGCCACCGTCCTGATCGGGCACTGGACCGGCGAGCTCGACGCGGACCGCGCCCGACGGGTGCTGGCCGGCGAGGTGCCGTTCGACGAGCGGACCCTGGTCGACACGCACGACGGTCCGAGCACGGCCCCCGAGGCCGCCCCGGCGCCGCCGGAGGCCGTCCCCGCCCAGGGCGGTGCGGCCTCGGCCTCCTGAGCGGCCCCTCCACTCCCCCGGTCCGGCGCCACCACCTCCCCCGGAAACGGCGCCGGACCGGGGGTTCCGCGTGCCCAGCGGCGCGTTCAGCAGCGCGTGGAGCCCGCGCGCAATGCCGACACGTGAAGCCGACGCGCAATGCCGACGCGTGAAGCCGGCGCCGCCGTCACAGCTCCTCGGAGCCACTCACCGCCCAGGACAGACCGCAGGCCGGATCCTCCAGCGCGACGTGCAGATGGCGCAGCCCGGCCGCCGGCTCGTGCCAGGTGAAGCAGCGCATCCGGGCCACCAGCGCGTCGACCTCGGCCCGGTCCGGACCGTTCGGGCCGTCCGCGCCGGCCATCGCGGTCAGCGCGCGCCAGAGCGCCAGTCGTCCGTGCGCCGTGCCCCTCTCGCGGTCCACGACGGCGGCCTGCACCAGCGCGGGGTAGGCGAGCGCGAACGGCAGGTACCCGCCGGTGACCCGGGCGCCGCGGGCCAGTTGGGCCGCCGCCTGCGGGGCCGGGCCCCGGACGCAGACCACCTCCGCCCAGTCCGCCAGCGCGGCCAGCGCCCGGGTGGCCTGCTGCCCGCCCAGCCGCACGCCCGGCTCGGGCAGCAGCACCTCGCCCAGGCCCTCCCGGCTGGTCGGCAGGGTCAGCAGCGCGCTGCGCGCTCCCCCGCAGGGCAGGTACTGACGCACCCGCGCCCCCTCCTCCCACCCCGCCGCCTCCCACGGTTCCAGCGACAGCGGCACGCCCTCCGGGTCGGTCTCGGCCCCGTACGAGAGGTCCTCGCCGAGCAGCACCCGGGTCTGCGCGACCAGTCGGCGCACCGGGGCCGGGACCAGCAGCGGGGCCAGCCGCAGCCAGGAGTGCCGGGTCGCCAGCACCTCCCAGAGCGGACCGGCGTCGTGGTCGGCGACCCCGGCCACGGTCCCCGGACCACCGTCCCGGTCGAACAGGCGGACGGCCAGCTCCGGCGGCGCCGAGTAGGCGATCAGGTGGCCGAGCGGCGCGGTCAGCGCCGCCGCGGACTCCTCTCCGGCCCGCTCCACGGCTGCCGCCCGCCCCTGCCGGTAGGCGGCCAGCAGTTCGGGCCAGCGGCCGTCGTCGGCCAGGGCGTGGAGGCGGTGGTCCTCGTACGTGATCACGATTTTCAGCGTACGGGCCGGGGTGGCACATCAGCTGACTTCCCGTCAGTCCGGTGCGTCGACCCCTGCCCCGGGCCGCGACTCGGGTCCCGGCTCACGCCCCACGCCCGCCCCCGACTCGCCCCCCGCTCCGGGCGCGGACCCCTGCCCGCGCTCGCACCCGCGCTCGCGCTCCAGGACGGCGCGCAGCCTCCGGTGCGCGCGGCGCCGGGTGACGGCCAGGGTGCTGCGGTGCAGGCCCAGCAGCTCGGCGGCCTCGTCCACGGTGTAGCCGTCGAGGTCGACCAGCGCCACCACCCTGGCCTGCTTGGCGGTCAGACAGTCCAGCAGCCGCAGCACCTCCCAGCGCGCCTGCAACTCGGCCATCCCGCCGGACGGCCGGTCTGCCACCGCCCGCCCCTGCTCCCGTTCGATCACCCCGGGCGGATCCGGGAGCACCGCCCGCCGTCGCTCCCGGCGCCACTGGTCGCGCAGGAGGTTCGCCATCGTGGTGAAGACGTAGGCGTACGGCTGCGGATGGCTCAGGAACCGCTCCGGCTGGCAGGCGATCCGCAGGTACGCGTCGTGCACCACGTCCCCGGCGGCGAGCGCGCACCCGGTGAGTGACGCGGCCGCGAGGTGGAGTCTCGGCAGCAATTCCGTGAACACCCGGTTGAAATCCGCCGATTGACGATCGGCGGGCTCCAGGCCGAAGTCCTTGCCGAAGTCCTTGCTGGAGTCGCTCCCGCGCCCGCCGCCACACCGACCGCCGCAATCCGTCATGCCGTTCTCCCCGGAAATCGGCACCCCTGACACCCAGTTGAGCAGGCCACGGCCCATCGGGACGGACTGTGACCTAGCTCACATCATAGTTCGTCGTCTCACCGTCCGCAGTCATTCGTGTGCAATACGTCATCGGCCGGACAGGATGGCGGGACTCACGAACACCCGTGCATCCGGACGGCCGGGACGCACCGCCCGATCAGTACCGTTGAGCGAGGAGAACCGCCATGCGAGGTCGCATCTCCAGGAAGATCGCCACGTTCGGGGTGGCCGCCGCCGCCACTCTCGGCGTGCTCGGGACCACCACCCTGCCGGCCGCCGCCGCGCCCGCCACCGACCAGACCATCACCGCCGGGGCCACCGGGGCCTCGGCCTCCGCCGCCTCCTACCACTGCGTCATCACCGCCGACTACGGGTGGCGCTGGGTGGGCTACTGCAACGTCTACTCGGGCGAGCTGCGCACCATCACCTACTGCGCGAACGGCTCGCACACCACCGGCCTGTGGATCGGCGCCCGGCCGCAGGCGTGGGACGTCTGGGGCAACTGCCCGGGCTCCAGCTGGACCAAGATCGTGTTCCAGACCCGGGGCTGAGCCACCGGCAAGGCCGATCAGGGGTGCCGTCCCGGCGGGGCGGCGCCCCTGCCGCGTGTCCACCGGGACGGACGGACTCAGGCCGGCCCGTCGCATGCCCGCCGCATGCCCGGCGGCCGGTGGACCGGTGAACCGGCGTGAGCCCGCGCCACGCCCCCTCCCCCCGCGGGGATCACTCGTACTCGGTGCCGCCCTTGCGCGTCAGATAGGCGTCGCCGACCACCTTGGCGATCGCCCGTCCACCGAGCGCCAGGCTCCAGCGCTCGGTCACCGGCCGGACCACCACACCCTCGCGCACGTGGAGTTCGCGTCCGGAGACGGTCTCCCTGCCCTGGGCGAACGCCAGCACGGTCTCCGCGTCGAACGGCCCCCGCCACAACTCGGGCACCAACGGCAGTTCGCCGTCCAGCAGTTCGGCGGCCGAGTACCAGCCCAGCTGCCCGTCCACCACGGCCGACACGTCGAACGCGGCGTACCCGGGCAGTTCGGCGCGACCCGAGGCCCCGTACGTCAGGTCCTGCACCCCGGCGCCGAAGACCTCGCCGAAGACGCCGACCCGCTCGGCGCCGAGCCGCTCGGCCAGCCGGGCCGCCACCGCCGGGATGTCGTGCGCGCGCACCGCCCGCCAGTACAGGTTGCGCTCGTCCTCGACCAGCGCGAGCCCCTGCGCGCCGATGCCCTTGGAGGACACCCGGACCTCGCCGGTCGCGGCGGTGTACGTCAGCAGGCAGCAACTGCCGTGCACCTTCTCGGTGATCACCACCGGCTCGCCGGGCTCGAAGACGTCGGGATAACGCTTGAGGTTCTCGATGTCGACCCAGGGCAGCAGGTCGGGCGCGCCGACCACGTCCCCGTTCATCGACGTCGGCACCGGCGGCTGCCACTTGACGACTCCGAGCAGCTCGGCGAAGTCCTCGCCCCGCTCCGCGGCGTCCGCGAGGTCGGTGCCCGCGAGCGCGGCCGGCAGGCAGACGATGCCCTGGGACAGTTCCCCGCGCAGCCGGACGGCCCTCACCCGGTCGGCCCGGCTGCCGGCCAGCTTGCCCGTCAGGCCCAGCTCCTCGATCAACCCCGCCGGGAGGACGGACTGTTCGGGGATGTAGACGGCGTAGTCGCCGGTCCGGTACCTGCCCTTGGCGACCACCGCCCGGTAGAGACCGACCTGCGCGAGCTCCAGCGCGTCGGCGTTCGGGTGCTCCAGCACGACCAGCTTCTCGGCGGTGACGCGCAACGTGGACATGGACGGACCCCTCCCCCTCTTCCGGGCCGTTCGGCCCCGGTGGTGCGTACTGACTTGCGTGCGGACTGCTGGACGAACGGCCCCACTCTGTCCGCTCGGCCACCCCCCGCGCGACGTAATTTCCCCGGCGTGCCCCACGGCCCGCCCCCTGCCCACCCCTGGCCCGACCCGGTGTCGAGCGAGGCACCGCCCCCACCCCTCCCCCGCGCCGTCCGTGCACGTTTGAGCCTTCCCACAGCCGGGCGGACGCCCTCTCCGTATCGCCCCTGTGCGAAGCGACAGAGGATTTATCGCTCGCATTTGCGGCACTATGATCACCGTAATGGCCGCACCTGCGACCGCATCCCCGCGCCCCTTCCGGCGCGCACCCTGGAGGGGAAGCACCCGATGAGCACCCGTACGACCACCACCCGCAGAGTCGCCGTCGCCGCCGTGGCGGCCCTCGCCCTCGGCCTCGGGGCCACTGCCTGCGGCAGCGACGGCGGCAGCAAGTCCGGCGCCGCCTCCCCGGCCTCGACCGCGGGTGCCTCGGCCTCGTCGGTGACCGGCGGCGGCAGCGTCCCGAAGGCCAGTGGCAGCATCACCGTCTTCGCCGCCGCCTCGCTCAAGGAGACCTTCACCGAGCTCGGCAAGAAGTTCGAGGCCGCGAACCCGGGTGCCAAGGTCACGTTCAACTTCGGCGGCAGCTCCAGCCTCGCCACCAGCATCAACTCGGGCGCCCCGGCGGACGTGTTCGCCGCCGCCAGCCCGGCCACCATGAAGACCGTCACCGACGCGGGCGGCGCGAGCGGCGACCCGAAGACCTTCGTCAGGAACACGCTCACCATCGCCGTGCCCAAGGGCAACCCCAAGCGCATCGCGGGCCTGAGCGACCTCACCGCCTCCGGTGTGAAGGTCGCGCTGTGCGCGAAGGAGGTGCCGTGCGGCGCCGCCGCCCTGACCGCGCTCAAGGCCGCCAACCTCAACCTCACCCCGGTCACCCTGGAGCAGGACGTCAAGGGCGCGCTGACCAAGGTCGAACTCGGTGAGGTCGACGCCTCGCTGGTGTACCGGACCGACGTGAAGTCGGATGCTGCGAAGATCGACGGTGTGGACTTCCCCGAGGCCGACAAGGCCGTGAACGACTACCCGATCGCCGCGCTGGCCAAGGCGCCGAACAAGGACGGCGCCGCCGCCTTCGTCGCGTACGTCCAGTCGCCCGAGGCCACGCAGGTGCTCACCGCGGCGGGCTTCCAGGCGCCGTGAGCGGCCGCACCACCGACGGCGCTCCGGACGGCGCTCCCGACGGCGCTCCCGGGAACGGCCAGGGGGGCGGGCTCGGCCCGACCGGCGTGGCAGGAGCGGCGAAGGCCCTGCCACGCCGGCGCCGGCGTACGCACCGCGTCCCGGTCACCCTGCTGCTCCCGGCGCTGCTCGGGCTGGCGTTCCTGATCCTCCCGCTGGTCGGCCTGCTGGTCCGGGCGCCCTGGAGCGGCCTGTCCGAGCAGCTCACCAGCACCGCCGTCTGGGACGCCCTGCGCCTGTCGCTGATCTGCGCGACGGCGGCCACGGCGGTCTCGCTGGTCCTCGGCGTCCCGCTGGCCTGGCTGCTCGCCCGCACCGAGCTGCCGGGCCGACGGGTGATCCGGGCGCTGGTCACCCTGCCGCTGGTGCTGCCGCCCGTGGTCGGCGGTGTGGCGCTGCTGCTGGTCCTCGGGCGGCGCGGCATCGTCGGCTCCTGGCTGGACTCGGCCTTCGGCATCACGCTGCCGTTCACCACCACCGGGGTCGTCATCGCCGAGGCGTTCGTGGCGATGCCGTTCCTGGTGATCAGCGTGGAAGGCGCGCTGCGCGCCGCCGACCCCCGTTACGAGGAGGCGGCCGCGACCCTGGGCGCTTCCCGGCTGACCGCGTTCCGCCGGGTGACCCTGCCGCTGATCGCCCCGGGGATCGCCGCCGGTGCCGTCCTCGCGTGGGCCCGGGCGCTCGGCGAGTTCGGCGCCACGATCACCTTCGCGGGCAACTTCCCGGGCCGTACCCAGACCATGCCGCTGGCCGTCTACCTCGCCATGGAGTCGGACCCGGAGGCGGCGATCGCGCTCTCGCTGGTCCTGCTGGTGGTCTCCGTCGCGGTCCTGGTCGGCCTGCGCGACCGCTGGATGTCGACCCCGTGACGGCCCGGCGAGCCCCTGCGACGCCCGACCGGAACACGGCCACCGCCGCCCTGCCCCCCTGGACGCCGACCCCCTGGACGCCGCCCCGATGAGCACCGCCCCCGCCCCCGACGCCGTCCCCGCTCCCGAGGCCGCCCCCGCCCTCGACGCCCGGCTACGGGTGGACCGCGCCACGTTCACCCTCGACCTCGCCCTCACCGCCGCCCCCGGCGAGGTGATCGCGCTGCTCGGCCCGAACGGCGCCGGCAAGTCCACCGCCCTGCGCGCCCTCGCCGGACTGCTCCCGCTCACCGGCGGCCACCTGCGCCTGGACGGCCAGCTGCTGGAGGACCCCGGGCAGCGCGTGCACACCCCCGCCGAGGAGCGCCCGGTCGGCGTGGTGTTCCAGGACTACCTGCTCTTCCCGCACCTCAGCGCGCTCGACAACGTCGCCTTCGGCCCGCGCTGCCAGGGCCGCCCCAAGCGCGCCGCCCGGGCCGAAGCGGCCGCCTGGCTGGAGCGGATGGGCCTGGCCGACCACGCCTCCGCACGCCCCGGCGGCCTCTCCGGCGGCCAGGCCCAGCGGGTGGCGCTGGCCCGGGCGCTGGCCGTCCGCCCCCGGCTGCTGTTGCTGGACGAACCGCTGGCCGCCCTGGACGCCCGCACCCGGCTCGACGTACGCGCCCAACTGCGGCGCCATCTGGCCGAGTTCGAGGCCGTGGCGGTGCTGGTGACGCATGATCCGCTGGACGCGATGGTGCTGGCCGACCGGCTGGTGGTGATCGAGGACGGGCGCGAGGTGCAGTCCGGCGGCCCGGCGGAGGTCGCCCGGCGCCCGCGCACCGACTACATCGCCCGCCTGGTCGGGCTCAACCTGTACCAGGGCACCGCCGAGGGCCACCAGGTCACGCTCGCGGGCGGCACCGTGCTCGCCACCACCGAGGAGCTGACCGGCCCGGCGTTCGTCGCCTTCCCGCCGTCCGCCGTGACCCTGCACCGCGAACGGCCGCAGTCCAGCGCGCGCAACGTGTGGGAGGTCGAGGTCACCGGCCTGGACCTGCACGGCGACCAGGTGCGCGCCGACCTCGCGGGCGACCTGCCGATGGCCGCCGACCTCACCCCGGCCGCCGTCGCGGAGCTGGGCCTGGCGCCCGGATCCGCGGTCTGGGCCTCGGTCAAGGCCGCCCAGACCCACGCCTACCCGGCCTGAACCCGGCCGCCGCCTGGGGCCGGTCCCGGCCCGTCCTGAGCCCGGGACCGTCCCGGGCGCTACTCCGAGGGCTCGACGAAGCCGGACTCGTACGCGGCGATCACCGCCTGGGTGCGGTCCCGCGCGCCGAGCTTCGCCAGCACGCTGCTGACGTGGGTCTTCACCGTCTGCACGCCGAGGAACAGCCGCTCGGCGATCTCTCCGTTGCTGAGGCCGCGCGCGACCAGCCGCAGCACCTCCGCCTCGCGCTCGGTCAGCGCCGCCCGGCTCATCGTCTCGCGGGCGGCCTGATTGCCGTGGCCGGCCGCGAGACGGCGGATCGTGGCCGGGAACAGCAGCGACTCGCCCGCTGCCACCAGCCGTACCGCGTGGGCGATCTCGGCCGGGCGGGAGCGCTTCAGCAGGAAGCCGTCGGCGCCCGCGCGCAGCGCCTGGTAGACGTAGTCGTCGTTCTCGAAGGTGGTGACGACCAGGATCTTCGGCGGCCGCTCCCCCGGCGCACCGGGCCGCAGGAGCTCGCGGGTCGCCGCCAGGCCGTCCAGGACCGGCATTCGGACGTCCATCAGCACGACGTGCGGGCGCAGCGCGCGGGCCAGCGCCACCGCGTCGGCGCCGTCGGCGGCCTCGCCGACCACCCGCAGGTCCCCCTGGGCCTCCAGGACGGCCCGCATCCCGGCCCGGACCAGTTCCTCGTCGTCGGCGAGCAGGATGTCGGTTATCCCGGCGGCGCCCCTCGTCGGACCGTCTCCCGCAAGATCGTTCGTCACGAGCCCAAGCGTAGGGGCAGCCGGACGGCGAGCACCCACTCCCCGTTCCCGTCGTCCGACGCCCCGGCCGTGGCCTCCCCGCCGAGCAGCGTGGCACGTTCCCGGATGCCGCGCAGCCCCTTGCCGCCCTTGCGCGCCGAGCCGGCCGCGGGCCGGGCCGGGCCACCCGAGGGCCGCGCCGCGCCGCCGGTGCCGCCGGTGCCGCCGGTGCCGGCCGCCGTCCGGTTGGCGCAGCGCAGCTCCAACTGCCCGTCCCGAACGGCGATCCGGACGCTGACCTGCTCGCCCGGGGCGTACTTGAGCGCGTTGGTGACGCCCTCCTGGACGATCCGGTAGGACTCGCGGGAGAGCACCCCGGGCAGCATGCCCGCCGACACCTCGATCCGCGCCTCGACCGGGCTCCCGGCCGCCCGGGCGGTGTCGAAGAGCGCCGGCAACTGGTCCACGCCGGGCTGCTCGGTGGCCGCTCCGCCGCCGGTCACCGCGTTGCCCCCGGTCACCGCGTTGCCCCCGGTCGCCGCGCTGCCCCCGGTCGCTGTTCCCTCCGGCGTCTCGCGGAGCAGGACGAGGGTGCGTTCGAGGTCCTCCATGGCCCGGCGGCCGGTCTCCTCGATGACTTCGAGCGCTTTGGCGGTGAAGGCCTGGTCCCCGACCTCGCGCGCGGCGCCCGCCTGAAGGACCGTCACCGTCAGTGCGTGGCCGATGGAATCGTGCAGCTCACGGGCCAACCGGTTGCGTTCCAAAAGCCGTTCGGCCCGCAGCTCCGCCTCCGCCAGCCGCTCCACCGGGGATGGCCCCAGCAGCCTCACGGCCATGGCGAGTTGAAGGCGCCCGGCGGACACCACCAGCCAGCCGTAGCCGAGCACCAGCAGCGGGGCGAGCGGGAGGTACCAGAACGCGTCCGACCCGGTCAGCAGGTCGAAGCCGCTGGTGAGGCCGAAGGACGTCGCGAACCCGACCGCCGAACCGAGCACGACCCGACCGATCAGCCAGCCGGCGGTGCGCCGCCGGTCCGCCCAGGTGCGAGAGGGCTCCGCGGCGATGTCCTCCTCCCGGTCGGGCACCAGCAGCAGCCGCGCCTGCACGCCCTCGGCGCGGCGGGCCGCGGGGACGAGGGCGATCAGGGCGAGCAGGACGGCGTCCAGCGTGACGCTCGCGATCAGGATCTCGCCCAGGCCCTTCCGGTACGTCCCCGGGTAGATCATCAGGACGACGCCCGCGAAGATCCACCCGACCAGCAGGTGCAGCAGGCGCGCATACGTGGCGCCGGCCAGCAGTGGCGCGAGAATCCTGGGCATTGCGCCATCCTGCCAGGTCAGCACCCGACCCGGGCTCCCCCGCCGGTCTGCGGTCCGCTCCCTCCCGGGAGGGAGGAGGCTCCCGACCCCGGCGGGATCCGCCGCCCCGGCCCGCTCCGGTCGAATGTGACCACCGGCCGGGACCACCGAAACCGTCGGGACCACCGAGAGCACCGAGAGCACCGGACCACCGAGGCACCGGACCACGAGAAGGGAGCGCGGCCGTGATCGAGATCCAGGGCCTCACCAAGGAGTACGACGGCCGGCGCGTCGTCGACGACCTGTCCTTCGAGGTCCGGCCCGGCCTGGTGACCGGCTTCCTCGGCCCGAACGGCGCCGGCAAGAGCACCACCATGCGCCTGGTCCTCGGCCTGGACCGCCCCACCGCCGGACGTGCCCTGGTCGGCGGCCGCCCGTACACCGAACTCGCCCAACCGCTGCGGCAGGTGGGCGCGCTGCTGGACGCCCACGCCCTGCACGGCGGCCGCACGGCCGGCGGCCACCTGCGCTGGCTCGCCGCGAGCAACGGCCTGCCGCAGCGCCGGGTGGACGAGGTGCTCGCCCAGGTCGGCCTGGCGGACGCGACCGGTCGGCGGATCCGCGGCTTCTCCCTGGGCATGCGCCAGCGTCTCGGGGTGGCCGCCGCACTGCTCGGCGACCCGCCGGTACTGCTGCTGGACGAACCGGTGAACGGTCTCGACCCGGAGGGCATCCGCTGGATCCGCAACCTGCTGCGCGAACTCGCCGCCGAGGGCCGGGCGGTGCTGGTGTCGTCCCACCTGATGACCGAAATGGCGCTCACCGCCGACCACTTGGTGGTCATCGGCCGCGGCCGGCTGCTCGCGGACGCCACCACCGCCGAGTTCATTGAGCGACACGGCCGGACCAGGATCCGCGTCCGGGCCGTGAACCCGGCCAAGCTGGCCGCCCTGCTCGGCGGCGACCTGCTCCGGCAGTCGGCCCCCGACGCCGACCTCGCCGCGACCCGGGTGGACGACGGCGCCTGGGAGGTGACCGGCGCCGAACCCGAGCAGATCGCCGCGATCGCCGCCGCGCACGGCGTGGTGCTGTACGAGATCGCGGTCCAACAGGACTCGCTGGAGGAGGCGTTCATGCGGATGACCGCCGACAGCGTCGAGTACCGGGCGGAGGCTGCCGCATGAGCCCCGGCCCCGGCCCCGACTCCGTGCCCGTCTTCAACGCCCTCAACGCCCTCAACGCGGAGCGGATCAAGCTCACCACCCTCCGCTCGCTCTGGACCACCCCGCTGCTGTCCTTCGTGCTCACCGCGGGCGGGACCACCGCGGTCGCCGCGGCGCTCGGCGGCAAGGACCGCACCATCACCGACGACCCGGGCGTGGGCGTCTTCTACGGGCTCAACTTCGGTCAGGCCGCGCTGGCCTGCTTCGCCATCCTGCTGATCGGCCAGGAGTTCAACACCCGCATGATCGACGTGTCGCTCACCGCCGTCCCCCGGCGCGGTCGGCTGTACGGCGCCAAACTCACGCTCGGCGCGCTGGTCGGCCTCGGCGTCGGCGCGGCCGGCACCGCGGGCTCCTTCGCCGGGTACGCGGCCACCGTGCCCGGCGCCTGGGACGGCCCCGACTTCGCCCGCAGTGCCACCGCGGGCGTGCTCTACCCGGTGCTGCTGGTGGTGTTCTGCCTCGGGGTGACCGCGCTGCTCGGCAACCTCACCGCCGCCATGGGTCTGCTGGTACCGGTCGTCTTCCTGCTCTCGCCGCTGCTCGGCGGCGTGCCCGGGGTCCGGCGGGTGGTCCAGTTCCTGCCCGACCGGGCCGGCCAGTACGCGCTGCACTACGCCGACGACCCGCAGGTCTCGTACGGGCACTGGACCGGACTGCTGATCATGGCCCTGTGGACCGGCGCCGCGGCCTACGGCGGCCTGCTCGCCCTGCGGCGCGCCAAGTGACCTCACCAGAAGGGAAGATGACGATGAGCGCGGCCCACGCCCTGCGCGCCGAACGGATCAAGTTCACCACCCTGCCCTCCCAGTGGGCGGCCCCGCTGGTCGCCCTGGCGCTGACCGTCGGAGTCACCGCGGCCGTCAGCGCCGCCTCCGGCCCGAAGGACCGGACCCGCGTCGTGGACCCGGCCAACGGGATCTACTACGGGCTGCTCTTCGGCCACGTGGCCGTGGCCTGCCTCGGGATCCTGCTGATCGGGCAGGAGTTCAACACCCGCATGATCAGCACCTCGCTCATCGCCGTCCCCCGGCGCGGGCGGCTGTACGGCGCCAAACTCACGCTCGGCGCCGGGCTGGGTCTGCTGCTCGGGCTGGCGTCGACGGCGGGCTCGTTCCTGGCCGTCGACGCCACCGTAGGACTGGACCTGTCCACCCCCGGCCTGGCCCGCAGCTTCCTGGCCGGCGTGCTCTACCACCCGATGCTGGTGCTGCTCTGCCTCGGACTGACCGCGATGCTGGGCAACTTCAGCGCCGCACTCGGCCTGCTCGCCCCGATGGTGTTCCTCGGCACCACCTGGCTGGCGGCCATCCCCGGCGTCCGCGAGGTCGGACAGTTCCTGCCAGACCGGGCCGGCCTGTACGCGATGCGCACCCAGACGGAGCCCGGCATCCACTACGGGCACTGGACCGGGCTGCTGATCATGGCCCTCTGGACGGCCGCAGCCGCTTACAGCGGACTGCGGGCGATCCGGCGACACCAGGCCTCCGGCGACTAGCCGGCAGCACGGGCGACGGCTGGGGCGACGCCAGGGGCGGGGTGGGGACCAGGGCGGGGACGACTAACAGCGAACAAGTAACAGCGAACAGATAACAGATTTCGAAATCTGTTATCTGTTCGCTGTCATCTGTTACTCGTCACCGCAGCGCCGGGTGGTCCGCGATCACCGTGCAGCTGCCCGGCGCGATCTCCCTGTGCCCGGGTCATGCACCCCTCTGCGGCGCGCGGTCGGCGCGCCCCGATCCGCGCGAGGTGCCGCACCCTCGACGGTCGGTAGCGCTGCCTTGTCTTCGGACCCAGAACTGCGCGGAGGATGCTGCGCGTCTCGACCGGTCAGGTCCCCGACCACTGGTCCATGAGCGCGGCCATCCGCCCCGTGTGCTCGGCGACCGCAGCCTGGAGAGAGGGGAAGTCACGTGTCGGGAAGCAGGCTTCCACCAGGCCGTAGTACGGCGCGGTCGTGGAGAGCTTTGAGGCGAGGTGCTCCGCGGGAGTGTAGTGGATCAGAGTATTGCGGAAATGCCGTGCCTCGCCGCTGCGGATCTCGGCGCTCACGGGGTGGTCAAGCATGGCGGCGAGCAGCGAGCGGGATGCCATCCCCAACGCCTTCCCGTACTGGTTCCTGAGCTTCTCCAGGCTGGACAGCACGTGGTAGAGCGTGATGTATCTCAGCTTGAACACGGTCTCGGCGGAAGCCGGGTTGTCGTCGTTCCGCAGCATGGCGTCGAGGACGTTGAGGGAGCATTGGAAGGCGGTCAGGGACGCCTTCATCTTCTCGGGCAGGCCAGCATCGAAGATCCGGGTGAAGTGGCGCTCGGACCGGCGATCCCGGAGCTCAAAGGCGTCGAGGGTGATGCTGTTCATGAACGAGGGGCCAGGCCACGACAGGTGCCCGGCCGCTTGGCTGACGTACGCGCTCTGGGCCTGGGCCACGGCCGACAGTTCCTGCCCCAGGGCGGGGAGGTCCTGCAGGGCGTCGGCGCGGAGGGCCATGACGAACCCGACCGTGTGGGTGGTGCCCACGAGCCGGCCTCGGTAGCGGTACTCGCCCAGGTCCGTCTCCCACCGGCGCGCGAGCGGGAACCAGGTGTTGCCCAGGAACGCCTGCCGTCCCTCGTCGATGATGCGTGCGAACGCGTCACCCACTTTGCCCAGTCCGGTTTTGGAGTCGTCGAAGAGCTTGACGCTAAGCCGCGCCCTCTGGATGGTCTCCTCGTGCTCGTAGGCCAGGGAGGCTGCGAGTCCGGGATCGTTGACCTTCAAGGTCCTGTACGACTCATGGATGATGAGCGACAGGTAGCTGTTCATGCAGAAGATCGGGACGACGGCCCTGCCGGTGTCCTCGACGACGCATTCCAGGAAGCGGCGGGAGAACGCGAGGTCGCCCTCGATGAGAAGACGCGCCACGTCCTGCTTGATCCCGGTTCCTGAACTCATCGAATCCCCCGCACTTTCCTGATTTGGGGCTTTTTTACCATGCCGTCCTGGCCGGGGCGATGAGTTTTGGAGGCGGGCCCGGGCGAGGGAGGCGGGCAGGGCGGCGGACCGCCCGGCGGGGCCGGGGGTTTCTCGGCCGGCTCGCGGCTGCGGCTGTCGGGGAGACGCGCTGGGGCCGCGTAGCTCACGGGCAGCCGTTGCTGATGGCGTTGCGGCAGAAGCGGGGGTGATGCCGAGTCTGGGGAAGATCTGGTAGAGGTGGCGGGTGCTGACGGCGCACGGGGAGAGGGTGAGGCGTTTGGCGGTCTCCTTGCTGGTGAGGCCTTGGGCTGTGAGGTGTGCGGCCTGAAACCCCTGTGCAGTCAGTGCGCTGATGCCGGGTGCGTCGGCGGCGCGGCCCGCGGCGCGCAGTTCCCGTTCGGCGCGCCGGGCCCAGGGCACCGCCCCGAGCTTTTCAAAGGCGGTCAGGGCGTGCTGGAGCGGGACGCGTGCGTCGGCGCCCGTGCGTGAGCGCCGCAGGTGCTCGCCCCAGGCGAGGCGGATCCGGGAGGTGTCGAAGGGCCACTCTTCCGCAGGCGGCAGCACCAGTATGTCCTCAAATCGTGCGCCTACATCACGGGCGCCGAAGGCGTGGGGTGGGGCAGTAGACCGTGCCGCTTTCCAGTGCAGCAGTTGGCCCCGAGGCGATCTCGATCACGACCCGCTTAAGCACATTCACTGCGGCACATGGCCGACGCTGGAAAAGCCCCGACGCACCGCAGATCGCCTTCAACCGTACGGCCGTTGTGACTACTCTCCCTTCCACACCCGCACCAGGCGCAGCCTCGCTCCGCCACTACTCGGGCTGGCCGTACGTGATCTCCAGCGAATGCTCCTCCAGGCTGCGGAGCCTGAGCTGGTCGTCCCGGACCTCATTGAGCAGGAAGAGCTCCCGGGTCCGGCACTCCTCGCACAGGCTGACGACGGCGAACGGCCACAGGTCGACCGGAGCCCCATATGGGGCACTGTCCACGTAGATGCGGTTGGGACGCAGCGGCCGGGTGCTCGACCGATCGAACGGCTCCCAGTTCGGATGACTGCCCCTCAGGCGGAACCCAACGATCCGGCACAAGCCCTCGTCGAGGTACTCGCACCGCTCCACCCAGTCCCAGTGGGTCCCGGAGAGCCATCTGACCGCGCTGATCGCCCCCATGATGTGCGGCTCCAACCGCTCGACGTCCTCCGCCAGTTGGTGGCTGGCGCGGACGCCGTGCGCGTGGTGCGAGGTGTTCCTGAAGTCCTTGATATGACCCAGGAGGGCGCGTGCGTTGCCCCGGTCGCGCAGGGTAGCGAGCTGTTGGATGCGGGGCGTGATTCCTTCGGCCTCCAGCCGGTCGAGGAACCAGAGCCAGGTGCCGAAGGTGGCGCCGGTCCGGAACTGCTTGCGCAGGTTTCGGGAGAATCCGTTCGACGCAGCGAGTTCGGTGAGCGCCATCACGCCCAGCACCCGAGCCAGTCCCTCGCCCAGCTTGAGCAGTCCATCCTTCTGCTCCGCCGGGTGCGTGCTGATCCGGTACCGACGGGACAGCGCGGCGGCGTGGTACGGAAAGCTCCACTCGGCGCGCGAGATGAGGTCGTCCAGCGGCCGCACGAGTTCGCCGATCAGGCCGGCCTCATGGGCGGCGAACCTGATCTCGTTCCGAACCCCCTGGACGTCCCGCTCGCCGCTGCCGAAGACGTTGGGCAGGATTCCCGACATCGTGTTCCGCAGTGCGCGCCGCCCCTCTTGCACAGTTCCCAGGAGGCCCTCCACCTCGCTGTCGGTCACCAGGTCGACGGGGACGTGCGTGTCCAGCAGGTCGCGAGCACTGGGGTACTGACCATTGTCCTTGCGGGAGTTCAACCACTCGCATAGCGCCTGGCCGTTGCTGCGGAGCGGCTGCAGCACGAAGAGCGAGGTGGCCGCCTCGCCGAAGCCCTGCGGCAGCAGGCGCCAGTTCCCCGGCCGTCCGACGAGCATGCCGCCCGAGCACAGGGTCAGCGCCGCCCCGTCCCCCGGCGCGTCGGGGAGTTCAGCGGCCGAGTCCGCCTCGTGGAGGTCTTGGGCGCGCAGGTGCTTGGGCCGGTCGGCGCCCTCCTCCTGCTCCTCACCGCGCTGCGGCGGGTGGACCCGGGTGGTCTCCAACCGGGCGAGGTTCCGCAGCAGTTCGAATTCGCCGTCGAGTTCCGGCCGGTAGAAGAGCGAGGGTGGGATCTCGCAACCCACCTGGGCCTCTTCAATCTTGGGCAGTGGCTACGAGGTCGTCCCAGCTCGCTCGGACGGCACCGTCCGTGCAGAGCGCTTCGATGAGGTCCTTCGCGGCCGCGGTGACGTTGGTCCAGACAGCATCGGTGCGGGTACCCGGCGGCTGCTTCAACAGCGCTGCGGGGCTACCGTCGAGCCGTGAGAACGCAGCTTCGAAGGCTGCGAGCGGTTGGCCGATGTGCGCCCGCAGCGAAGCGCCGAGAGCGGCGACAGACTCGCCGAGATCAAGCCGCAACGACCTCCGGTTGGAGGCGTTCTTCCAGGCGTCGACGCCACTGGCAAGCTCCAACCATTCCATGACCTCTTCAACGATCACGGTCAACGGCAGAACAGTGCTGACACCGTGGTAGCGGTCGAGCGACGAGACAAGGGACTTCAACCAGTCAGGATCACCAGCGGACCAGTGGTCGCTGACGTTGTAGTCAATCATCAATGTGAGCCTGCCCGCGGTAAAGTTCTGCTGGAAAATCGGAGATGACGCTTGTTTACGTTCAACCTGAGACAGAGACCTGCAGGAGAGGCGACCTCGCTTGTTGTGGCTGCTTGGCACGCAGCTCGGACATGGCCCAGCTCTGACTTGCCCCAGCGTCCATGAAAGACAACGACATCCTCATCGAACAGCGCCCAGGATGCACCTAGTTTCCCTCGAGGCACACGAACAAGCCCGCCACCAGACCTCGTTCCAGTCCATCGCAGCCGAACACCTCCTCGTCGACCACAGCGGCGGAGGGTCTCGGGCAGCGGCCTGTTCCCGCGGCACATTTCGGGATACCTACTTCGCCATCGCCAGGTTCGGTCTGACAGGGCTGCCGCTGCCCGAACCGAGCCACCGCATCCCCACTGCGACGATGCGCCAACCCCGCAAGGGGGGAACGCCGTCTCCCGCCTCCTCCCACTCTAAGAAGACTCGCCGGAGGCATGCGACTATCCGGAACACGCATGCCTCACCTGCTACGTTGCCGTGTCGGGGTCAGCCTGGTCCGTTCACGAGCGCCGAAGGCGCGGAGTGGGGCAGTAGACCGTGCCGCCTTCGAGTGCAACAGTTAGCCCGGGGGCGATCTCCCTGCGCCTGGGTCCTGCACCTGAGACAGGCCGTGGTCGAGGGCCGGCGCGACGCTGCCTGCGGTGGAACGCGTCGGCGGGCGGCCGGTGCGGGTGCCAGGCATCGGGAAGCCTGCTCCCCGTGATTACCGGGGAGACTCCCGCCAGCAGGCTCAAGGCCACCGGCCGACACGCCGCGATGACCACCTTCGTCGCGGCCACCCGCGCCAGATATCTGCTCGCACTCGCTGTCCACGAGGACCGAGAGCACCAGCGAGGTCACACCCTCGGCGTAGACAGAGAGTGTCCAAGCGCAGGGTGGAACTTCAACCTCTGGATGCTCCCGATCGCCCTGCCCGTCTGACCCACGACAATCACACACCGTCAGAACTCAGGCCCATTCCTCGTGAGTGCATACCTTCGCGGTCCACAGCCCGACGAGATCGCGGTAGAGAGCGGACTCCGCAAGCATCTGATCGTGGCTCCCGATCTGCGGGATCCCGCCGTCCATCACCATCACCCGATCCGCGGCCCGGGCCGAGCTGATCCGGTGGGCGATGACGAACAACGTGCCGGGGCGCTCCCGCATCGCCTCCTCCGCACGGGCCTCCGCCGCTGGGTCCATATGGCACGTCGCCTCATCAAGCACGATCAGCCGGGCCGGCGAGAGGTAGGCGCGTGCCAGGGCGATCAGCTGGCGCTGGCCGGCGGAGAGGGCATCGGGGTCCACGAGGCCGTCGTAGCCAGCGGTCGTGGACACCAGGTCCGTCAGGCCGAACTCCGTGACCGCGCGGTTCATCCGGTGGTCGTCCGCTGGACCGTCTGCCAGGTAGACGAGGTTCTCACGGAGCGTCCCGGTGAAGACGTACGCCTCCTGTGGCAGATAGGCCCGCAGCGCGGCCTGCTGGACGGGCGCGAGTGAGGTGAGGTCGACGCCGTCGAGGAGGACCCGGCCGCGGATGGGCCCGCAGGTGCCGGCCAGCAGGGAGGCCAGTGTCGACTTGCCGATACCACTGGGGCCCACGACCGCGATGTGCTCGCCGGGCGCCACGTGCAGGTCGATGCCGCTGAGGACGTCGTTCGCGGCCCCCGGATAGGAGAAGGACACCGACTCCAGGACCACCTCGACCCCGGCGTCTCCCTCCCCGACTCCAGTGGAGGATACAGAGGCGGGGACAGCCGGTGCGGGCGCCGGCCCGGCGCCGCCCGGCCGCGGACCCGGGGCATCCAGCAGCCGCCCGAGCGTGACGAATAGCCTGATGCCCGTAGTGCCCACGCCCTGGACCAGGGTCTGCACCGCAGGGCGCAGGCTCTGCGCGAGATAGGTCAGTATGCCCAGGACCGTGCCCGCGCTCATGGCCTGGGCTCCCCACTGTGCCCACAGCAGGACCAGGACCAGCGGCACCCAGCCGCCCACCCCGAGAGCGAGGGTGCGTAGCGCGGTCAGACGGGCGAGGACGGTCTCCGCGCACGCGTTCTCCTTCGCCGCGTCGTCGAGCCGCCGCAGAGCCCGTTCCTCCACGCCGTATGCGGTGATGTCCCGCAGTCCCGCAGAGAGCCGCCAGGCCTCGTGTGCGAGGGATTCGGTCGCCAGGGTGCTGCGCATCTGGGTGCGGATCACCCCGCGCAGGGACACCAGATAGCAGCCGACGCCGACGGCCACGGGGGCGAAGACCAGCAGGGCAACCGTCGGCTCCAGTGTGAGGGTGCCGACGCACACACCGACGAAGGAGAAGGCGAAGCGGCCCACCACCGTCACCAGGCTGCCCGCCGCTTCCCGCACGATCTCGACCTGGCGGGTGAGCCGTGCGACGCCGGAGCGGTCCTGCTCCACGCGGCCGCCGGTCAGCGCGTGTCGCAGTGTGCCCTCAACCGTGCGGGTCACCAGCGCGTCACGCAGGGGCTCGACGAAGGCCGCGATACTCAGGAGCGCTCCACGGGCCCCGAATGCACCCACCGCTGAGGACACGGCGAGCAGAGTCAGCCACCCAAGGCCCGCCAAGGGTTCGCCGGCCAGAAATCCCCGGTCGATCGCCAAGGCCACGACGTGCCCGGCCACGAAGGCGGGCAGGGACTCCACGCCTGTCCACACCAGGACGCGGAACAGCGTGCGGCGGTTGCCGCGCAGCCGCTGCAGCAGATATCGCCCCGCAGTGTGGTTACCGGCGGAGCTCATCGGGTCGCTCCCGCCGCGTCCAGGGGTGTGCGGGTCTCGGGCCGTTCCTGGAATATCGCCCGGTATCCGGGTAGTTCCCACAGCTCGCCGTGCGTTCCGGTCGCGCGTACCTGCCCCGCATCAAGCCAGACCACGGTGTCAGCGCGGGCCGCGCTGGAGGCCCGGTGGGCGACGACCACCCGCGTTGCCCCCGAGGTGTCGGCGGCCAGCGCCCGGTCGATCTCGTACTCCGTCGCCATGTCCAGGCTCGATGTGGCGTCGTCGAGCAGCACGAGCCGGGCGGGCCGTACAAAGGTCCGAGCCAGGCCGATCCGCTGCATCTCGCCGCCCGACAGGGCCACAGACTCGACGCCGGTGCCGTATCCGTCCGGCATCTTCTCTATGAAGGACGCGGCGCGGGCGAGCCCGGCAGCGCGGGCCACGTCGTCGAGCGTGGCATTGGGCACACCGACCGCGATGGTGTCCGCGATGGTGTCACCGATCAGCTCGGGCCGCTCGAAGGCGAAGACGACCGAGCGCCGCAGCACTGTCCTCGACAACGTCCGCACGGGCACACCGTCGAGGAACACGGCGCCGCCGTCGGGGTCGAAGAGGCGGCCCATGAGTGCCGCCACCGTGGACTTTCCCGAGCCCGACCGCCCGACGAGCGCCACCACCTCTCCGGGCGGTACAGAGATGTCGAGGCCCGACAGGACGGTGCGCCCGGCGCGCCGTACGGTCACGTTCTTGAGTTCAACGCCCAGGCCCGTGGAGGTGACGGGCCCGGGTAGTTCTGCCACGCCGTACTCCAGGGGCGGCAGCGCCGCATACGTCGCCAGTTGCTCCGCTCCGGACCGGGCCCGGGCGAGTTGGTTGACGAACAGTACGGTCATGCCGAGGCCGGTGCCGATGGCCGCGTACTCCGATGCTGCCAGCATTTGCCCGGAGGAGATACGGCCGCGGCAGAGTTCGAGCCCGGCGGTAGCGACGACAACGATGTGCAGAAGGGGGAACAGCACATTGCCCTGCGCTGTGACCTTGGCCTGGAGCCGCCAGAGCGCGTCCCCGCTACGGCGCAGCCGCGGCAGCGGCTCCACCACGCGGGCCACTTCGCGCTCCAGAGTGTGGGACGCGGCGATGGTGCGAGCGCCGCCGAGCGCCTCCGCGAGCCGGCTGGACACCGTGCTCTGCTCCTCCAGGTAGCGGGTGACCAGGAGGGAGCTGTCCGCGGCGAACGACCTGAGACACCAGGCGACCACGGGAAGGCCGCAGGTGAAGACAAGCCCGATCCACGCGTCCGTCGACCACAGCATGAACAGGCTCACCAGCGCCGGAAGCAGGGAAAGCGCCAGCCACACCGCCGCGTTGGTCCCCATGGCTGCCGCGGCGGCGCTTTCCAGGATGCAGGCCGCGAAGCCGCCCGGCCCTCCGTCAGTCCGTCGGCGCGGACCCGCACCCACGAGCCGTCTGGCGGCCGTCCGCCGGTAGAAGAGCGCCGAGCGCGCCTGCACCGCGCCGGCCCGGTAGTCGCTGTACGCCTCGAACGCCACGTAGACCACCACCAGGGCCAGGCAGGCCGCCAGCCACCGGCCGAGGTCGATGCCGCCGACGAGTGCGTCGACCGCCTTGCCCAGCACGGCCGGAAGGGCGAGCTGGGCGGCAGCGCTCACACACCCGGTGGCGGCGAGCACGGCGGCGCCGGCGGCCTGGGCGCGCGCCGCGGTGCGCAGCAGTCGTATCCCCGTACCACCCACCACTGGTCTCCACCTCGTTCGTGCGGATCACGGCGGCTGAGCGCCGGCCCCTGATGTGGCGAGCGCCTCGGGGGACTTCTTGTCTCCCCGAGGCGCTGCCGGAAGTCCGGGCGGCGGCGGTCGCAGTGGGCCGCCGTCCACCCGGACGAACATCTCGATCAGCCTCAGCAGAACACCCAGCTGTGGCTGGAACAAGTCGCGCTGTTCGAGCTGCCCAGCGGCTGCGCGGACGTGTCCGGCAGCTCAAGCCCCTGAAGGTCGAGGATCGCCATGAGTCTTCCCTCCCCTCGGTTCATCTCTCGTCGTCACGGCCCGTACGGCCGTGAGCCGACTCGGGATCAGCAGAAGATGTAACTGGAGTTGCTGCAGTTGTTGCTGACACCGCTCATGGGCGCCATGTTGTCGCCCTCGGGCAGCTCAAGCCCCTGAAGGTCGAGCACCATCGGGTTCACCTCCGTTCGTGGATCGATCCGTGCTGTCCCGCCCGTGGTCCGGGTGGGAAGTCTTGGGGGTGCCGCTGGGGAAGACGGTGGACAGCAGGGGGAGTCCGGGGTGCTCCCGGCCCAGGGCCACCGCCAGGGCGGTGAGCACGCCGGCGTTGCCGGTCGACAGGTCCATGGACAGCCGCATGAGCATTTCGCCAGGGAAGGCGAGGCCGTCCTCGTAGGACAGAGCGTGCAGGTTGAGGAGGCCGATCTGGCGGTCGAGATCGGCACGACTTGCCTCACTGGGGCGCGTCCTGGCGCGTTCAGCGAGGTACAGGATGATTCCGGCCCGCCCGTTGAACAAGTCGGACTGCACGTAGAATTGGGACGAGGCGGCGCATGCGATCGCGTCCGAGGCGGTGACGAGTCGTTCGTCCGAGTCGTGCCGGAGGTACTGATCCAGGACCAGACCGATGCCGACGCTGCCGGTCGCGAGGTACGGCATGGTCCGCCATCCCTCGTTCACATGCATCATCCCGTTGTCGCGTGTGACGCAGCGGCGCAGATCCTGTTCGAGGGCGGTGCGGGACAGCCGCAGGTACTCGCGGTCGCCGGTCCTCTCGTACAGACGCAGGAAGAAGAGGGCTGGGCCGGAGGAGCCACGCATCAGCCCGGCGTAGGGCTGTGCGCCCCCGCTGGTGGTGGCGACGGAGTCGGCCGTGCCCAGCCGGTCGGAGATGAGCTCGGCAGCGCGCAGGTACTCGGTATCGCCCGTCCTCCGGTGGAACGCCAGGAGGTTGAGCCCGATGCCGGACAGACCGCCTTTGAGGTCGCTGCCGAGCATCTCCCACTGCTCGTTGAGGCACACGGCGAGCAGCTCGCGCGCGGTGTCCTCGTCGCCGAGCCTCAGCAGGGCGTGGGCCACCCCGTGCATGCCGTCGTACAGGCCGAGCCGGTCCTGCGGGCGGGGCGTCAAAGCGCGTTGTGCGAGCCACGTGCGGTATTCGGGCGGAAAGTCGACTCCGGCGTCGAGGATTGCGAGAAGCACGCCGGCGGCCCCGTGCTGAAGGTTCAGAGCCCCGGTGTGGAACTGCTCGATGTCACCGGGAAACAGCCGGTCGTCGCGCGAGGGGGTCGCGCTGCGCAGAATGGCCCGGCCGAGCGCGTCGCGCAGCCGCGGCCACTGCTCGGGGTCGGCGGTGATCCGCGGTATCCGGTCCAGCGCGGTCTCCGGCCGACGACGCAAGGTGGGCGTCGGGCTGGCGGTGATCCTTTCGACAGCCTCGTCGAGGTAACCCGGGGGCAGCGGGAACACCTGCCGGATGTACTCGACGAAGTGGTGTGCCTTCCCGAAGTCGTGTCGAAGCAGGGTGGTAAGCGGCATGAACAGCGAGAGCCGCAGACAGCCGAGTGCGTAGTGGTCATGGTCGAATCCGGTACGGTCGGCCGGCGCCGCGAACGCGGGATTCACCAGGCTGGGCTTCACCCCTGCCTCGGCATCCGATGCCACTTCGTAGTCGATCAGCGAGACTTTGCCGTCTTCGCCCACCAGGATGTTGAAGGGGTGCAGGTCTCCGAAGACGATGCCACGCTCGTGGATCTCGGCGACGATGGCCTCGGTCTGCCGTGACACGTCCAGGGCCCACTCGGTGTAACGCACCGCTTCGGCAGGGTCGGTCTCCCTCTCGTTGAGCGGGTAGCGCAGGGCGAAGGTCCTGCTGAGCGTCTCCCCCTCAATGAACTCCTGCACGAGGAAGTGGTGACCTCCCCACTCGAAGTAGTCGATGAGTTCGGGTACGCCCGTGACGCCCTTGAGCCGCTCCAGGGTGTCCCGCTCGTGACGCAACCGGTGCACCGCGTCCGCCGAATCCATGGTCAGCCCGGCATGGGGGCGGGCCTCCTTGAGGATCACCTTGCGGCCGCTCTCCCGGTGCCGTGCCTCGTACAGTCCGCCCGCGTTGGAGAAGTGGACGGCGCGTTCGATGGTGTACGCGATGTCGTTCGTGGTGCCGCTCTTGCGTGCCTCGATGTGAGGGGCGAAGAACTCCGGCACAGTGACCCACGCCGGGACGTGGAAGACCGGGTCACGGCGGTCGGGCACCAGGGTGCCGTGGTCGTCCTCGATGGCGCCGACGAGTGCGCCCGTCTCCGATATGCAGTGCCGCTCGATGAATCCGCCGTAACGCACGTACAACGGACCGTTTCCCCAGCGTAAGTCACTCAGAATGTACGGCCCTTCCTGGCCGTCGAGCTCCTTGCCGAGCTCTTCAAGAGTAGTCCGCAGAATATGCTCATCCAGCGGGTAGATGGTGATGAACTTTCCGCTGGACCCGCGGTCGGAATACTTGAGATTCCGATTCTTCAGCACGTGGCGTCCGGAAAGATACTTGAAGGATATATCGCGTGGCACGCAGTAGCGGTACACGGATTCCAGCACGGCATCTGCGTTCATGCCTGTCGCCGAGACGTGGATCTTCCACCCCTGCATCGGAAGCCGCTGCTCAGGCGGATTGCAGACGATCCAGTCCTCCTTGGCGAACTTGGTCCATCCAGGAGGGAGTTCGTTGGAATCCGCGGCGAAGGCGAGCTTGGCGATCTCTTCGGCGGTCGCCTTCCGATCCGACAGGTCGTAGAAATAGCGGTCTGCCAGACAGTAGACGTCGTAGCGCTTGTCCACCATTCCTCCTGGGATCTCCCGGCGTTTCGCTGACAGGAATATCTTCACCCGGCGAGAGATGTCGAACAAGTGTGTTCCTCATGGCTGTACACATGGATTACGCATGAGGGAGCGAGCTGGTTCATAGATCTGCCGCGGGGTGGATTTCAGGGCAACATAAAGGCCGCCGGCCCGAACGGATCTCACCGCTCGGGCCGACGGCCCCGGTCCTCTCGGGCCTGCGCGGCCCGCCCGTTACTCGGCTCCGCGCAGCGCGGCGGACGGGCGCTGGCGAAGGGCGATGCGCGTGGTGGACACGCCGGTGGCAAGAGCAAGGGCGCCCGCGCCGCCCAGAATGAGAGCGAGCGTGGCGCCTTCGAGGCGCGGGTGCGACGAGCCGGTCAGGGCCTGGCTGAACACCGCGAGAACGGCCCCCGCGACCAGCGATCCGACCAGGAGCGCGGTCAGCACGATCACGGCGGTCTCCAGAAGCATCATACGGGCGACCTGTCTGCGGGTGGCGCCCACGAGACGCAGCAGGGCGAACTCTCCGGAGCGTTCCATCGTGGTCATCACCAGTGTGTTCACGACCGAGATCGAAGTGAAGACCGTCACCACCCCGAGGAGCAGATAGGTGACGGTCATGGAGGCGTCCTGGCGGCGCAGGGCCTCGGCCCGGTAGGCGTCGCGGTCGAGTACCTGCCAGGACGGCTCGGCCCGGTGCAGTGACGCGAGACTGTCGTCCAACTGCTGCTCCCGGCCGGGCTGGGCGCGCACGTACACGGCGTCCAGGAGCAGCGGCCTGCCGTACAAGTGCCCGGCCGCGAGACGCTGAGGCAGAACGGCATCGCCAAAGCCGCGGGAGCGGCTGTACACGGCGGCGACCCTGGCCTTCGCAACCTGGTCGTCCTCCAGGGTGACGCGCACCTCGTCGCCCGCCCGGACGTGGGCGCGCCGGGCCAGATCCTCGCTCAGCGCGACGTCCCCCGCGCCCAGCTGGCCTATGCCGCCCTGGACGACGCCCAGGTCGAGGACCTCGTCCAGCGGTCCGTCCGAGACGATCTGTGCGATGCCGCCGGGGCCCGACTGCGGGGACTCGGGGTCGTCGACGACCGTCACATAACTGCCCGTGGTGGCAACCGCGGTACCAACTCCTGCAGCACCACTGATCGTTGCTGCAGCCGAGTCCGGAAGTCCGTCACCGGCGCTCTGCACGATCCGCTCGGCCACCATGCGCTGCCGGTCCTGCTTCGACATTTCGTGCCACTTCATCTGCGGTACGAACAGGGCCACGGCGGCGAACGCTACGGTGAGGGCAAGCGGGGTGGCAGCGGTGCCGAGTCGGCGGAAGGCCGCGGTGAGGTTGCTCTTCACCAGCAGCCCCACCACCGGGAACAGGAGCTGGCAGAGCAGGCCAAGCACGCTGCCGGCCAGCTTGCCGATCCAGGGGGCGAGCAGTCCGACAGCAGTCATCAGCACCATGACCATGGCCCCGGCCGTGTTCGCAGCGTCGGAGCCCCCCGATCCCCTGATCACCGCGAGCCCCCAGACACCCCCGATCAGGACCGCGAGCCCGAGGCACGTACGGGCCACACCCACCCGGCGGCGCGGCACCGAGGCCTCGCCCAGAGCCTGGACGGCGCGCACCCGAGACGCCCGCCGACCGCTGCTCCACACCGCGGCCTCGGCGGTCACCCAGCAGATCAGCACGGCGATCGAGATGCTCGCCGGCCCGAAGTGGAGACGGAAGACGCCGGGAATCAGGCCCTGGGTCACTAGACAGGCCCGCAGTCCCACGGCGAGCAGCAGGCCGAGCCCACAGCCTGGGACGGCGGCGAGGACGGTCACGACGAGCGCCTCGTAGGCGACCATCCGACGGACCTGGCCGGGGGTCGCGGCGACGGCCCGCAGCAGAGCGATTTCCCTGGTTCGCTGCTGGACGGACAGGGCGAAGGCGCCTGAGATCGCGAAGGCCATGACGAACAGGCAGATGAAACCGAAGGGCACGACGAACGACACCACGTCCGTGCCGCCCTGCCCCGGCGCGGCCCGGTGGCCGGAGTCGAGCAGCACCCCACAGACCGTGACCAGTGCCTGCGCGCAGAGCATGGCCACAAGGGATCCGGCGAACGAGACCTTGCGGGCGCGGACGGACCACCACGCCAGGAGGAACAGCATGGATCAGGCCCCCAGTCCCGCCATGCGCTCGGCGATGGTGCTGGCGGACGCCCCGTGCAGGACCTCGGTGACTTTGCCGTCCGCCAGGATCAGTACGAAGTCGGTGTACGAGGCGGCCACCGGGTCGTGGGTGACCATCAGGACCGTCTGGCCGACGTCGTCCACGAGACCGCGGAGCAGTTCGAGGACCTTGCGGGCCGAGGTGGTGTCCAGGGCGCCGGTGGGCTCGTCGGCGAAGACCACCTCGGGACGGGTGATCAACGCGCGGGCGATGGCCACCCGTTGCTGCTGGCCGCCGGAGAGTTCGGCCGGCCGGTGACCGCGCCGCTCGGCGAGCCCGGTGTAGTCGAGCAGCTCCTCCAGCCAGGGCCAGTCGAGCTGGATGCGCCGGCCGGCCAGCCGCACCGGAAGCGTGATGTTCTGCTCGGCGGTCAGCGCGGGCAGCAGGTTGAATCCCTGGAACACGAAACCGATCCGCTCGCGCCGCAGTACGGTCAACTCCCGCTCGCCCAGCCGTCCCAGATCCCGGCCGCCGATCTCGACGGTGCCGTGGTCGGGGCGGTCCAGACCCGACGCGCAGTGCAGG
This sequence comes from Kitasatospora sp. NPDC087314, assembly GCF_044744365.1. Taxonomy (NCBI): domain Bacteria; kingdom Bacillati; phylum Actinomycetota; class Actinomycetes; order Kitasatosporales; family Streptomycetaceae; genus Kitasatospora; species Kitasatospora sp. NPDC087314. The sequence goes on from NZ_JBIUYE010000002.1 coordinate 346,833, forward strand.
AAGGTACTCTTGCCGGAGCCGGAGGGTCCCATCACGGCGGTGAACGTCCCGTACGGCAATTGCGTGGTGACCCCGTCGAGCGCCGTCACGGCGGACCCGCCGCTTCCGTGCACCTTGCGCACGCCATCGAGGCGCACCGCCCAGGACCGCTCCCTGGGTGGCGGTTCGGCTCCGCCCCACGACCGGTACTTTGCGGCCCGCCCTAAGTGATGGCCAGCTCCGGTGCCTGCGTGCTCGCTCACGTGCGCTCTCTCTCGCTTCAGTACGTACTGCCTGGTGACCGCTGGCCACCCGTACAAGATTCCGTTCGTCGTAACACGACTGCCATCACGCGGCCATGCCGAGCCGGGGGCGCGGGGCGGCCCACCAGTCGGTTCACCTCACGGCCCGCGCCAGGACCCGGACGAACCGGGGCACGTCGACCGTACCCCAGCCGCTGGCCGTGTCGAATCCCGGGCCCGCAGTGAAGCCGGGGACCTCAGCATAGGTGTTGGAGCCCTCGGTGACGTCGATGATTCCGGCGGCGGGCCCGGCCGCTCCCAGCCGGTAGAGCGTGGGGTTGATGTCGCCCATCGGCCCGTGGTGCAGCTGCACCGCGAGGGCGAGCACACCAGCGAAGAGTGGGGCCGACTGGGAGGTGCCAGCCGCCCCCTGCATCACGATGTCCGGGACCGAACGGCCGGATGCCACGTCACCGGCCGTGGCCGAGCGTTGCCATTCCGGGCGCACGAACAGCGACGAGTGCCCAGCCCCCGACTTGGGCCACAGCGTATCGGGAGAGGTGCGATGGCCCTGCGCGTCGACGTGTAGCAGGGCCCCTCCGACGGCGGTCACCCGGGGGTCGGACGCGGGCCAGGCCACTACGCGCCGAGGGTAGTGCCGGTCGGGGTGGTCACACAGCGGGCCGCTGGCCCCCAGGTCCCCCGAGGAGGCGACCAGGGTCGTGCCCGCCGCGCGCGCCCGGTCGAACGCGGCGCCGTAGGCGAGCACGGACGCGGGGTCCGCGAAGTTCTGCTCGACGGAGCCGAAGCTCATAGACACCACGTCCGCCAGGCGGTGCCGCGTGAGGTGATCCAGGACACGCATCATCTCGGGCATGCCGCTCTCACCCTGCGTCTCGTCCACGGGCGAGGCGGCGACCACAATGCGGGCCTGCGGGGCCAGCGAGTGAACCATGGCGACATCGAGCCGGGTCTCCGACACCCACGCCTGACAGTTCTCCGTATCGACGCCGGGAGAGGTGCAGGATGGTGGCTTCCCCAACGGTTCGACCCGCCGGATGTCGGCAGCGGGAAGCCCGTACTGCGCGTCGTAGTCCGCCATGAACTGCTCCAGGCTCGGGTCCCCGTACGACACGAGCACCGCGACCGTGGTGCCGCGGCCCGTGACCCCCTGCCGCCACAGCTCGCCCACGCGGTAGGGCACGGCTATCGAGGGCTCGCGCACGCCAGGGTCGTCGGCTGCCCGCGCGCGGCCGATGGTGTCCGCCGAGGCCGGACCGATACCGGGAAAGAGCAGGCCAACTACGGCGAACAGACCGCCAATGCACCGCCACGTAGCGCCACCGCGCACGGTCCTTCTCCTGGACCCCATATCGCTGTCTCCCCTCACCCGACGCGTCCTGTCACTACAGGATCGATCCGCCGGGCGGCCGGGATACGACTCGGCGGCACACTCGTGGGTTATCCACGGAGAGTTGCACGCCGCCCCGTAGCCCGGGCGACCACGGCCGGTGCGAGTCAGTGGCCAAGGCGGGACATTGCCTGCTCCGGACGGCGGCCACCGGCCACCGCACCGTCAGGCACCGCGTTCCACAGCATCTCGCGTTGCCAAGCTCCCGGCAGGTATCCAGCCTTGTCTCCTTCCACCACATCCCTGGTGAAGAGCCAGCTCGGCCATCGCGCCGACCGTCTCCTCGATGGGAGTCGCGGGATCGCGGCGGTGCACACAAGTAGAGGTCAATGTGGTCGACGCCCAGGCGGCGCAGCGACGCGTGGCAGGCCGTCAGTACGTACCCCGCCGACGTGTCCAAGACATCCACGCGGCCCGACTCCGGCTTGTGGCGCAGCCCAAACTTCGCGGCCAGTACGACACGGCTCCGCTCGGAGACCCGGCGCCGCAGCCAGGCGCCTGAGCCCGCCTGCCGGGCGCGCGCCTCGCCAGCGTGATTGTCTCAAAAAAGGTGGTTCAACTTGGCGGCGAACGAATGCTCACCGACGCTCTCTACGTCAGCCACATCGAACCTCCACCTCCGCTTCAATGTGGCGGTACACCCGCGTGCACGTCGATGCGCCATGTCAGTCACACGAGTTGACGGACGTGAACGACCGACTTAGCATCCTGCGGGTCAATCAATTGCTTGAAAACGGGAGTTGACTAACCATCAGTCTATGGAGCAAAGAGTGTGCGACGCCCGGCGCGAACCCCGGCCGAGCATGTGCCTGACTTTCTCTAGTTTGGGGGGGAATTTCATGAGCATCACGCAAAGCGGAGCAGGCCAACAGAGCCACGCGGTATATGGGGCGAAACTTTCATTGCTGACTGCGGGCCGACTGCCGGGCAGCACCGGACTAGACACTATCGGCGTACTGATTCTCGCCCAGGGGACCCTCACACGTAGCGGCATCGCTGCCATGGTCTCCTCCCGGGCGGGCATCCGGGTGCTTGGGGACGCGGAGGACGTCACCTCTGTGCCGGGTGACAGACTACTGAACCCCGATGTGGTGGTCCTCTGTCTCGCCGATGGCAGCAGAGCCGCGTTCGAGAGGCTCCGCAGAGCGCGCGAGGCCTTCCGAGCGAGCGCAATCCTTCTGGTCATAGGAGCGCTCTCAACGGGCGGCACACAGCGCGCACTGAAGGCCGACGTGTCAGGAGTGATCTCCGACGACGTCACTGCCGACGAACTCATCGAGGCGATCAGGCACCTGAGCTGCGGGCGGCGCATCGTCGGCACCGACATCGCCGTTATGGGCAGCGCACAGACGCCGAACCCACTGACCCCGCGGGAGTCCGAGATCCTCGGTCTGGCAGCCGAGGGCGAGAGTCCCGCGGACACAGCGGACCACCTCCACCTGTCCGTCGGGACCGTACGCAACCATCTACTGTCCGCCGTGCAGAAGACGGGCGCCAGGAACCGCATGGATGCGGTCCGGATCGCCCGCGCCAGATCCTGGCTCTGACTCGTCTGGTCCTGCTCTCTTCGGGACGGGCGAACACCCCGCTGTCCTACGTCTCCGTAGAACGGAGGGACCCCACAGCGCGAAGTTCCACCCTGCACTTGGACACTTTCTGTCTACGCCGCGAGGGCGTGACCTTGCTGGTGCTGCTGGCGGATTTCGAGTGGCGTGAAGCAGCCCCACTCAGGGTGCCTGCGTAGACGCCTGCGGTTGTGGAAGGTCTCGATGAACGCCGGCCTGCCCTCGCCACGGCCCGTATGGTCCTGCTTGGCCCAGCCCCGCAGCCCTTCCGGACTCACACCCAGCTCCCGCACGATCCCGGTGACGTGCCGATGCGGCGAGGATCGGCCACTACCAGATCCTCGCCGCCGGCCGCCGGGCCGTCGCCGACGGCGAGGGTCCGCCACGGCGTCCTCAACGCCCGCCCCTCCCACGAGGACGGCGCACAGCTCACCCTCGCCGGACCGAAGGCCGCACTGACCCGCGCGCTGCTCCAGCCGGCACGGGCATCCGCCACCGCCGCCGACGGGCCTGCGGATCGACGGCGATCCCTCCGTCCTGGACGCCCGCGCCGACCTCCTCGACACCTTCAACACCCGCTTCGCCATCGCCACACCCTGACGATGCGACGGACGACCGAACCAGGAGAGGCCCTTCCAGCCGGAGTCCGCGCCCGCCGGTAGGCAAGTGGCAGACAGCCGGGCTGATTCCGTCAGGAGGTCGGGTCGGTTCAGCGACTGTAATCTGTCGGGCGGAAGTGGAACAGCTGGTTGGCGTCACCGTTCCACGTGCCGTAGACCTGGGCACTGACATGCCTACCGAGGAGAGCCTGTCGCGCACCCGGACCACCCACGCCACCCACACCGTCACCTTCCACAACACCGGCGACGGCAAGATCTGGCTGGAGACCCCCGGCGGCACTCGAATCCGCCTGTGGACCCAGGCCGACCTGCGCGCTGCGACGCCCACCGTCACCAGCTCCACCAACGCCATCGACCGGCCCGTCGGCGCCGAGGGCATCGCCAGGGTGTGCGCCGACGTCGACGAGTACGACCGCTGGAAGGCCAGCGACTACCTTGCCCGCGGTAGCAAGGACTTCACCGGCAACAGTTTCTACACCCTCACCTCAGCGGACGGCAGCGTCACCATCGGCCTGACCATCGGCCGACCACGCCGCGCTCTCCGCTCGGCACACCGGACGCCCGTCGCCGCAGGTCCGGGGCAGGCACCAGCGATCGGCCGTGTGCCCCTGAGCGGGTGCTGCCGCGCCGAATGGCGGCGGGCTGCGGCGTCGGGGTCAGAGTGGGCGCGGTCACGGGCGCCGTAGACGCGGGGTGGGGCAGTAGTGCTCGCCGCCTTCAAGTGCAACAGTTGGCCCGGGGGCGATCTCGGTGAAGCCCGCGTCCCGGACCAGCGGCAGTCCACTGGCCACCAAACGCTCCCACGCCTCCGGTGCGGCCGTCCGCACCGCGAGCGCGAATCCGGACTCGGCCCACTCCTTGCGCTGCGTCTCCTCCAGCCGCCACCACGCGAGCTGGGCGGCGTGGCCGGTCTGGGCCATCGTCTTGCCCGCACTCATCTCCAGCTCCGGGTTGAGCCACAGCACCGGCAGACCCGGCTCAGGAGCGCTGATCTCGGCGGTCTCCTCCAGGTCCGTCCCCGAGACCTGGAGCTTGGCGAGCTCCTTCGGCCAACCGTCCAGCGGCACCGGCGGAAACACCCGCACCTCGGCCTCCCGCCCGCGCACAGTGATCCCCGGCAGCTCGCCCGCCCGGCGCCACTCCCCGCCCCGGGCCCGCCGGACCACCTTGCGGATCCGGGCGTCCTCCCAGGCCACGACCCGCTCCGCCCACTCGCCGTCCGCCTCGGTCACCCTCGGGTCGGCCAGCAGGGTCAGCACCGCCCGGGCCGAGGTCTCCAGCGCGTCGGTCCGCCCGGGCGGCGTGGCCCGCTCCACCCGGACGACGAGCGGCAGCACGTACTGCGGCCGCGCGTCACGGTCCTCCGGGGCCGGAGCGGCGTCGGGAGCGGAAGCGGGAGTCGGGATGTCGAACGGAGAAGTCACCCGTCCAGCATGCCAGCCCCGCCACCCCGGTGATCACGCGGTGCCCGGAACCCCCGAGCGACCCTCCCGGTCCGCCCCGGTCCGCCCCGGCTCAGCCCGCCCCGCTCAGCGCAGCCGCTGCCGCAGCTCGTCGACGGCTGTCCGGATGCTCGCACCGTAGGCGTCCTCGGGCAGCGCGTCCAGGCTGCGCACGGCGCGCTCGAGCTGCTCGCGCGCGAGGTCGGGCTCGCCGAGTTTGAGGTGGTCGGAGGCCAGGTTGAGGTGCAGCGAGGGGTAGAACGCACGCACCTGGAGGGCGGACTCGTACGTCTGGGCCCGCTCGGCGGTGAGCGAGTCGGCGGCGGCCAGCGCCCGCCGGTCCCACTCCAGTTCGGCCTGCGGATCGTCCTGCAGGTCGGCCAGGTAGTGGGCGAGGACGCAGCGGTGGAAGACATCGCCCCGCTCGCCCAGTGCCGCCCAGAGCGCCTCGAAACTGGCCCGCGCCTCAGCCGTCCGCCCGCGCTGCGCGGCCTGCACACCGTCCAGTCCGAACCCGATCCGGGTGAGTACCGGGTCGTCCCCGCCTGCCGCAGAACCGGCCGCGGAACCGGCCGCCCCGGGCGCCTCGTCCGCACCGTCCGACCACCCGGACGAGGCGCGCACATCAGACGTATCGGACATGCCCGCAGCCTAACCGCCCACCCGCCGCAGCGCCCGGCCGCCGGAACACCCCGCCCGCCGACCGCCCGGAAGGCGACGTGAAGGCCGACGTGAAGGCCGACGCGAAGGCCGACCGGTGCAGGACGAGCGACCGGTCAGCGCCGGTAGCCGCGCTGCAGGTCCCGCGCCTCCGCGTCCTCGTACGTCAGGAACCAGCCCTCCGGGTGCGTGGCCGCCAGCAGCACCTCGGTGCGCTGCTCGGCGCCCAGCTCCGGGTCGCCGTCGTCCGGCCCGTAGACACCGAACAGCTCGTCGTGGCAGCCGTCCCAGTCGTAGTCGTACAGGTCGGCCGGCAGGTCGCCCATCATGTCGGCCACCGACTCGGGCTGCGCACCGAGCAGGGCCCGGGCGTCCACCAGGGCCATCCGCAGCGCGATCTCCTCAGCCAGGCAGCGCGGCAGCGGCCACTCGCCGAGGGCGAGGTCGTCAGCAAGGTCGTCGAAGGCCCGGGCCATGGCGCGGCGCCAGCTGCGGTGCAGCCGCCAGGTGCGCTGGGGCAGCCGGGCATAGACCGTCCAGTCGGCGTCATCGGCCTCGGAGACCGGGTCGTCGCCGTGCTCGTCGAGGTCGTCGTAGGCGGCGTCGGCCAGGCCGAGGAGTTGGGCGTGCAGGAGACAGGCGGTGCGCGGGGTGAGGGTCCAGTCCGCACCCGCGCCGCCCTCCTCGTCCTCGTCGCCCTCCAGCGGGAACAGCTCGGCGAAGTCCGGCGCGAAGTCCTCGGTCACGCTGATCTCCAACGTGCCGCCGATCGCCTCGACCCCGGGGATCGCGGCCACCAGCCGGTCCGGGTGCAGCAGCGCGCCGAGCGCCGCGTTGGCGTCCTCGGCGACCTCGCGCAGCAGCTCACGGCGCTGGCCGGCCGGATCGATGCCCTCGAACACCAGCTCCTCGACAGCCCTGATCGCGGCGGCGCGCAGCGCCGGCCAGTCGGTGATCCGCAGGCCCAGCACCACCGTCGCCTCGATCTCCTGCGCACCGGAGTCCTCCGCCGCGCCCGGCCCCTGTGGATGATCGCTTCGCTCGCCCATGGGGCTACGGTACGGCCTTTCGGCCGCCCGATCACCGGTCTGAACCAGCTTCTGGACCCCTTCTCGGCCATCCCCCGGCCCCGCCTCTGTCACTCGGACGCACGACACCGGCAGGATGAGCCCATGGCTGACATCAACGAGTACGGCGGCGGGCAGGGCCCGAACGCCGACGTCCTGGTCGTGACCACCAACGACATCCCCGGCTTCCGGGTCGATCACGTGATCGGCGAGGTCTTCGGACTGACCGTGCGCAGCCGCCACATCGGCAGCCAGATCGGCGCCGGGCTGAAGTCCCTGATCGGCGGCGAGCTGCGGGGCCTGACGAAGACCCTGGTCGAGAGCCGCAACGAGGCGATGGAGCGCCTGATCGAGCAAACCAAGGCGCGCGGCGGCAACGCGGTGCTGATGATGCGCTTCGACGTCACGGAGGCGGCGGACGTCGGCACCGAGGTCTGCGCCTACGGCACGGCCGCGGTGATCTCCCCGGCCGCCTGACGCTCCCGCGGACCGGCTTCACCGGCAGGCCCCGCGGACCGGTCTCCCGGGCCGGCCCCCGCAGGCAGGCGTCCCGGGAACACCCGCCGCACCCCCGATGTTTCACCGGCGTGACTGTTTACGGTGCAACCAACGACGGGCAGCGACGCGTGGACGTCCTGGTGGTGGGCGCCGGGCAGGCGGGACTGTCCGCCGCCTACCACCTGCGCCGCCGCGGCTTCGCCCCCTACCGGGCGGACGCCGACGGCGGCTTCGTCGTGCTCGACGCCAACCCCGCGCCGGGCGGCGCCTGGGCCCACCGCTCGCCCTCCCTGCGGATGGCCACCGTGCACGGCTTCCACGACCTGCCGGACGCCGAGCTCCCCGCGCCCGATCCCGAGGCCCCGGCGCGCGAGGTGGTGCCGGGGTACTTCTCCGCGTACGAGGCCCGGCATGCGCTCCTGGTCGTACGCCCCGTCGCCGTTCACGCGGTGCGCGCCGAGTCCGACCGCCCGGACTCCCGGCTGCTGGTCGAGGCCGACCACGGCACCTGGTCCACCCGCGCGCTGATCAACGCCACCGGCACCTGGACCCGCCCCTTCCTCCCGCACTACCCGGGCCGCTTCGCCGGGCGCCAGCTGCACTACGCCGACTACCGGGGCCCCGAGGAGTTCGCCGGCCGGCGCGTCCTGGTGGTGGGCGGGGGCGCCTCCGCGATCCAGGTGCTGTCGGAGGTGGCGGCGGTCGGCGAGACGGTCTGGGTCACCCGGACCCCGCCGGTCTACCACGACGGGCCGTTCACCCCCGAGTACGGGCGCGCGGTGGTCGCCAAGGTCGAGGAGCGGGTCCGGCAGGGTCTGCCGGTGCGCAGCGTGGTGAGCGTGACCGGGCTCGGCCCGTCGGTCGCCTACCGGCGCGCGGAGGAGCTGGGCGCGCTGCACCGCCGTCCGATGTTCGACCGGCTGACCGAGCACGGCGTCGCCTGGGGGGACGAGGAACTGGCGGTGGACGCGATCGTGTGGGCCACCGGCTTCCGCCCCGAGGTCGGCCACCTGGCCCCGCTCGGGCTGCGCTCCCCCGGCGGCGGCATCGCGCTCACCGGCACCCGAGCCACCGCCGATCCGCGCGTCCACCTGGTCGGCTACGGGCCCTCCGCCAGTACCGTCGGGGCCAACCGGGCCGGGCGCGCCGCCGTCAACGACCTCGTCCGCCTGCTCGGCGAACCGGTGGAGCTCCCCGTCCCGGCCACGGTCTGAAACGCTCGACGGCCGGGCAGGTCGGGGTGGGACTCGGCCGAGCCGCCGGGTCCCCGAGCCTGCGCGAACCCCCGAGCCCACGAGCCCGCGCGCGCCCGAGAGCCGCGACGCCGGCCGCTCAGCGGTCGTAGTCGACCGTCACCCGGTCGGTGAGCGGGCGGGCCTGGCAGGTGAGGACGTAGCCGGCGGCCAGCTCCTTCTCCTCCAGCGCGAAGTTGCGGCGCATCTCGACCTCGCCCTCGGTGACCAGGGCCCGGCAGGTGCCGCAGACCCCGCCCTTGCAGGCGAACGGCAGGTCGGGGCGGGAGCGCTGGGCGCCGTCCAGGATCGACCGGTCGCACGGAAGCGAGAGCGTGCTGCCGCGCCCGTCGAGGACGACGGTGACCTCGCTGTGCGCGCCCTCGGCCGTCCCGTCCGTGCCGTCCCGGTCCGCCGGGCGCTCGGCGACCGGCTCGTCCTCGGCGTGGAACAGCTCCTGGTGCACGCGCCCGCCCGGCACGCCCAGCCCGGCGAGCAGCTCCTTCGCACCGGCGACCATGCCGAACGGGCCGCAGAGCCACCAGTGCCCGACGCTCCCGACGTCCACCAGCGCCGCCAGCAGGGCCCGCACCCGCTCGGGGTCCAGCCGACCGCTGAGCAGTTCGGCGTCGCGGGTCTCCCGGGACAGGACGTGGACCAGCTGGAAGCGGCCGAGGTAGCGGTCCTTCAGGTCGGCCAGCTCGTCCGCGAACATCACGGTGTCGCTGCGCCGGTTGCCGTACAGCAGGGTGACGGTGGAGCGGCGGTCGGCGGCCAGGACGGACGCGGCGATCGACAGCATCGGGGTGATGCCGGAACCGGCCGCGAGCAGCACGTGGTCGGCGGGGACGCCGAGGTCCGGGGTGAACAGGCCCGACGGCGTCAGCACCTCCACCTCCTCGCCCGGCCCCGCGTCCCGCACCAGCCAGCGGGAGAACAGCCCGCCGGGCACCTCCCGGACGGCGATCCGCAGCGGACCGCCGGCGGGGGCACAGATCGAGTACGAGCGGCGCTCGTCGGTGCCGTCCACCACCTTGCGCAGCGTCAGGGTCTGCCCCGGCCGGAAGGCGAACTGCGCCGCGAGGCCGTCCGGCACCGCGAAGGTGACCGCCACGGCGTCCTCGCAGAGCCGCTCGACCCGCTCGATCCGCAGCCGGTGGAAGGCCGGACGGCGGGCGGGGCGCACAGCGGTGGCCGGGGCCGGGGCCTCGCCGGTGGCGCCGACGGGCGAGGCGGTGGTGGCGTCGGCGGTGGTGGCGTCGGCAGGCGCGTCGGCGGTGGTGTCCGCCGGCGAGGCGGCGTGCGAGGCGGCGGGCATTCAGATCTCCTTGACGCGTTCGAACGGCTCCCGGCAGGCGCGGCAACGCCAGAGCGCCTTGCAGGCGGTGGAACCGAAGCGGGACAGCTCCTCCGTGTCCGCGCCGCCGCAGCGCGGGCAGGGCACGGGAGCGGCGGTGCGGGTCGGGCCGAGCGCGAGCGGGACCGGACCGGCCGCGGCGACGGCGGAGGTCGGGCGCGGCGGGGCGATACCCGCCTCGGCGAGCTTGCGGCGGCCCTCGGCGGTGATCAGATCGGTGGACCACGGCGGATCCAGCCGCAGCCGGACCCGGACGTCCCGGTAGCCGGCCGCGCGCAACCGGCGGTCCACGTCGGCGGCCATCTCGGCGACGGCGGGGCAGCCCGAGTACGTCGGGGTCAGCCAGGCGGTCACCGCGCCGCCGTCCACCTCGACCTCGGCCAGCACGCCCAGGTCGGCCAGGGTCAGCATGGGCAGTTCCGGGTCCGGGACGGCCGCCGCGACCTCCCAGGCCGCCCCGCGCTCCGCCACCGTCGCGCTCACCACGTCGCCCCCGGGTGTGCGCGGGCCAGTACCTGAAGCTCGGCGAGCAGCGGGCCGAGCGCCTCGGTGTGCACGCCGTCCCGGCCGGCCCGGCCGAGCACGGAGGCCAGCGGCGGCACGTCCGGCACGGTCAACCCGGCTTCGGCGAGGACGGCGGAGAGCGAGCGCAGCACCGGTTCGCGCAGCGCCGCCGGGTCGGCGCCCGCCCGCAGCTCCGCCGGGTGGGCCATGAACAGTTCGTCCAGCAGCGGCCAGACCGCGTCCAGCCCGGCCTGCATCCGCGCCGACGAGTACGGCGTGCCGTCACCGAGCCGCAGCGTCCAGGCGGTGGCGTACTCGCGGTGGTACGCCAGTTCCTTGACGCCCCGGGCGGCGACCGCCGCCAGCACCGGGTCCGGGTGCGCGCTCAGCGCCTCGTACAGCGCGCAGCGCGCGGTGGCGAACAGCAGCAGCCGGGCGATCGAGTGGGCGAAGTCGCCGTTCGGCACCTCGACCAGGCGGACGTTGCGGAACTCGTGCTCCTCCCGCCAGTACGCCAGGTCGTCCTCGGTGCGGCCGGAGCCGTCCGCCTGTCCGGCCCGGGTGAGCAGCAGGCGGGCCTGGCCGAGCAGGTCGAGGCCCAGGTTGGCGAGCGCGACCTCCTCCTCCAGTTCGGGCGCCCGGGTGCACCACTCGATCAGCCGCTGAGCGAGGACCAGGGCGTCGTCGCCGAGCATCAGGCAACAGGCGGCGAGGTCCGCGCCGTCCACGCCGGGGGGCAGGGCGGTGTCCACGCCGAGCAGCGGGTCGGCGAAGCCCGTCCCGTACGCCCAGCGGCCCTCGCCCTCGGGGCCGGGGGCGGCCTCGGCGAGGCCGAGGTACACGTGGTCGTCGACGTCGGCTTGGGTGCTGTGGTCCTGCATGGCGGTTCCCCCGTCAGATGTGCGGGACATCCTCGGGGATGTCGTAGAAGGTCGGGTGGCGGTAGACCTTGTCGCCGCTGGGCTCGAAGAACGGGTCGCGCTCGTCCGGGGTGGAGGCGGTGATCGCGTCCGAGCGGACCACCCAGAGGCTGACGCCCTCGTTGCGACGGGTGTAGAGGTCGCGGGCGGCGAGCAGGGCCATCCGGTCGTCGGACGCGTGCAGCGAACCGACGTGGACGTGGTTCAGCCCGCGCCGCGGGCGCACGAACACCTCGTACAGCGGCCAGCCGGCCTTGGACTCCGTCACTTTCCGTTCTCCTGTTCCGTGTGCTCGCCGTGTTCCGTGTGCTCGCCGGTGGGCTCGTGCTGTCCGGCCGTCGCAGGCCGCTCGGTCCCTTCGGCGTGTCCGGATTCGGCGGACTGTTCGGCGCGGCGCTTGGCCGCGTACGCGACGGCCGCCTCGCGGACCCAGGCGCCGTCCTCGTGCGCGGCCCGCCGGCGATCGACCCGCTGGGCGTTGCACGGGCCCTGGCCGTGGATGACCCTGGTCAGCTCGGACCAGTCCGGCTCACCGAAGTCCCAGCCACCGCGTTCCTCGTTCCAGCGCAGCTCGGGGTCCGGGAGCGTGACGCCCAGGTGCTCGGCCTGTGGGACGGTCATGTCGACGAAGCGCCGGCGCAGCTCGTCGTTGGTGTGCCGCTTGATCCGCCAGGCCATCGAGCGGGCGGTGTTCGGCGAGTCGGCGTCCGGGGGGCCGAACATCATCAGCGACGGCCACCACCAGCGGTCCACCGCGTCCTGGACCATCCGGCGCTGGGCGTCGGTGCCGCGCATCAAGGTCATCAGCAGCTCGTAGCCCTGGCGCTGGTGGAAGGACTCCTCCTTGCAGATCCGCACCATCGCGCGGGCGTACGGGCCGTAGCTGCAGCGGCAGAGCGGGACCTGGTTGCAGATCGCGGCGCCGTCGACCAACCAGCCGATCACGCCGACGTCGGCGAAGGTGAGGGTCGGGTAGTTGAAGATCGAGGAGTACTTCTGGCGGCCGGAGATCAGCTTCTCGGTGAGTTCGGCGCGGTCGACGCCCAGGGTCTCGGCGGCGGCGTAGAGGTAGAGGCCGTGGCCGGCCTCGTCCTGGGCCTTGGCGAGCAGGATCGCCTTGCGGCGCAGCGAGGGGGCGCGGGTGAGCCAGTTGCCCTCGGGCTGCATGCCGATGATCTCGGAGTGGGCGTGCTGGGCGATCTGGCGGATCAGCGTGGCCCGGTAGGCGTCGGGCATCCAGTCCCTGGGCTCGATCCGCTGCTCGGCGGCGACCACCGCCTCGAACCGGTCCTCCTGAGCCTGCGCGGGGACCACCTCGGCCACCTCTGCTGTCACCACGATCACCTCTCGTGTCCCGCGCCGGCGCCCGGAGCGCCAACCGACTGACCGTTCGGTCGGTACCATTCTGCGCGGCGAGGCGGAGGGATGGCAAGGGACGCGAGCGGGGGAGGGGTGGCGATGGGCAGCGGCGAACAGATAACAGCTAACAGATTTCAAAATCTGTTAGCTGTTATCTGTCATCTGTTACTTGTCGGCCGTCTGCTGTTCTCTGTTCGCCGCCGAGCGCCAGCCGGTAGCCGGTAGCCGCCAGGCATTAGCCGCCGACCGCCGATCAACCCTCCGTACGGTCGCGCAGCCTCGGCAGCGGAACGGCGAGGAGCGTGGCCAGCAGGGCGATCCGGGGTGCCAACTGGTCGAGGCGGATGTGCTCGTGTCGGGCATGGGCGCCCGCACCGACCGCACCGAAGCCGTCCAGCGTGGGCAGCCCGCGCGAGCCCGGCAGGTTGGTGTCCCCCGCGCCGCCCGCCGGACCGCCGTCCAGCTGCTGCCCGAGCACCGCGGCGAGCGAACGGACGTGCCGCAGCAGCGGGTTGCCGGTGCGCTCGGGCCACGCCGGGCGGCTGGACAGCACTTCGGTCCGGACCCTGGCCCCCGGCCGCAGCGCCGTGAGCCGGGCGAGGTTGTCGAGCGTACGGCGCTGCGCCTCCGCGGTGGAGAACCGCAGACCGAGCTCGGCCTCGGCCCGTCCCGCTACCACGTTGGCCCGCGAACCCCCGCTGATCCGACCGGCGTTGAGCTCGGTACCCGGCTGGCCTGCGAGGCCGCGAACGACGACGAGCTGGTCGACGAGTTCGTCCACCGCCGACACCCCGTCGTGGGCGTCGTTGCCCGCGTGGGCCTCACGCCCGGTGACGGTGAGCCGCACCCGGGTACTGCCGCGCCGGGCGGTCTTCAACCGGCCGTCGGGGTGGGGCGGTTCGAGCCCGAGCACCGCCGCCGCACCGCGCAGTTGGCGCTCGACCAGGCGCCGCCCGTCCGGGCTGCCGACCTCCTCGTCGGAGACGACGACCAGCCGGACGGTGCGGTGGGGGCGCTGACCGAGGTCGGCGAGCAGGGCGAACGCGCCCTCCAGGATGGCGAGTCCACCCTTCATGTCGACGACGCCGGGGCCGCTGAGTCGACCGTCCTGCTCGGTGACCGGCCAGTCGGCGAGGGTACCGACCGGCCAGACGGTGTCGTGGTGGCCGACGACCAGCAGGTGCGGCAGGGTCTCGTCCTGCCCTTCCCACTCCAGGACGAGGTGGTCGCCGGCCGGCCCGGGTTCGCGGAGGGCGGTGGCGCCGGTGGCGCTGAAACCAGCGGTCAACTCCTCGGCGAGGGCATCGAGTCGGGGAGCATCGCCGCTGGGCGACTCGATCCGGGCCAGGTCCACGCAGCGGCGTCGAACGGCGCCGGCCAGCGTACGGGCGCGCGTGCTGAGGGCCAGCGGCAGGCCGGGTAGCGCCGCGGTGACGGCAGCGGTGGCAGCTGCGGAGACGGTGACAGCAGCGGTGGCGGCAGCGGAAACGGCGACGGCGGCGGTGAGTGCCTCACCGTCGGCGGCGGCCGGGACGGCGGCGGGGGCGCGCTCGGAAACAGCCGCGGGCGCAGGGGCGGACACGGGTACGGGGGCTGGCGCGGGGGCACCGTCGAGGTCGGCGGCAGCACTCGGCGCGGCGGGCGACCCGACGATCTGGGGACTCAACGTTCGCCTCCGCGGCCGCTGCCGGTATTCAGCGGCCGTACCGGCCGACCGCCCCAACCCGGCTGCCAGGCCCGGCCGGACCACACCGCTCGACCGGTATGGTGTGCGGCCCTTCGGAACGGCTCGTCTGGCCCAAGTGCGGTGGAACGGTTGGGCGGCGTGCTTGGCATTGCGTCCTCCTCGCTCGATCCGGTGACCCCGGTCCGGCCGGGGCCCCGTGGACGGCGGCTTCCTGACGGCGGGCGCAGTGGCCGCACCGCCGCAGGGAAGCCGAGATGTGAGCCTAGAAGAACCGTTCGGTTTCCTGCGAGGTGGCCCTGCTCCCAGCGTGCCGGGACCGGGCCCTCGGCCTCGGGCACCCGTCGGAGAGCAGCGGCGGGCGCGCGGCGCGCGGGCCTGGATCGGCGCGCGGGCGCGGTCGCCGGATCGCGCCCATCTCCACCATGGACCCGCCGCCCGGGTTCGGCAGCGCAAAGCGCCAAGGCGCGGGATTTCCACGCCGGATGGGTGACATCGGCTCAGCGCGCGGTACGAACCGGGAGCACGCGACCGGCTCAGGGGGAGCCCGGCCTGACATCCCGGGAACACCCACGTGAACACCGGCCGACCTGACGCCCCACCCGTCACCCGGCGCACCACCGGGCGACCACAGGAGCAGCGGGCCGCTGCCCCACCACCGGCCCCACCGTCCCGATCCGGCACCGCCCCGGGCGCCGTCCCAGCCACCGTCTCCGGCACCGCCCCAGGCGCG
This sequence comes from Kitasatospora sp. NPDC087314, assembly GCF_044744365.1. Taxonomy (NCBI): domain Bacteria; kingdom Bacillati; phylum Actinomycetota; class Actinomycetes; order Kitasatosporales; family Streptomycetaceae; genus Kitasatospora; species Kitasatospora sp. NPDC087314. The sequence goes on from NZ_JBIUYE010000002.1 coordinate 362,106, forward strand.
GGCGCGGGCGCGGACCCCGCCTCAGGCGCCGTCCTCGACCAGCCCGGCGTCGCGCGCGAGCAGCGCGGCCTGGACCCGGTTGCCGACGCCGAGCGCGGTCAGGATCCGGCTGACGTGCGCCTTGACGGTGCTCTCGCGCATCCCGAGGACGCCCGCGATCTCCGCGTTGGAGAGCCCGTCGGCGAGTTCGCGCAGCACGTCGGTCTCGCGCGGGGTCAGCCCGGCGACCCGGTTGCGGGCGGCGACCGACCGGGGCGCGCCGGTGCGGTGGTAGCGGTCGATGAGACGCCGCGCGGCGGCCGGGTGCAGCATCCCCTGGCCCCCGGCGACGACGTGGACGGCCCGGGCGATCTCGGCCGGCGGGGTGTCCTTGAGCAGGAAGCCGTCGGCGCCGGCGGCGAGCGCCTGGTAGACGTACTCGTCGAGGTCGAAGGTGGTGAGCGCGATCACCCGCGGGGCGTCGGGCAGTTCGCGCAGGCGCCTGGTGGCGGCGATGCCGTCGAGCCGCGGCATCCGGATGTCCATGAGTGCCACGTCGATCCGCTGGCAGCGGGCGAGTTCGACGGCCTGCAGTCCGTCGGCGGCCTCGGCGACGACGGTGAGAGCCGGGTCCTGGGTGAGGAGGTCGACGAGGCCGAGCCGAACGAGCGCGTCGTCGTCGACCACCATCGTGCGGATCATGCGACGTCCTTCGGCTGCGAGATCGGGGTGGGAGCGGAGGGCGGGATGGCGGACGGGCCGAGGACAGCGGGCGGGGCGGGACCGGGAGAAGGTGCCTCCCGCGAGACCGGGGGCGGGGGCGGGCCCGGGGCAGGCCCCCCGGGCACGGCCTGCGGTGGGCGCTCCGGCGCGGGCAGGCGGGCCGCGAGCCGGAAGCCGCCACCGCCGTCGGGCCCCGCGTCGAGGTGGCCGCCGAGCGCGCCAACCCGTTCGGTGAGCCCGACCAGACCGTACCCGCCACCGGTGGCCGACCCGTTCGGCGACGCCTCCCCCGGCCCGTTGCGGACCTCGACGGTGGTGGCTGGGGCGCCGTAGCGGACCCGGACGGTGACGGGCGCGGCGTGCGCGTACTTGCGAGCGTTGGTCAGCGCCTCCTGGACCAGGCGGTGCACGGCCAGCCGGTGTGTGGTGGGCACGGCCTCCGAGTCGCCGGAGAGGGCCAGTTCGACCTGCTGGCCGGCCGCGGTGGCCTCGCCGACGAGTTCGGTGAGGTCGCGCAGCGCGGGCGCCGGGACGCGTGCCGTCCCGGCCGGTGCGGTCGACTCGTCCTCGGCGACCGGTCGCGCCGGCGGGTCGGCACGCAGGGCGCCGAGGACGTCGCGCAGGTCGTCGAGCGAGCGTGCCGCGGTGGTGCGCAGCAGTTCGAGGCGGTGGGTGAGCCGCTCCGGGTCCGCGGTGACGGTGCCGGCCAGGGCCTGGTCGCGCAACACCCCGGCGTGCAGCACCAGCAGGCTGAGGCGATGGGCGAGCACGTCGTGCATCTCCCGCGCGATCCGGGCGCGTTCGGCGGCCCGGGCCTGTTCGGCGCGCAGCTCACGCTCGCGGCGCAGCGCGTCCACCTGCTCGTGCAGGGTACGGATCAGCATCCGGCGGCCGTGCAGCCACAGGCCGACGGACAGAATTGCGGCCTGGACGAGGAGTTGGGATCCGGTGGTGCCCGCCCAGCCGACCAGTGAGTCGGCCCGAGTGGCGCTCACCACCGCGATGACGGCGCCGCCGGCCGCCGCCGGGCCGGTCCGGCCGAGGGAGGCGAGGTAGTAGACGCTGAACAGTCCGGGAAAGGCGCGGTTGAACAGGCCGCCGGTGAGCACCGGCAGGACGGCGGAGGCCATCGGGTAGCGGCGGGCGAACAACAGTGAGAGCGAGGTGAGGACGGCCACGACCGTCCGGACCAGGCGCAGCGACTCGTCGGCGTGGACCCACTGGAAGAAGGCTTCCTCGACGGTGAGGGCGAGGATGCCGAGCAGCAGCAGCGTGTCCGTCCACGGCCGGCGGTCCGGGCCGTACCAGCCCAGTGGGGCTGCGCGCATCGGACCGCTCCCGTCCTCCCGCATCGGGCTCCCTCCGGGCTCCCTCCGTCCGTCCGGCTCGATGCTACGGGCGATCGGCCGGCGGGTGCCCCCTTCTCCCGGGTAGCCGGACCCTCGACTTTCGTCGGGGGGCGGCGCCGCTCGTCGGCCGATTCGGCGGGCGGCGGGCCTGCCTAGCGTCGACGGCATGACGACCGAACAGCTCCGCCCCCGCTCCGACTCCTCTTCCCCGCCACCCAGTTCACCGTCCGGCGGGGACCGTCTGCTGTTCCTCACCGAGGCGCTGCGCACCTTCCACGACACCGGCGCGCTGGCACCGAGCAGCGCGGAACTGGTGAACGCCCTGGTGGTGCCGGTCACCAGCCGGCCGAACCGGCCGATCTCCGTGTTGGAGGTCGGCGCCGGGACGGGCGTGGTGACCCGTCGGCTGACCCAAGTGTTGCGCCCGGGTGACCGGTTGCACGTCGTCGAGGCCAACCAGCGCTTCGCCGACCGACTCCGGGAGGATCCGGTGCTGGCCGCGCGCCACCCGGGCATCGCACTGCGGCTGTCGGCCTGCCGGGTGGAGGAGCTGCCGCAGTGCCGCCCGGCCACGCCGACCGCGCCGGACGGGATCGGCCGGGCCGCCGGGACGGGACCAGGGGGCGGGGCGGACGCGACGAACGCGACGGACGAGCGGTACGACGTGATCGTGTCGGGCCTGCCGTTCACCAACTTCGAGCCGGCCCAGGTACGCCACCTCCTCGACCTCTACCTGCGGCTGCTGCTGCCCGGCGGCGAGCTCACGTACTTCGGCTACCTCGGCACGACGACGGCGCGCACCCTGACCTCGGGGCCCCGCCAGGGCGCCCGCCACCGGGCGGTGGTGCGGCTGCTGCGGCGGTTCGAGGCGACGTACGGGCTGGGCGAGCGTACGGCGTGGCACAACCTGCCACCGGCCCGCGCCTACCTGCTGCGGGCACCGGGCGGACGGGAGGACTGGAGGCCGGGCTCCGACTGCCCGGCGGCGAAACCGGCGGGTAACAGATGACAGGTTTCAGATGACAGATAACAGACGACAGCGAACAGATTTTGAAATCTGTTAGCTGTCGTGCCATAGTGGTCTCCGGGTCACCCCGCCCATCGCCACCCACGGCGCCGCACCCACCCCTGGAGTCCCCGTGTCCACGACGCCCCGTCCCACACAGCGCACCCTCGGCGCCTCCGGCCCCGTCACCTCCGCTCTCGGCCTCGGCTGCATGGGCATGTCCGACCTGTACGGCCCGGCCGACGAGGCCGAGAGCATCGCCACCATCCACGCCGCGGTCGACGCCGGGGTCACCCTGCTCGACACCGGCGACTTCTACGGCATGGGCCACAACGAGCTGCTGATCCACGAGGCCCTGCGCGGCCGCGCCCGCGAGAGCGTGCAGATCAGCGTGAAGTTCGGCGCCCAGCGCGGCCCGGACGGCCAGTGGCTCGGCTACGACGCGAGCCCCGCCGCCACCAAGACCGCGCTCGCCTACACCCTGCGCCGCCTGCGCACCGACCACATCGACGTCTACCGCCCCGCCCGCCTCGACCCGAACGTCCCGATCGAGGAGACCGTCGGCGCCATCGCCGACCTGGTCAAGGCCGGCTACGTCCGCCACATCGGCCTGTCCGAGGTCGGCGCCGACACCCTGCGCCGCGCCGCCGCCGTCCACCCGATCAGCGACCTGCAGATCGAGTACTCGCTGATCTCCCGCTCGATCGAGGACGCCATCCTCCCCACCGCCCGCGAGCTCGGCATCGGCATCACCGCCTACGGCGTGCTCTCGCGCGGCCTGCTCAGCGGCCACTGGAGCCCCGACCGCCCCCTGGCCGGCACCGACTTCCGCGGCCACAGCCCGCGCTTCCAGGGCGACAACCTGACCCACAACCTCGCCCTCGTCGAGGCGCTGCGCGAAGTGGCCGCCGCGAAGGGGGCGAGCGTCGCCCAGGTCGCCATCGCCTGGGTCGCCTCGCGCGGTGACGACGTCGTCCCGCTGGTCGGCGCCCGCCGTCGCGACCGCCTCACCGAAGCCCTGGGCGCGCTGGACGTCACGCTCACCGACGCCGACCTCGCCTCCATCGAGGCGGCCGTCCCCGTCGGCGCCGCTGCGGGCGACCGCTACGCTGCCGCCCAGATGGCGCACCTGGACAGCGAGCACTGACCAGCCGGAACCGGCCCGACGGCCACAACCGGCAGCACCACCCTTGACCGCACGACCCTAAGGACGGACCTCCCCGTGACCACGGACACCACACTCACCGCCGAGCAGATCCTGATCGCGGCGGAGGACGTCCTCCGGCGGTTCGGCCCGGCCAAGGCCACCGTCGTGGACGTCGCCCGCATCCTCGGCGTCAGCCACAGCAGCGTCTACCGCCACTTCCCGAGCAAGGCCGCGCTGCGCGAGGCGGTCACCCAGCGCTGGCTCGACCAGGCGCACCACCAGCTCGCCTTCATCTCGACCGAGGCCGGCCCGGCCGTCGAGCGGCTGCACAACTGGCTGGTGACGCTGTTCGCGGCCAAGCGGAAGAAGGCGCTGGACGACCCGGAGCTGTTCGCCACCTACATGGTGCTGGTCGAGGAGAACAGCGGCACCGTCGACGCGCACATCGAGACCCTGGTCGGCCAGATCGCCCAGATCGTCCAGGACGGCATGGAGACCAAGGAGTTCAAGCTCGCCCACATCCTCACCACGGCCCGCGCCGTGTTCGACGCCACCAGCCCCTTCCACGACCCGGCATACGCGTCCTCGTGGTCCGAGCCGACCGTGGACGACCGCTTCGAGGCCCTGTGGAAGCTCATCCTCGGCGGCCTGCTCGCCAGGTGACTCACCCCTGACGGCCCGGGCCGGCCGGCGCCCGGAGCAAAACCCGCTCGCCGGCCGCTCGCGAGGCCGTGCCGGACCGGGTCGCGGAGCTGTCGGCGACGGTGCGTCGAGCCGAGCCCGCCGGCCCGCTGGGGCCTCGCGGGCTCGGCTCGTCGGCGTCTCCTCGGCGCCTCGACCGCGCGCGACCGGCTGCCGGCGCCCGTTCTAGCGTCGGGAGCTGCCGAACAGCAGCCGGTAGACGATCAGCAGCACCAGGGCGCCGCCGATCGCCGACACCCAGGTCGCCATGTCGAAGAAGTGCGCCGTCACCGACCTGTGCAGGAAGTGTGAGGCGATCCAGCCGCCGACGAAGGATCCGGCGATACCGATCAGGGTTGTCACGATCAGGCCGCCCGGGTCCTTCCCCGGCAGCAGCAGCTTGGCCAGGGCCCCCGCGATCAGGCCAAGCACGATCCACGCGACGATGCTCATCTGTCCCTCCCGTCCGCGGTGCGACGGCCCCGTCCCACCGCTCTGCCTCGAAGGACGCCGCCCGCCGCCGCCCGGTTCCGGCGGCGCGGGACCACCGGACCGAATCGGCCACCCCGGACCCGGCCGCTCCGGGGTGGCACCCTCCCGCCGGGGCGCCCGCGCCGGGATACTGCGGCCATGCGCATCCTGATCGCCACCGCAGGATCCCGGGGCGACGTGGCCCCGTTCACCGGACTCGGGGTCCGCCTCCAAGCGGCCGGGCATCAGGTGGCCGTTGCCACCCACGCCACCTTCGCCGCGTCGGTGCGGGCCGCCGGGCTCGAGTTCCGCGCGCTTCCGGTCGACCCGCGCGCCGAACTCGCCTCCGACGAGGGGCGACGCCTCCTCCAGGCCGGCAGCGGGCCGCGTGCCGTCCTGGAACTGATCCGCCTGGGGCGGAAGTTCATGCCGGCACTCGGCGAGGGCATCGCCGACGCCACGCAACTCGGCACCGACCTGCTGCTCACCACCAGTACCACCGGCGCGCTCGGCCAGGTCGCGGCCGAGGCCGCCGGCATCCCCAGCATCGGACTGTATCTCCAACCCCTATCCCCCACCCGCGAGTTCGCGCCCGCCGTCACCGGCACCCGCTCACTCGGCCGCCTCGGCAACCTGATCGCGGGGCACTCCGTCCAGGCCGCGACCGACCGGCTGTTCGCCCCCGCCGTTCACGGACTGCGCCACCGCCTCGGCCTGCCGCCGCTGCGCGCCGCCCACGCCCGACGCAAGTACCCCGTCCTGCACGGGTTTTCGCCGACCGTCGTGCCGCGACCCACCGACTGGCACCCGGGACTGGACGTGGCCGGTTACTGGTGGCCGGTGCGAGATCCGGAGTGGCAGCCCCCGGCCCGACTGCTCGACTTCCTCGCCGCCGGGCCGCCACCGGTCTTCGTCGGCTTCGGCAGCCTGGTCGTCCCCGATCCCGAGCGACTCGCGGCGACCGTGGTCGCCGCCGTCCGTGCCGCCCGGGTACGGGCCGTCCTACAGGCGGGCTGGAGCAACCTCACCGCAGGCGAATCGGAGGACGTCCTGACCATCGGTGACGTTCCGCACGACTGGCTGTTCCCCCGCATGGCCGCCGTGATCCACCACGCCGGCGCCGGCACGACGGCAGCCACCCTGCGGTGCGGGAGGCCCGCCATCCCGGTACCCGCCCAGCTCGACGCCCCTTTCTGGTCCGACCGGCTCACCCGCCTCGACATCTCCCCCGGACCGGTGCCGCTGCGCGCCCTCACCGCCGTACGCCTCGCCGCCGCCATCCGCCAGACCCTCGACAACCCCCCGCTATCTGGACCGCGCCCGGACGGTGGCCGCCACACTCGCCGCCGAGGACGGTGCGGCGAAGGTCCTGGCGGCCGTCGACCGGGCGGCATGGGGCGGGTGAGCGATGACGACGAACAGCGAACAGATAACAGATTTCGAAATATGTCATCTGTTCGCTGTCATCTGTTCGCCGTTCGCTGCCCGCTGCCCGCCGTCAGCCCCTACCCGCCGGCCCGCACACCCGCCGCCCGGCGGCCACCCGACACCGCGCCCAGGACCAGGTACAGCACCGACGCCGCCCCGAAGCCGACCGCCCAGCCGTAGTCGGCCAGCGGCTTGAACACGGGCAGCAGCCCGTCGGCCGGGAACGGCCCGCCGTACGAGCCGCCGACCGCCAGGACGCCCCCGACCAGCAGCGCCGTCACCGCACGCCAGTTCCACCCGCCCGCGTACCAGTACGCCCCGCCCGGCCGGTACAGCTCGGCGAGTTGCAGCCGGGTACCGCGCAGCACCCAGTAGTCGGCGATCAGGACCCCGGCCACCGTACCGAGCAACCCTCCGACCACGCCCAGCCAGGTGAAGATGTAGACGTGTGGGTCGGAGATCAGCTTCCACGGGAAGATCGCGATCCCGACCACGCCCGTGATCAGCGCCCCGGTACGGAAGTTGACGAACCGGGGCAGCAGGTTGGCCAGGTCGTAGGCCGGCGAGACGACGTTGGCGGCGATGTTCACCGACAGCGTCGCGACCAGGACGGTCAGCAGCGCGAACAGGATGGCGACCGGGCTCTCCATCTTCGCGGCGAGTTGGATCGGATCCCACACCGGTGCGCCGTAGACGGCCTGCGAGCCGGAGGTGACGAGGACGGACAGCAGCGCGAACAGCGTCATCGTGGTCGGCAGGCCGAGCGCCTGGCCGCGGATCTGGGCCCGCTGGCTGCCCCCGAAACGGGTGAAGTCGGGGATGTTGAGCGAGAGGGTCGACCAGAACCCGATCATGCCCATCAGCGCCGGGAAGAAGATCTTCCAGAACCCGCCGCCCCAGCCCAGTTCGGACGGCTGGTCGAGCAGCGGCCCGAACCCGCCCGCCTTGACGGTGATCCACACCAGCAGCGCCAGCGCGCCGACGATCACGAACGGCGCGGCCCAGTTCTCGAACCGCCGAAGGGTCTCCATTCCGCGCGCGATGACGGCCATCTCGATCAGCCAGAACAGCAGGAACGACAGCCACTGCGTCCACGGGTAGCCGCCGAACTCCCCCGCCGTGCGCCAGGATTCGCCGACCAGCTTGCCGGCCAGCAGGAAGATGCCCTCACCGCCGATCCACGTCTGGATGCCGAACCAGGCGCAGGCCACCGCCGCCCGAATGAGCGCGGGCAGGTTGGCGCCGCGCAGCCCGAAGGCGGCCCGGGCGAACACCGGGAACGGGATGCCGTACTTCGTCCCGGCGTGTCCGGTGAGCAGCATCGGCACGAGCACCACGAGATTGGCGATCGCGATGGTCAGGACGGCCTGCGTCCAGTCCATGCCGAGCGCGACCAGCCCCGAGGCGAGCGTCCAGGACGGGATGTTGTGGGCCATGCCGACCCAGAGCGCCAGGAAGTTGTAGGTGGTCCAGGTGCGTCGCGCCACCGGGACCGGCCGCAGGTCGTCGTTGGTGAAGCCGTTGGAGGGCAACTCCCCCGAGGCCGGGTCGAGTTCGACCCGGCCGTCGGGGTGCTGCCACTGTCTGCCGCCGGTGGCCGTGTCGGCCATGGGCAACTCCCGTCTGCTGCACGTGCGTTACAGGTGGGGGATGACGTCGGTTCCGTAGGCGTCGATGGTGGCCTCGACGGCGTCGTGCATGGCGTAGACGGCGAACTGGTCGACGCCGAGGGAGCGGAGGTGTTCCAGCCGGTCGAGCTGGGCCCGCGGCGGCCCGATGAGGCAGAAGCGGTCGACGATCTCGTCCGGGACGAAGGCGGTGTCGGGGTTCCCGGCCCGGCCGTGATGGCTGTAGTCGTAACCCTGACGGCCCTTGATGTAGTCGGTGAGGGCCTCCGGGACGAGGTCGGAGTGCGCGCCGTAGTGGCTCACCAGGTCGGCCACGTGGTTGCCGACCATCCCGCCGAACCAGCGGCACTGTTCGCGGGCGTGGGCGAGCGCGGCGGGCGAGTCGCCGTCGGTGACGTAGGCGGGGGCGGCGACGCAGATGGTGACGGCGTCCGGGTCCCGGCCGGCCTCGGCCGCGGCGGACCGGACCGCCTTGACCATGTACTCGGTGAGGTAAGGGTCGGCCAACTGCAAGATAAAACCGTCAGCCTGACGTCCGGTCAGAGCGAGCGCCTTCGGCCCGTACGCGCCCATCCAGATCGGGAGTGCGGCACCGGGGCCGACCCACGGCAGGTGCATCTCGGTGCCGTCCACCTCGACGGTCCGCCCCTCGGCCAACTCCTTGATGGCGTGCATGGCTTCGGAGAGGCGGGCGAGGGTGGCGGGGTGGCGTCCGGCGACCCGCATCGCGGAGTCGCCGCGGCCGATGCCGCAGACGGTGCGGTTGCCGTACATGTCGTTGAGCGTGGCGAACAGGGAGGCGGTGACCTCCCAGGTGCGGGTGGAGGGGTTGGTGACCATCGGGCCGACGGTCAACCCCCTTGTCTCGGCGAGGATCCGGCTGTAGATGACGAAGGGCTCCTGCCACAGGACGCAGGAGTCGAAGGTCCAGCCGTGGCTGAAGCCCGCCTGTTCGGCGCGGATCATCCGGTCGATGAGCAGGCGGGCGGGCGGGTCGGTCTGCAGGACGAGGCCGATGTCCATGGGTGGCTCCGGGGAGGGTAGTTCCGCCGCCCGGGGAATCACGAGCACGGGCCCGGGCGGCGGCGCGGGAGGGTGGGTCAGGTCAGGTACTGGCAGGTGTCGCGGCGCAGGAAGGCACCGTGGCCGGCCCGGCCGAGCCAGGCGCCGTTGTCCAGTACGACGGTGCCGCGCGAGAGCACCGTGCGCGCACGGCCGGTGAGTTGGCGGCCCTCGTACGCCGAGTAGTCCACGTTCATGTGGTGGGTGGCGGCGGAGACGGTCTGCACCGCGGTGGGGTCGTAGACGACGAGGTCGGCGTCGGCCCCCGGCGCGATGGTGCCCTTGCGCGGGTGCAGCCCGAACATCCGGGCGGGCGTGGTGCAGGAGATCTCGATCCAGCGCCGGCGGGTGATGTGCCCGTCGACGACGGCCTGGTGGAGCAGGTCCATCCGGTTCTCCACGCCGGGCAGACCGTTGGGGATCTTCGAGAAGTCGCCGCGGCCGAGTTCCTTCTGGCCGGCGAAGCAGAACGGGCAGTGGTCGGTGGAGACCACCTGGAGGTCGTCGGCACGCAGTCCGCGCCAGAGCGCCTCCTGGTGCTCGCGCGGCCGAAGCGGCGTGCTGCACACGTACTTGGCGCCCTCGAAGCCGTCGGCGCCGGTCTCGGCGAGGTTGTCGGTGGAGAGGAACAGGTACTGCGGGCAGGTCTCGCCGAAGACGTTGAGCCCGGCGTCACGGGCCTGGACGAGTTCGGCGAGGGCGGCGGCCGCGGAGACGTGCACGACGTAGAGCGGGCTGCCGGCGACCTGGGCGAGCTTGATGGCCCGGTGGGTGGCCTCGGCCTCCAGGAGTTCGCGGCGGACCTCGCCGTGGTAGCGCGGGGCCGTGTGCCCGGCGGCGAGGGCCTGTTCGACCAGCACGTCGATGGCGATGCCGTTCTCGGCGTGCATCATGATCAGCCCGCCGTTGACGGCGCCGCGCTGCATGGCGCGCAGGATGCGGCCGTCGTCACTGTAGAAGACGCCCGGGTAGGCCATGAAGAGCTTGAAGGAGGTGGACTCGCCGGAGTCGACGAGGGTGTCCATCTCCTTGAGGACGCCCTCGTTGACGTCGGAGACGATGGTGTGGAAGGCGTAGTCGATGGCGCAGTTGCCGTCGGCCTTGGCGTGCCAGGTGTCGAGGCCCTCGCGCAGCGAGCCGCCGACGGGCTGCACGGCGAAGTCGACGATGGTGGTGGTCCCGCCCCAGGCGGCGGCGCGGGTGCCGGTCTCGAAGGTGTCGGAGGCCGCGGTGCCGCCGAAGGGCAGTTCCATGTGGGTGTGGGCGTCGACGCCGCCCGGGATGACGTAGTGGCCGGTCGCGTCGATGACGGTGTCGGCGCTCCAGGCCTCGGCGGCGGAACTGCCGGTGGTGGCGAGCGCGGCGACGCGTTCGCCCTCGATCAGGACGTCGGCGTGGAGTTCGTCGGCGGCGGTGATGACGAGGCCGCCGCGGACGATGGTGCGCTCGTGCGGGTCGCGGGTGGTCATCGCGGTGCTCCTCAGGCCTCGGAGAGCGGTCCGTAGGCGTCGGGCCGGCGGTCGCGGTAGAACGCCCACTGCTGGCGGACCTGTTCGATCAGGTCGAGGTCGAGGTCGCGGACGACGAGCTCCTCCTCCTTGTCGGAGGCGACGTCGCCGACGAACTGGCCGCGCGGGTCGACGAAGTAGGAGGTGCCGTAGAAGTCGTTGTCGCCGTACTCCTCGGTGCCGACGCGGTTGATGGCGGCGACGAAGTACTCGTTGGCGACGGCGGCGGCGGGCTGTTCCAACTGCCAGAGGTAGGCGGAGAGGCCGCGGCTGGTGGCGGAGGGGTTGTAGACGATCTGCGCGCCGGCCAGGCCCAGGGCGCGCCAGCCCTCGGGGAAGTGGCGGTCGTAGCAGATGTAGACGCCGACCTTGCCGACGGCGGTGTCGAAGACGGGCCAGCCGAGGTTGCCGGGCTTGAAGTAGTACTTCTCCCAGAAGCCCTTGACCTGGGGGATGTGGTGCTTGCGGTACTTGCCGAGGTAGCGGCCGTCGGCGTCGATGACGGCGGCGGTGTTGTAGTAGACGCCGGTCTGCTCCTCCTCGTAGACCGGGACGACGACGACCAGGCCGAGTTCGCGTGCGAGGTCCTGCATTCGGCGGACGGTGGGGCCGTCGGGGACGGCTTCGGCCCAGCGGTAGTGCTCGGGTTCCTGGACCTGACAGAAGTACGGGGCGTTGAAGACCTCCTGGAAACCGATGATCTTCGCGCCCTGGGCGGCGGCCTCGCGGGCGTACCGCTCATGCAGGGCGATCATGCTCTCCTGGTCGCCGGTCCAGCGGGTCTGGACGAGTGCGGCACGGACGATCTGCGACATGGATACCTCCGCAACTCCGCTGCCCGGCCGGGGGGTCGGGCCTGCGGTCTGAGGGTTGACGGGGCGGGTCTCGTCTGCGGGTCTCCGGGGGATCCGCAGGGGTCTACGTGCGTAGAAAGCGATCTGTAGACCGTAGGCCGGGCCTCGGTGGCCTGACAATACGTTGGCGGTAACGCGTCTGGGGCGATCTTGTTACGCGGACACGCGGATGGCCCTGGGCAGGATGAAACGATCATTTACCCCGAGATCGGGCCCCTTACTCATTCGGGTGAAAGCGGGCGCCCTGGGTGCGGAATCGGCAACAGCAGGGTAAAACGCGCCTGGACGTCGCTGTGGACCGTCACCCGGCGGCGGCGCAACGCGACTTCGGGGGATCGGACATGGGCTGAGCGCAGGAGTCGGGGACAGGAACGGCGAGCGGCGAGCGAAGAACGAAGAGCGGACGGGGATCGCACACGGGGAGGTGGAGATGACGGCGGTGACGGACCGCACGGCGGCGGCAGAGGCGGCGCCCGAGCACGCCCTCGGCCGGCTGCTCGGGTGGGCCCGGCGCGAGGGTCGAGCGGGGCGGGCGCCCACGCTGCCCGCCTGGGCAGGGCTGCTGCTCGCGCTCGGGGCACTGCTGCCGCTCGCCGTGGGCGGGTTGCTGTGCCGCCATTGGGCGCCCCCCGTAGGGGAGGTCGCGCTCCAGCTGGCCGGCTCCCGTACGGCTGCCGAGGTCGTGGTCGGTGGCCGGGCCGGGGACCATCTGGCCGCACTGCGCGCCGCCGCCTGGCTGATCGGCGGCTACGGCCTGACGCTGGCGGCCGCCGCCCTGCTCGGCGGGTACGTGTTCGGGCGGCGGCGCTGGCGGCTCACCGCGCTCGCGGCCGGCGCCGCCGGGCTGCTCGCGGCCTGCTGCGACGTCGGCGCGGACGTGCTGCTCTCCATCGGTCTGGTCAGCGGCGGGGCGGGCTCCGACACCCCCTTCGCCGCCGCTACCGCGCTCGCCACCGTCAAGTGGCTGCTGCTCCTGCCGGCCGGCGTGATCGCGGCAACCGTCCTCGCGGTGATCGCCACCCGGGCGGCGCGCGGGCTCCGGCCGCGGCGGGCGACGGCCACCTGGATGTCCACGGGTGCGGGCGACGACGCGGTCGCCGGGCCTCGTACTGCCACCGGCGCCGGCACCGCCACCGACGCGGGCACGGGTACGGATACGGACGACGACGCGGGCGACGGCACCGCCGACCGACCCGCGCTGATCCCGCCCTGGCCGGTGGCGGGCAGGGCCGCCGGCCTGCACGGTGTCCCACGGCCGTCGAAGCCTGTCTCGCCCGCCGCCACCGACGCTCCCGCCACACTCAACGCACCCGACGCTCTCGCTGCACCGATCCGGCACGCCCACTGGCGCGACGGCGCCCGGGTGCCGCCCGGCCGCGAGCCCGCCGAACTCGGCTTCTGCGCCTCGGGCGGCGGTATCCGCTCGGCCTGCGTCACGCTCGGCGCCCTCCAGTCGCTGCGGCCGTGGCTGAAACGGGCCCGCTATCTGGTCTCGGTCTCCGGCGGCGGCTACACCGTCGGCGCGCTGCAACTCGCGCTCAGCGACTCCGCGCCCGGCGGCCCGGTGCGCGCCGTCTCGGGTCTCACGGCCGACACCGTGTTCGAGCCCGGCTCCCCGGAGGAGGATCACCTGCGCCGCCACGGCAGGTTCATCGCCGACGGCGCCGGCGAGTGGCTGGTCGCGCTCGGGACGCTGCTGCGCGGGGTGCTCTCGGCCTTCTCCCTGCTGCTCGCCGCCGTCCTGGTGCTAGGCCTCGGACTCAGCCGGTTCTACCACCTCGTCCCGATCACCGACCTGGACAACCTGGCGGCGGCCGGCCTGCGCACCGCGGGCGCCGTTCCGGGCCCGCTGGCGTTCCGGGCGCCGGCGCTCGCCGCACTGGCCGGGCTGCTGGCCACGGCGGCCGGGTGCTGGCTGCTCTGGCTGCTGGCCTTCCCACCGCTCGGCTGGCACGCGCTGCTGCCGCGCGCACTGCGCCGGCTCTTCCTCAGCGCGCTGGCGCTGGCCGGCCTGCTGGCCGTCGGGGTGCTGGCGCTGCCGGGGCTGGCCTGGGGGGCGGTACGGCTCCAGCAGGCGCTGGCCGCCGGCCCGCAACTGACCGGCGCCGGGCTCAGCCTGACGGTGGTGCTCAGCTACCTGGCGCTGCTGCTCGGCATACTCTGGCGCGACCGCAGGACGATCCGCCGGGGCGCGGCCGCGCTCGGCGGGGCGCTGCGCGGCGCCGGGCGGCTCGGCGGCGGCCTCACCGCCAACCTCCCCCAGTACATCGTGGTGTGGGCGGCCCTGGCCGCGCTGTCGACGGGGGCGCTGCTGGCCCTGGGCTGGGCGGTCGCCACCGGGTACGCCTGGCCGGCGGCCGTCCAGGTGCTGCTGCCGCTGGTCCTGGGCGCGGTCGGGCTCAACCTCGACCAGACCTGGATGAGCCTGCACCCGTTCTACCGGCTCCGGTTGGCCTCGGCGTTCGCGGTTCGTCGGGTGAGCGAGGGCGGCCGGGCGCTGACCCGCCCGTACGACTTCTTCCGGGAGCAGACCTGGCTCAGCCACTACGCCGCCCGGCACCCCGGATTCCCCCAGGTGATCTTCTCCGCGGCGGCCAACCTGTCCGGCAACTCCCGTACTCCGCCGGGCCGTCGGGCGGTCTCCTTCTCGCTCTCGTACGACTACGTGGGCGGTCCGGACGTCGGGTACGCGCGGACCGGCCTGCTGGAACGGCGCACCCGGCGGCACATCGCCCGGGATCTCACCGTGCAGTCGGCGATGGCGGTCTCCGGCGCGGCCTTCTCCTCCGCGATGGGCCGTCAGTCGCGTGTCTACCAGGGGCTGTTCGCGGCCACCAACGCGCGGCTCGGCACCTGGCTGCCGAACCCGGCGGTGCTCGGCCCGGAGTGGTCCGGCATCCCGGACTGGCGCCGCCCGGCGCAGCCCGCCGTCCGCCGCCTGCCCTACCAACTGCGTGAGCTGACCGGGCGGTTCCCGGCCGACGATCGCTTCCTGTTCACCACCGACGGCGGCCACTACGAGAACCTCGGGCTGGTCGAGCTGCTGCGGCACCGGGTGCGGACGGCGGTCTGCATCGACGCCAGCGGCGACTCCGGCCACGCCGCCAACCTCGCCGCCGCGATCACCCTGGCCCGCGAGGAACTCGGCATCGTCATCACCCTGCACGAGCCGGAATCGCTGATCCCCGGCAGCGCCGCCGACGGGCCGTGCACCAGCGAGCCGTCCACCAGCCGGCCGTCCACCGGCGAGCGGTCCACCGACCGGCCGCCCACCGGCGACGGCGGCCGCCGGCCGCAGTTGCGCGGGCTGGCGGCGCAGCTGTCCGCGCGGCTGTCGGCCCGGGCCGTGATCACCGGGGACATCCACTATCCGGAACCGTTCGACTGCCCCGAGCCGCTCGACGCCCGGTCACCCGCGGGTGGAGCGCCGGCCAAGCCCGGCGAGCGAGCCGCGGACGGCCGGCGCGGCACGCTGATCGTCCTCCAGGCGGTCCTCACCACCGGCATGCCGTACGAGCTGCACTCCTACGCGGTGGCCAATCCGGCCTTCCCGAACGACGGCACCAGCGACCAGTGGTTCGACCACCAGCAGTTCGACGCGTACCAGACGCTGGGCCGCTACCTGGGCGACCAGGCGGCGCCGGTGATCGAGGCGGCGCTGGCGGCCTCCGGCGAGGACTCTGCCAGGAGCGCACCGGGGTACCGGCCCGGCGGCGACATCGGGCCGGCGTCCGCGCGGCCTCCGGGAACCGCGCCGACAACGCCATCGGCCGCGACTCCCCCGGCACCGCGCCGCCCGGCCGAGGGGTAGTCGGCGACGGTCGGCGACAGCGCGAACGAGGGGTCGAACGGCGGTGGGGCGGGGCGTTCCCGGCCCGGCCCCGGCTTGACTTCGTCCGGTTCGCTCGGGGAGGATCCGGCGCATGGACACCGGCGCCACTCTGGTCTGCCGCCTGCACGTCGATCTGCGACGCCAGGCGAGTTCCATCTGTGCCTGTTGACCCTGCCTTTCCCCGCTGGTCCCGCCCTGTGACGTCTGCCAGGGCCCGCGCCGCGCACCCGCAGTTCTGATTCCCGCTCCGCCCGACGCACCCGTGCGTGGCCGTGCCGCTCCCTCGGCCCGGGCCCGCGCCCGCCGCCGGACCAGGGCACCCCCCGCCGACGTTCCCGCCGCACCCGAGGACGCCCCCCATGAGCCTGAACCTCGCCCCCGACGACCCAGCCGTCGCCGCAGCCGCCCCGACCACAACAGCCGCGGCCGCGGCCACTGCCACCGAGGAGGCCCGCGCGCCGCTCACCCCGAGCACCCTGCGCGCCGTCGTCCGCGACCTGGCCGAACGGCCCGACCAGTGGATCCACCTCGTCCGCCTCTCCACCGAGGAGCGCTGGTACCAGCGCCTGGTGGCCGACGACGACCACGAGGTGTGGCTGATCAGCTGGCTGCCCGGCCAGTCCACCGGCTTCCACGACCACGGTGGTTCGCGCGGCGCGTTCACCGTCGCCCTCGGCGAGTTGGAGGAGCTGTCCCTCGGCGGGCCGGACCAGGGTCTGCTGATCCGCCGGGTCCCGGCCGGCACCGCCCGCGCCTTCGGCCCCGAGTACGTGCACGACGTGCGCAACACCGCGTCCGGCCCGGCCGTGACCCTGCACGCCTACTCGCCCCCGCTGGGTTCGATGGCGCACTACGACCTGCGGGCCGGCGGGCTCGTCCGCACCTCGGAGGAAGGACCGGAGCAATGGTGACCACGATCGACGACCTGGTGGAACGGGCCCGCGAAGGCGTGCACCGCCCGCGCGCCCGGGAGGCGTACCAGTCCCAGCTGGACGGCGCGCTGCTGGTGGACATCCGCCCGGCGGCGCAGCGGGCGGCGGAGGGGGAGATCCCCGGCTCGCTGATCATCGAGCGCAACGTGCTGGAATGGCGGCTGGACCCGACGGGCAGTCACCGGATCCCCGAGGCGTCGGGTTACGACGTCGAGGTGATCGTGGTCTGCTCGGAGGGGTACGCCTCCAGCCTGGCGGCGGCCTCACTGCGCGACCTGGGGCTGCACCGGGCGACCGACCTGGACGGCGGCTTCGTCGGCTGGGCGGCCGCCGGGCTGCCGACGCGACAGGGCGGCTGAGGGCCAAGACCCGCGGCGGCATGGTGTCGCAGCGGCATGGCAACGCTGCGGCGCAGCCGATGAGAGGCTGAGGGGCTTCGGGCCTGAAGGGCCGGCAGGCTGAGCGGCTGCGGGGGCGAGCCCCCGACCCACCGTCAAAGCGGCCGCACCCAGCCCCTCTGACCTGCCGAAACACTGGACGGTCGGGCGGCTCGGGCCGTCCGGCAACGGGGTCCGAACCGCCTGCCGGGTGGTAAATGAGAGACAGGAGATGATGCAGGTCATAGTCTGATCAGAGTTTCCGCCGGTCCGAAGCTGGGCAGCCACGCGGGCGGAAGAACGCCCGGGCGGTCGATCCGACAGACGCCGTCACGGCAGCGGCGGGCACGGCCCACGCCGTCGCCGCTTGTCGACAAACCGCCATCAACCGAACGACCGAAACAGGCGCCGCCTCCCCGGGGCGCCCTGACGAGGAAACTCCCCGTGATCAGATTCGAGGGCGCCGGCAAGCGCCACCCCGACGGCACCATCGCCGTCGAGGGCCTGGACCTGGACGTCCCGACCGGTCGGATAACCGTCCTGGTCGGACCGTCCGGGTGCGGCAAGACCACCCTGCTGCGCATGGTCAACCGGATGGTCGAGCCGACCTCGGGCCGGGTGCTGCTGGACGACACGGACGTCGCCGAGCTGGAACCCGCCAAGCTGCGCCGCGGCATCGGCTACGTGATCCAGCAGGCCGGCCTCTTTCCGCACCGCAAGGTGATCGACAACATCGCCACCGTCCCCTACCTACTCGGTTGGGACCGCAAGAAGGCCCGCGCCCGGGCCGCCGAACTGCTCGAACTGGTCGGACTCGCGCCCGAGACCGGCAAGCGGTACCCGTTCCAGCTGTCCGGCGGCCAGCAACAGCGGGTGGGCGTGGCCCGCGCCCTGGCGGCCGACCCACCGGTGCTGCTGATGGACGAGCCGTTCAGCGCCGTCGACCCGGTGGTGCGCGCCGGGCTCCAGGACGAGCTGCTGCGGCTCCAGTCCGAGCTGCACAAGACGGTGCTGTTCGTCACCCACGACATCGAGGAGGCGGTCCGGCTCGGCGACCAGGTGGTGGTCCTGCGCGAACAGGGTCGGATCGCCCAGCTCGCCGACCCGCACACCCTGCTCACCACCCCCGCCGACGACGGCGTGGCCGCCTTCCTCGGCCGCGACCGGGGCCTGCGCGGCCTCGGCCTGCGCCCCGCGAGCACCGTCGCCGTCCGCCCGGTGGGCGACGGGCTGCGCTACGGCGGCTGGGAGCTCGCACTGGACGACGAACGCCGCCCGATCGGCTGGATCGACCGCGACGCCGTCACCGCCGAGCTGCACCCGGCCGCCGGCTACCGGCCGGACACCGACACCCTGCGCACCGCGCTGGACTCTGCCGTCCTGTCCCCTGCCGGGGTCGCCGTCGCCCTGGACGCCGCCGGCCGGGCCACCGGCACCGCGAGCCGCGAGGCCGTCCTCGCCGCGCTGTCCACGCCGGGCACCGGCGCTGCGGACGAGAGTGTGCCCGGCGGGTCCGGCGGGCCCGGCCCCGCCGCGGCGGCGGCCGGTGACCCCACGGACGGAGCGACCGGTGGACGATGAACCGCTCGTCCGCTGGTACTGGATCGGCGACCACCTCGGCTACCTCGGCAACCTGCTCGCCGACCACGCGGTGATCGCCCTGCTGCCGGTGCTCATCGGCCTGCTGCTGGCCGTCCCGCTGGGCCTGACCTGCGCCCGCTTCCCCCGGCTGTACCAGCCGCTGTCCGCCGTCTTCAACATCGTCTACGCGCTGCCCTCGCTGGCCGTGTTCGTGGTGCTCATCCCCTACACCGGCCTCGCCACCCAGGCGACCGTGATGATCCCGCTCACCTTCTACGCCCTCGCCGTGCTGCTGCCGACCACCGTGGACGGGCTGCGCGCCGTCCCGGACCCCGTCCGGCAGGCCGCCACCGCGATGGGGTACGGGCCGTGGCACCGGCTGACCTCCGTCGAACTGCCCGCCGCCGTGCCGTATCTGATCGCCGGACTGCGGGTCGCGGCGGTGTCCAGCATCTCGCTGGCCAGCGTCGGCGCGCTGGTCGGGCGCGGCGGGCTCGGCTACCTGTTCGTCGACGGCTTCCAGCGCACCTTCCCGACCCCGATCGTGGCGGGCATCGCGCTGATCGCCGTCCTCGCGCTGGCCGTCGACCTGCTGCTGGTGGGCACCCGGCGGCTGCTCGCGCCCTGGGCCGTCCGGGAGAAGGGAGCGGGCTCGTGAACTGGCTGAGCTGGCTGAGCGACTTCTTCTCCGCCCCCGACCACCGCAGCGGTCCGGACTCGATCGTGCACCGGGTCTCCGAGCATCTGCTGCTCTCCGGCGAGGCCCTGCTGTACGCGGCGGTGCTCGCCGTACCGCTCGGGCTGCTGATCGGCTACACCGGGCGCGGTGTCACGGTCGTCACCGCCTTCGCCGGCGCCACCCGCGCCCTGCCGACGCTCGGGCTGGTGACGCTGGCGGTGCTGCTCGCCGGGGTCGGCGACACGGCCGTGCTGGTCCCGCTGGTCGCGCTCGCGGCGCCGCCGCTGCTGGTGGCCACCGTCGAGGGGGTGCGCGGCACCGACCCGGACGTCCGGGACGCGGCGCGCGGCATCGGGCTGACCCACCCGCAGGTGTTGTGGCAGGTCTGCCTGCCATCGGCGGCGCCGACCCTGCTGGCGGGCTTTCGCACCGCGACCGTCCAGGTGATCGCGACCGCCACGGTGGCCGCCTACGTCGGACTGGGCGGCCTCGGCCGCTACGTCATCGACGGGCTGGCCACCCGGAAGTACGCGGTGACCGTCGGCGGCGCGCTGCTGGTGGTGCTGCTCGCGGTCGGCGCCCAGCTGTTCTTCGCCCTGCTCGCCCGGTACGCGCTCCCGCCCGGGATGCGCGCCCAGCGCCGGGCCCGCTGAACCTCCTCTCCCCATCCTCTCCGGAAGGACATCTGTCACCATGTCGACAATCCACAGAAGCCGACGCGCCGTCGTCCTCGGCACGCTCGCCGCGCTCGCCCTCGGCGCCACCGCCTGCGGCTCCTCCGGCAGCGGCGACCCGCTCGGCGGCGCCAGCTCCGCGGCGGGCTCCCCCGCCGCCTCGGGCGCGGGCTCCGGGTCGACCGTGGTCGTCGGCTCGGCGAACTTCCCGGAGAACGTGCTGCTCGGCTCGATCTACTCGCAGGCGCTCAAGGCCAAGGGCGTCAAGGTCGAGGAGAAGTTCAACATCGGCAGCCGGGAGGTGCTCTACGGGCAGCTCCAGAACGGCAGCCTGACCGTCCTGCCCGAGTACAACGGCTCGCTGCTCGCCTACCTGGACGCCAAGTCCACCGCCGTCACCACGGAGGACGTGAACGCGGCGCTGACCAAGACGCTGCCCGCCGCGCTGGGGATCCTCGACTCCTCCCCCGCCGAGGACAAGGACTCGCTCAGCGTCACCCAGGAGACCGCCGACAAGTACGGACTCAAGAGCATCACCGACCTGGCCGCGAAGGCGGGCGAGTTCGCCATAGGCGGTCCGCCGGAGTTCAAGTCCCGCCGCGAGCAGCAGCTCAAGGACGTCTACGGGCTGACCTTCAAGGAGTGGAAGCCCACCGGGGACACCACCGCGAACGCGCTCAAGGACGGCGCCATCCAGGTCGGCAACGTGTTCACCACCGACCCGAAGATCGTCCAGCTGAAGCTCGTCCCGCTGACCGACCCGAAGAACATCTTCGGCGCGCAGAACGTCACCCCGCTGATCAACAAGGCGGGCGTGAACCCCACCGCGACGGCGGCCCTCAACGCGGTGTCGGCCAAGCTCGACACGGCGGGGCTGACGGCGCTGATGAAGCGCGTCGCGGTCGACAAGGAGGACCCGTCGACGGTGGCCAAGGACTGGCTGAAGGCCAACGGACTCGGCTGACCGCGCCGCACGGACACGGCAGACGGGCGGCCCGGGAGGTTCTCCTCCCGGGCCGCCCGCCGTCGCGAGCGGGATCTTCCCTTCGACGCCGCGGACATGACAGTGTGACGCCATGCGCACTCGTCTCCTCGCCGCCACCCTCACGGCATTCGCCGCGGTGAGCCTCGCTGCCTGCTCCGGCTCGGGTTCGGCCTCCGCCCCGGCCACCGCCGCCGCCGGCTCCCCCACCGACCCGGCCGCCCCGGCCGCCCCGGCCGCCACCCCCGGCACCGCTTCCGCACCGCCGGCGCCCGCGACTCCCTCGACCTCCTCGACCCCCGAGGCCGACGCGTCCGGCACGGCCGCCCCCACGGCCGAATCCCCCGCGGCGCCCGCCCCCGGCAGCCCCTCGGCCCCCGCCCCGGACGCCGGCTCGTCCGGCGCGCCCGCCCCGGCCAAGCCCGCACCGCCGACCGACGCCGGACTGCCCGGCAAGCCGGGCGCCGACCTGATCGGCAAGCTGGTCGCCGCACTGAACGCGATCGACCCGGCGATCGTCGGCGGCAAGCCCGACCAGGCCGTGGATCGAGCCCGCAACCAGTGCCAGGCGATGTACCAGTTCCCCAAGGACAAGTCGAAGCTGGTCGAACTGGCCGACCAGCGCTTCACCTCGCCCGACCACCCGCAGGGCTTCGGACCGGACACCGCCGCGAAGATCAACGACGCGCTGCGGACCACCCTCTGCCCGCCGCCGGCGTAACCCGGAGCGACGAACCGAACCGCACAACATCCCGAACCGCCCGGCGACCAGCGCCCGGCGACCCGAACCTCACGACATCCTGGACCGCTCGACATCCTGAACCGCCCGACGTCCTGAGCGCCGGGCCGCCGTGGCCGCGACCCGCCGTCGGGTTCGCGGCCACGGTACCTTCACGCGCCCTGGGGTAGCGACCGGCACTCCGCATTCCGCTTCCTCCCGCTGCGCCAGGCCAACCCGGCCATCGGTCAACCCCTTCGGGCGCGGGGGCGGTGTGTTGACGAACTGTCAGGTCTCTTGACAGACCAGTGGTCTAGTCCAACCATAAGCATGTCGATCCGACCGGGATGCACTGTGGGGGTGTGACCACCGGCGGCTGAGGCACCGCCCTACCCTGTCCCGCTCCACCCCCGCTCCGTACGGCGTGCGCGCACTCGCACCGCCGCCCGCCCGCATGTCCGGACATCCGCAAGCCCACACGCCCGGGCCTGCGCGGCCGACCCCACACGGCCGCCGCGCCCGGTCGTCCACGTATCCCCAACGTCCTGCCCCACCACGTATGTTGGAGAATCCATGCGTCTACGCAGAACCATCCAGGCGGCCCTGACGGCCTGCGCCACGCTGGCCGCCTCGGCCGGCCTGGTCGCCGCCGGGACGGGCTCCGCCCAGGCCGCGACCCCGCTCCCCAGCCGGGTCTTCGCCCCCTACTTCGAGTCCTGGACTGGACAGAGCCCCGCCACCCTGGCCGCCCAGTCCGGCGCCAAGCACCTGACGATGGCCTTCCTGCAGGCGGCCACCAAGGGCTCCTGCACCCCGTACTGGAACGGCGACACCTCCAAGCCGGTCTCCTCCTCGACCTTCGGTGCCGACATCGCCACCATCCGGGCCAACGGCGGGGACGTGATCCCCTCCTTCGGCGGCTACACCGCCGACAACACCGGTACCGAACTGGCCGACAGCTGCACCGATGTCAACCAGATCGCGGCGGCCTTCGAGAACCTCATCACCACCTACGACGTCAGCCGGATCGACCTCGACATCGAGGACAACTCGCTGACCAACGCGGCCGGAATCGACCGCCGCAACAAGGCGATCAAGATCGTGCAGGACTGGGCCGCCACCAACGGGCGGAACATCCAGTTCTCCTACACGCTGCCGACCACCACCACCGGGCTGGCCTCCAGCGGCCTCGCCGTGCTGAAGAACGCGGTCAGCAACAACGCCCGGATCGACGTCGTCAACATGATGACCTTCGACTACTACGACGGCGCCACCCACGACATGGCGGCCGACACCCAGACCTCCGCGCAGGGCCTCTACAACCAGCTCGCCAAGCTCTACCCGGCCAAGACCCCCGCCCAGCTGTGGGGTTCGATCGGCATCACCGAGATGGTCGGCATCGACGACTACGGCGCGGCCGAGACCTTCACCGTGGCCAATGCCACCACCGTGTACAACTGGGCGGTGTCGAAGGGCATCAACACGCTGTCCTTCTGGGCACTGCAGCGCGACAACGGCGGCTGCCCGGGCAAGGCCGGAGACGACTCCTGCTCAGGGATCAGCCAGAACACCTGGGACTTCACCCACATCTTCGCACCGTTCACCAGCGGCTCGACGGTGACCAACGACTTCTCCGTGGCCGTCAACCCCAACTCGGCGACGGTCACCGCAGGTTCGTCCACCTCGGCGGCGACCGCCACGGCGGTGACGGCGGGCTCGGCGCAGAGCGTCAACCTGTCGGTCAGCGGCGCCCCGGCGGGCGTCACCGCCACCGTCACCCCCGGCAGCGTCACCGCCGGCACCGGCGCCACCCTCAACATCGCCACCACCTCGGCCGCTGCGGCGGGCACCTACCCGCTCACCGTGACCGCCACCGCGCCGTCCGGCACGCACACCGCCACGTACTCGCTGACCGTCACCGGGACGACCCCGCCGCCGACCGGCCTGGTCAACGGCGGCCTGGAGAGCGGCAGCCTCGCCCCGTGGACCTGCCAGAGCGGCGGCGCCGTGGTCTCCACCCCGGTGCACTCCGGCTCCTACGCGCTGCAGGCGGCGGCGACCGCCGGCCAGACCGGCGACTGCTCGCAGACCGTCACGCTGAAGCCCAACACCAGCTACACGCTGAGCGGTTGGGTGCAGGGCAACTACGCGTACCTCGGCGTGAGCGGCGACGCCACCGCCAGCACCTGGGCCAACGCCTCCGGCTGGACCAAGCTGAGCGTCCCCTTCACCACCGGCGCCTCCGGCACCGTCACCGTCTACCTGCACGGCTGGTACGGCCAGGGCAACGTCTACGGCGACGACTTCTCGATCGCCTGAGAGCGCGCCAAAACCGACGGGTCACCGGCATCGTGTAACAGATAACAGATGACAGCTGACAGATTTCAACATCTGTCAGCTGTCATCTGTTTGTTGTTCGCCGTTCACTGTTCGCCGTCAGGCGTCAGGCGCCAGCCGCCAGGCCCCCTCCGTCAGCTCCCTGCCACCACCCCGGACGCCTCGGCCTCCGCCGCCTTCATCCGTGCGGGCCGACACAGCGTCACGTACGCCACCATCGCCAGCACCCCGCACGCCAGGACGACCACCGCCAGCAGCACCGCGGACGGCCGCCCACCAAGGCTGCTCAGTGGCGCGACCACCGCCCCGCACAGGAAGTTGCCGGTGCCGAGCAGCGCCGACGCCGTCCCGGCCGCCCTCGGCTCGACCAGGCTGAGCGCCTGCGCGGCCGTGTTCGGCAGGACCACTCCCATGCTGCCCATCATCACGAACAGCGGCGGACAGAAGCCGAGCAGCCCGAAGTCCCAGACCGAGGTCATCAGCACCAGTGCCACCCCGGCGACCACCGCCGTCCCGAGCCCGGCCAGCATCAGCCCTCGCGGGGTGAAGCGGCGCGCTAGGACCCGCCCGTTGAGCTGCGTCATGACGACGATGGCCAGCGAGTTCGCCGCGAACAGCAGGCTGTAGGTCTGCGGCGACACCTGATACACGTGCTGCAGCACCGTGGACGACCCGCTGATGTAGCCGAACAGCGCTCCGAAGGCGAAGGCGCTGGTCAGCGCCAACCCGAGGAACGGCAGGTCGCGCAGCAGCCGCCCCATCGTGCGCAGCGCCGCGCCCACCCCGCCGGTGCCCCGGGCCCGCGCCGGCAGCGTCTCGCGCAGCACCCCGAAGGCGACCAGGGTGAGCATCAGCCCGAGTGCGGTCAGCGCACCGAAGGTGCCGCGCCACGACGTGAACCGCATCAGTTGCGCACCGAGGATCGGGGCGAGGATCGGCGCCAGCCCGGATATCAGCGCGATCGAGGCCAGGAACCGCAGCATGGCGACGCCCTGGAAGCGGTCCCGGGCGACGGCCCGGCCGATGACCAGCCCGGCGGATCCGGCCGCGCCCTGGATGAAGCGGGCGACGATCAGCACCGTCAGGCTCGGCGCGATCACGCACACCACGCTGGCCAGGGTGTAGACGACGAGCCCCGCGAGCAGCGGCGGGCGGCGCCCGTAGCGGTCGCTGAGCGGTCCGAAGAGCAGCTGCCCGGCCGCGACCCCGAGCATCGAGAAGGTGAGGGTGAGCTGGACGGCGGCCGGTTCGGCGGCCAGGTCGTCGGCGATCGCGGGCAGCCCGGGCAGGTAGAGGTCGGTGGTGAGCGGGCCGAGCGCGACGAGGCCGCCGAGGACGGCGACGGTGGCCTTGCCCGGGCCGGCCTGGCCGGTGGTCGGGGCGGTGGAGGGGGCGGTCGACGTGTCGCCGGCGGGGCCGACGAGCGGGCCGGGCATGGGGCTCCTCACGGAACGGGGGACGGGATGGGGCGGGGACGGGGACGGGTTTGTCCACGGTCCGTCCTATCGCAGCCCCGGCCACCTCCGATAGCGGGGGGCCGTCCCGACGGTTCACCCTCGGCCAAACCGTCGGCCAAACCATCGGCCGGATCGCGCAGCCGGCCCGCCGGCCGAACCCACGGCACCCGGGCAACACGACGGCCCACCCGCACCATCAGGTGCGAGCGGGCCGGTCGGAGCCTGGCAGCCGGATCAACGCATGGCGCCCTCAGCGCCCGGCAGCCGGCTCAGTGCTTGGTGGGCCGCTCCGCGCGCAGCGCCGCCTGCACCGCCGCGCCGTCCTGCCACGCGTAGAGCTGGTTGCCGGTGAGCGTCACGTTGTAGTGCCCGCAGCTGCCGCTGGCCTTGGCCGCGACGCCCTCGGGGAACCAGCCGGCCTTGAGCGACATCGGCACCGAGTGCGCGGACCTGCCGGGCAGGCCGGTGGTGCAGCCCGCGGGCAGCCGGCCGTCCGGGAGGGTGGCGCGCAGCAGGCGGTCGTCGCCGGTGGTGGACATCAGGTACTTCACCGAGGAGGCGTTGTCGGGCAGCCAGGTCGGCATCGAACGGCGCTCGGCCTTGGCCTGGCTGCCGGTGTCGTAGGTGGCCTGTTCCTGGTGGCGCCCGTCGTACCACTCGGACACCCGCGGGCCGATTGCCACGGCGGCCACGGCGACGGCCATGCCGGTGCCGGCAACTCCCAGCGCCACCTTGCTCACGATGCCCTTCATGCCCGCCTGTCCTCTCCGTCTCCGCCTCTGGGCCGGCCGACGAGGTCCGCCGTCCGGGTGTATCCATCGTGGCCCTCGTCACCCTGCCGGAGCGTCACCACGAGGTCGCGATCTTGTCTCCATCCCACGGGGTAGCGTCTCCACCTTCAGAGGTATGTCCAGCGACCCCGTCTCGGGGTTACACGGTGCGGAGCCCAGGGTGGCGCATCGTCCTCACGTGCCGTCCGGGCCCCGATCGAGCGTCGCCCAAGCCGGGCTCCGGCGCAGCCCGGCCTGCTGCACCCGGGCGCATCGGTCTCGCTTCTGAGGCTCCGTCGGGCCCGGGACGGCGCCGCTCCGACCGTCCGTCAGACTGCTGCGGGCACCACGGTAGTGGCCGGTCGGGCGATCGGGAAGGGGCGGCCGTCGAGGGTCCAGTGCGGGTCGATGGGGCGCAGCAGGGAGGCGTACACCTGGGCGGCGACGTCCGGGTGGCGGATCTCCCCGGTGGGCGGGCCGGCCGGGATGTCGTGCCCGGCGCAGGCGACCCAGGCGGTGCGCTCCTCGACGGTGCGGCCGCCGTGGCCGCCGGCGTCGACGTGTCCGTGGTCGGTGACGACGATGACGGTCCACTGCTCGTCGGCGTAGCCGGCGCGGCCGCGGACGGCGTCGAGCAGTCGGCCGAGGCGTTCGTCGGCGGTGCGCATGGCCGCCCGGTACTCGTCGCCGCAGCCGAGGAAGTGGGCGGTCTCGTCGACGGCGCCGAGGTAGACGAAGGAGGCCTCCGGGTCCGCGGTGCCCAGGACGTGGACGGCCTCGCGGGTGACCTCCTCGTCGACGGCCTCCCAAGCCTCGGGGGTGTCCTCGGCCGGGGCTATGTAGGAGAGCCGGCCGGGGGCGCGGAACAGCGGGCCGCCGGACTCGTTGATCATCAGCGGGTCCCAGCCGGCCGCGACGAAGGTGCGGCGGCGGTCGCCGCGGGCGAGCCGGGTGGCGAAGTCGGGGAACACGTCGAGCCGGTTGCCGCCGAGGTGGTTGCCCCAGACACCGTGCTTGGCGGGCTCGACGCCGGTGACGACGGTCGCCCAGCACGGCCCGGACATGGTGGGCGTGGTGTCCGCCACCGTCACCGGCACCAGGAACCCGGCCTCGGCGAGCTCCTGGAGGCGCGGCATCGGCACGTGCTCCAGGTAGTCGTGGCGGACACCGTCGATCCCGACGACGAGCACCCGGGGGCGGGGCCACTGGGCAGTGGACATGGCGGGGTTCCTTTCGGTCGTACACACCCGGCCGCGCCCGTCGAGGGCACGGCCGACCGCGCCATGCTTCACCTCCCGCCGTACCACCCGGCGTCCGCCCACCGAACGCGGGGTGTCCGCCAGGTGTCAGGCGGCCGTACGGACGAACCGGCGGTCGACCTGTGCGAGTTGGGCGGCCGGTCCGGCGGCGCGCAGCACGACGTCCAGGACGCGATCCGGGTCGGCGGCGTAGCAGTGCGCGAACCACGGCATGTTCGCCTCGACCACGGCCCAGTGCTCGGCCGGGTCGTAGGGGTCGGCGATCGGTCCGACGTCCAGGGCGACGGCGCTGGGCAGGGTGTCGCCGACCGCGGCGAGCAGGCGCCGGGTGAAGGCGGTGGCCTCGGCGGTCAGCGGCGCCGGGTCGAGCCGGCCGAAGCGGGCGTAGCGGCTGCCGGTGACCACCTCGCCGTCGCGGACGAACAGCCGGTACTCGGCGGCGAAGGTCACCGGGTCGCTGACCAGGACGGGCGTGTCGGGTCCGATCCGCTCTCCGGTGCGCGGCAGGCGGCTGCCGTCCGGATAGACCGCGGGCGGGAGCGACTTGTCGGCGGGCGGCTTGACGAACGCCGGGTGGCGCAGCGTCCACGCCTCGGCGAGGGTGGTGAGCTCGATCCGTCGCCGGGTGAACTCCTCGGGGAGGCGGGTGAGCCAGTCGTCGTCGGGTTCGAGCAGGGCGAGGCGGAGCGGTCCGGCGATCCGGGCCGCGGCGAGCGGGCCACCGTACCAGTGGACGCGCCGTCCGGCGAGGTGCTCGACCGTGGTGGGGCCGTCGAGGACGGCGGTGTCGAGGCCGCGCCGGGCGGCGGCCTCGGCGAGCAGGGCGGTGGTGCTGGTCGGCTGGGCGGAGGTGAGCAGCACGCGGTCCGCGCGCTCCTCGTGCACCGGCGCCGCCGGGGGCTGCGCGGTGGAGGGCGTCACGGCCGGGTGTGCCACGGCCGGCCGTGTCACCGCCGGGCGTGGCACGGCTGTACGTGTCACCGCTGTACGTGTCACGGCTGTGGGCGGAACTCGTGGACGACCGTGATGCGGCCGACGATGTGCCGGTTGAACTCCGACACCTCGTCTGCCGGGACCCAGAGTTCGAGGATCGTCCGGCCGCCGGCCCGCTGCACGGGGTAGCGGGCGAGGAAGGCGGTGTCGACCTCGAAGCTGGTCACGTAGCCGACTCCGGAGGCGGGGACGTTCCAGTCGCGGGCGATGCGGATCGCGTAGTCCTCGTTGAGGACGGGGTAGAAGATCGGCTGCTCAGGCAGCCTGGGCGGCCAGGCGCGCCAGCCGGACGCCTCGACCAGGGCCAGCTCCTCGGGGCCGGTGGGGCGCCAGAGGGTGGTGGTCGGGGCGGTGCTGGGCGTGGTGGGCCGACTGTTCATGGTCGGGACGGTAGCCGGGCCACCGCGGGCCCGGCCACCGGATTTCCCGAGGTGGACGGGCCGTCAGCGGTACGCGGACTCGCCGGTGATGGCCTCGCCCAGGACCAGGGTGTGGATCTCGCTGGTGCCCTCGTAGGTGAGCACCGACTCCAGGTTGTTGGCGTGCCGCAGCACCGGGTACTCGGTGGTGATGCCGTTGGCGCCGAGGACGGTCCGGGCACTGCGGGCGATCTCCAGCGCGGTGCGGACGTTGTTGAGCTTGCCGAAGCTGATGTGCGGCGGGCGGGCCGCGCCCTGCTCCTTGAGCCGGCCGATCCGCAGGGCGACCAGGTAGGCCTTCTCGACCTCCAGCATCATCTCGACGAGCTTGTGCTGGGTGAGCTGGAAACCGGCGATCGGGCGGTCGAACTGGATCCGGCTCTTCGCGTAGTCGAGGGCGGCGGTGTAGCAGTCGCGGGCGGCGCCGACGGTGCCCCAGAGGATGCCGTAGCGGGCCTCGTTGAGGGAGGAGAGCGGTCCGCGCAGGCCGGTGACGCCCGGCAGGACGGCGTCGGCGGGCAGCACCACCTCGTCGAAGGCGAGTTCGCTGGTGACGGAGGCGCGCAGGGAGAGCTTGCCGTGCACGTCGGTGGCGGTCAGGCCGCGGGTGCCGCGCTCGACCAGGAAGCCGCGGACGCCCTCCTCGGTCTGCGCCCAGACGACGGCGACGTCGGCGATGCTGCCGTTGGTGATCCACATCTTGCTGCCGGAGAGCACCCAGTCGCCGCCCTTGCGCACCGCCCGGGTCCGCATGTTGGCCGGGTCGGAGCCGAAGTCCGGCTCGGTGAGGCCGAAGCAGCCGATCAGCTCGCCGGCGGCCATGCCGGGCAGCCAGCGCAGCTTCTGCTCCTCGGAGCCGAAGGCGTGGATCGAACGCATCGCGAGCGAGCCCTGCACGGAGACGAAGCTGCGCAGCCCGGAGTCGGCCGCCTCCAGCTCCATGCAGGCGACCCCGTACGCCACCGCGTCGGCGCCGGCACAGCCGTAGCCGTCGAGGTGCATGCCGAGCACGCCGAGGGCGCCCAGCTCGGGGGCGAGCTCGCGGACCGGGAAGACCCCGCGCTCGAACCAGTCGCCGATGTCCGGGCGGATCCGCTGCTCGGTGAACCTCCGGACGGTGTCGCGGATCAGCCGTTCCTCGTCGGAGAGGAGGTCGCCGACGGCGAGCAGGTCGGACGGGTCGATCCGGGTCGGCTTCGTCATTGAAGCTCCTTGTAGTCTCGGCGGGATACCGGTCTCGGCGGAGTACCGGCGAGTATTGCGCACCCGGCTGAGCGGCGGGCGTGGGCGAGCGAGTGAGGAAGACGACATGGGCGGCGACGGGTACGCGGTCGGGCTGGTGACGGCGGAGGAGTTGCACGGCGCGGCGGAGGAACTGGCCGGGCTGCTGGTGGACACCGTCGACGGCGGCGCCTCGCTCGGCTTCCTCGCGCCGCTGGGGCAGGACGAGGCCACCGCGTGGTGGCGGGCGCTCGCGCCGGAGGTCGCGGCCGAGCGGCTGCTGCTGTGGACGGTCCGGGCGCAGGCCGACGGGCGGCTCGCCGGGACGGTCCAGCTGCGCCCGGCGACGACTGCGAACGGCCGGCACCGGGGGGAGGTCGCCAAACTGATGGTGCACCCGGCGGATCGCGGGCACCGGCTGGCGGGGCGCCTGCTGACGGCGCTGGAGGAGCAGGCGGCCGGGTTGGGGCTGCGGTTGCTGGTGCTGGACACCGAGACGGACAGCCCGGCCGAGCGCCTGTACGAGGCCGCCGGGTGGACCCGGGTCGGCTCGGTGCCGGACTACGCGACCGACCCGGCGGGGGCCCCGCACCCGACGACGATCTTCTTCAAGGCGCTGGGCGGCTGACGGCCCGGCGGATTCCGGGCGATGGACGGCGGCGAACAGATAACAGATTTCGAAATCTGTTATCTGTTATCTGTTCGCTGAAAGTTGTCATCTGTTATCTGTTCGCCGCCGCCCTCACCCCACCCCGCACAGCCGCAGCAGCGCCGTCGCCGCCGCACCCGCGACGACCACCAGCGGAAACGGCGCGCGCCGCAGCGCGAGCACGCCGGCGACCAGGACACCCGCCGGGCGGGCCCAACCGGCGAAGCCGTGGCCCTGAGTGAGGGCGCCGGTGGCGATCAGGGCGACCAACAGGACCGCCGCGGCGACCGCGAGCAGGCGCCGCAGGCGCTCCGAGAGGGCGAACCGGCGACCGAGCAGCGGCCCGGCCAGGCGGAAGGCGTACGTCCCACCGGCCAGCAGCAGCACGGCGTACAGCGGCATCATCGGACTTCCTCCTTCTCGACCACCACGACGCCCGGCCGTCCGGCCGACTCCGCCCCCGACGCCCCTCCCGACATCCCCGCCCCTGGTCGCCCGGCGAACAGCAGCCCGACGAGGGCGAGCAGGACGGGCAGCCCCGCCGGGACGAACGGCGTGGCCGCGACCGCGACGACGGCGCCGACCACGGCCGCGGTACGGGTCCGCCGGTCCGCGAGCGAGGGCAGCACGAGCGCGAGCAGCACGGCCGGGAAGGCCGCGTCCAGGCCCAGCGCATCCGTGTCGCCGATCAGCCCGCCGGCCAGGGCCCCGAGCAGCACCGAGACGTTCCACACCACGAACAGTGCGAGCCCACAGAGCCAGAACGCGGCCCGGCGCCGCCGCCCGGTGTCCTGTCGCAAGACGAACGCGGCGGTCTCGTCGGTGATCAGCTGAGCGCCGAACAGCCGCCGCCACCACGGGCCGTCGAGCGCGTCGGCCACGGTGAAGCCGAAGGGCAGCAGCCGGGCGTTGAGCACCAGCCCGGTGGCGACGGCGGCGAGCACACCGCCGCCGGACAGCACCACACCGACGGCCGCGAACTGCGAGCCGCCCGCGAAGACGAGGACGGAGAGGGCGACCGGCACCCACAGGGGTAGCCCCCCGGCAACGCTGATCGCGCCGAAGGAGGCGCCGACGAGCGCGTCGGCCAGGCAGACGAGAGCGATGTCACGGAGGGTGGCACGCTCCAGTGTTCGGAGTAGCGAACGCATGTCCATTAGAGTGAACCCGCCACCCACGGTTCGTCAAGGCGAACGAACGGACCGACACGGCGAACGCACGAGGATGCGGGCAGCCGACGGCGCCGGTGGCAGCATGAACGGCACCAGCCGTACCGGGAGCCGGAGTAGGAGCCAGAAGAATGCGTGAGTGGCGAGCATGAGTGATCGAACCCCCCCGACCACGGGTTCCGACGTGGAGCTGATCCACCTGATCGCGGCCTCCATCCGGCGTGAGCGCGAACGCAGCGGGCTGTCCATGGCCGAACTGGCCCGGCGCGCGGGCATCGCCAAGTCGACGCTCTCCCAACTGGAGTCGGGCGCGGGAAACCCCAGCGTCGAGACGCTCTGGGCGCTCGGCGTCGCACTGAACGTGCCGTTCAGCCGCCTGGTCGACCCGCCGCACCCGACGGTCAAGGTGATCCGGGCCGGCGAGGGCCCGGTGACCCACTCCGCGCGCGCCGACTACGCGGCGACCGTCCTGTCCTCCTGCCCGCCGAACGCCCGGCGCGACATCTACCGGATCGAGGCGCAGCCGGGCGAGACCCGGGCGTCCGACCCCCATATGCCCGGCACCGTCGAGCACGTGATGATCGGCGCGGGCCGGGCACTGGTCGGGCCGACGGAGGACCCGGTCGAGCTGGGCCCGGGCGACTACGTGAGTTACCCGGGCGACGCCCCGCACATCTTCCGCGCGCTGGCGGCGGACACCCTCGCGGTGATCGTGATGGAGCACATCTGACAGAGCCCATCCGGCAGCATGCATCCGACAGAACACATCCGACAGGACGCATCCGACCGATCGTCAAAACCCGGTCACATACGCTTCACTGCTTCAACAGCCCGTCCAGGAAGGGGTTTCCGAACACCCGGTGCGGGTCGTGCCGGTCCAGGACGGCGATCGCCTCGTCCCAGCCCGGGCCGCTGCCGCCGCCGTCACGCAGGCTCGCGGGGATGACCCGGCCGAGCACGTCCGGGTCGGACCAGGCCGCGTCGGCGGTGTACGCCCAACCCTTGGACCACTCGACCCGCAGGCCCGCCCGGGTACCGTCGAAGGTGCGCAGCAGCCACTGCTCCAGGTCGCGGGCGAAGCGCTCCAGCCCCGGGGTGCCGGGGAAGGACAGGACGTCGAGCCAGACCGCGGTGTCCCACTCCGGACGGTCCGCCCGCGGGCGCAGCGCGGACAGCAGCGGCGGTCGCGCACCCGGGACTCCGGAGGAGGTCGGGTCGTCCACACCGGTGACCCGGATCTCCACCGCGCCGTTCACCGGGAACTCCCCCCGGGCCTGGTAGTCGGCGAGCAACTTCCGGTAGTAGGCGGCGAATTCGCTGACCACCCACTGCAGGTCGGCGCGCTTGGCGAGAATGGCGTAGCCGTTGGCGGTGACCCTCAGGGTGGTGGGTCGGACGTACTGCAGCAGGGTGCGTGACGGGCCCCAGAGGTCGGAGCGCAGTCCGCCGGCGAGCAGGTGGGTGAGCAGGTCGCCGCTGAGCAGGTCGCGGAGCAGTCCGCCGGAGAGGAGGACGTCCGTGAGGTCGCCGGTGAGTGCCACCTTGGCGATCAGGTACTGGAGTTGGCCGAACAGCGGGGCCGATCCCCAGGAGCCGGCGACGATTTGGCCGGCGAGCCGGGCGACCGGTTCCGGGATGATGTCCGAGAACGGGTAGTTGTAGGGCTGGTCGACGGCCCGGGAGGCGAGCGGTTTGGCCGGGGTGACGCTCCAGGTCTTCAGCCAGGGGTACTCGGTGTAGGCGAACCAGATCACCTCGGCGCGGCCGTCGCGCTCGACGAACTCGGCGAGGGTGCGCGGACCGCCACCGCCGAGCAGGCCACCGAGCAGCCCGCCCCCGGAGCCTGCGCCGGAGCCGGCGCTGCCGGGGCGGGCGAACAGTTCGCTCGCCGGGATGTCGAGGCGGCTGACGCAGCGCAGCGGCCGGTCGGTGCCGGCCCGCAGGACGACCTCGGTGAGGAGCGCCCGGCCCAGGTGCACCAGGAAGGCGGCGCTGTCGGCCTCGGCGCGGTCGAAGGTGCGCAGCGTGTAGCGGCCGGTGGCCGGGTCGAGGACGACGGCGGTGAGCCGGACGACCTGGTTGCTGACCGAGCCGTAGCCGTGCCCGTCCGGCCGGAGTTCGCCGGCGGCGGGGACGGCGGTGCCGTGGCCGCCGATGGCGAGCACCCCTCCGACGGTGAGTTCGCCGGGCGCCGGGCAGGCGGTCAGGCCGAGGCCCCGGCCGGCCAGGTGGGCGAGCAGGTCCTCCATGGTGGCGCCGGTCTGGACCCGGACGGTGGTCGGCGAGTCGGCGGTGATCGCGGTGAGGTGGCGGCCGGTGTCCACGAGCAGGACGCGGGCGCTGTCCGGGGTCCCGTTGGCGACGGTGAGCGGCGCCCAGGTGTGCCGGTAGCCGGTGGCGCGCAGGCGCCAGCCGTTGGCGTGCGCCCAGTCGGCGAGGACCGGGACCTCCTCGGGGGTGCGGGGCGCGCAGGTCCACAGCTGGTCGGTGCGGATCTCGCCGGACCAGTTCTGGAAGACCCGCTGGTACAGCTCGGTGCCGGCGGGCAGACCGGGCGGCACCGGGGTGGCGGCCTCGGCGCTGTCCGGGCCGACGGTGCCGCGCAACAGCCAGGCCGCGCCGCCCAGGGCGGCCGACGCGCCGAGCATCTGCCGCCGGGTGAGCCCGCCGCCCCGGCCACCACCCTGCCCACTCCCCCGGCCACCACCCTGCCCACTCCCCAGGCCACCGCCCCGGCCACTGCCCCGGTCCTTCTCCCCGCCGTCGTCCCCGCCCCTGGTCGTGCCCTGCCCTGTCGTCGTCATCCGTCCGCCCCCCTGTCGCTGGTCACCCGGGCCGAACGGCGGCGAAACCGACCGGCGGCAACGCCGAGCAGCAGCACTCCGGGTGGGCCGGTGCGTGCCCGGCCCGGGCAGGAGCGTATGAAGCGGCGCACGGCAGTTTGAAGCGATCCACGCAGCTATTCATCCGTTCGAGTGACCATGCCACCGTCCCGGCCCCTCCCGCCCGCCACCGCCGCAGGCCTTGTCCAGCACGCGAACCACCACATAAGTTGATCTTTTCCACCTCAGGCCCGGAGGCATCGCCATGCCCGAATCCCCGACCGTCCCCGGCACCGCCACCGCCACCGCCACCGGCACCACCCCCGGCGCCATCACCGTGGCCGTCGCCCAGCCCTCCTGCGCCGAGGCCGGTCGCCCGGACACCGTGGCCGTCAACGTCGAGCGGCACGCGCGCTCCGTCCGGGAGGCTGCGGCGCGTCTGGTGGTGTTCCCCGAGCTGTCCTTGACCGGCTACGACCTGGCCGCGCCCGCGCTCGACCCGGCCGACCCCCGTCTCGGCCCGCTGGTCGCCGCCTGCGCCGCGAGTGGCGCGACGGCGCTGGTCGGCGCGCCGGTCGCGGAGCCCGGCGGGGGCGAGTCCATCGCCACCCTGGCGGTCACCGGCGAGGGCGCCGTCGTCGCCTGCCGGAAGTCGCGCCTGCACGGCGCCGAGAAGGACCGCTTCACCCCGGGCGAGCAGCCCGTCGTGCTGGAGCTGGACGGCCTGCGGCTCGGCCTCGCGATCTGCGCGGACGCCGCCGACCCCGCCCACGCCGAGGAGACCGCTGCGCTCGGCATGGACGCCTATGTCGCCTCCACCCTGTACGGCGCGGGCCCGGACCAGGCCGACCGCCGCGACGGCCACTTCCGGGCCCGGGCCGCCGCCCACGGGGTGTGGTGCGTGCTCGCCACCTCCGCCGGGGCGAGCGGTGAGTTCCCGGAGACCTCGGGCGGCTCGGGCTTCTGGGCGCCCGGCGGGGCGCTGGTCGCCCAGGCCGGCACCGCGCCGGGGGAACTGGTCCGCGCCGAGCTGTCCGTGCCGTAACCCTCACCGCCGTAGCCCTCACCGCCATAGCCTCACCGCCGTGGCCCCCGCCGAAAGGGTTGGTCGGAAATACCCGGGGCCCGCGCGCGGCTGTGGTGATCGAAGACCACTCGGGGCCGTACCGGCCCGTTCAGGAGGTGCAGCGCGTCATGGGCGACGAGCAGGAGAAGCCACAGGCGAACCCTCAGGCGGACCCGCAGCAGTACCGCATCGAGCACGACTCGATGGGCGAGGTCCGGGTGCCGGCCGCCGCGAAGTGGCAGGCGCAGACGCAGCGGGCGGTGGAGAACTTCCCGGTGTCCGGCCAGCGCCTGGAGCGCGCGCACATCGCCGCGCTGGCCCGGATCAAGGCGGCGGCGGCCCGGGTGAACGCCCACCTCGGCGTCCTGGACGAGGAGACGGCGGCGGCGATCGCGGCGGCGGCCGAGGAGGTCGCCGAGGGGCGCTGGGACGGGGAGTTCCCGGTGGACGTGTTCCAGACCGGTTCCGGCACCTCGTCCAACATGAACACCAACGAGGTGATCGCGACACTGGCCACTGAGCGGCTGGGCCGTCCGGTCCACCCGAACGACCACGTGAACGCCAGCCAGTCGTCCAACGACGTCTTTCCGTCCTCGATCCACATCGCCGCCACCGCCGCCGTGACGCAGGACCTGATCCCGGCGCTGGAGCACCTGTCGGAGGCGCTGGAGCGCAAGGCCGCCGAGTTCGCGCAGGTGGTCAAGTCGGGCCGGACGCACCTGATGGACGCCACACCGGTCACCCTGGGCCAGGAGTTCGGCGGCTACGCGGCGCAGGTGCGGCACGGGCGCGAGCGGCTGCTGGCGACGCTCCCCCGGGTCGCCGAACTGCCGCTCGGCGGTACGGCGGTGGGCACCGGGATCAACACCCCGCCCGGCTTCCCGGCGGCGGTCATCGAGGAGGTGGCCCGCACCACCGGTCTGCCGCTGACCGAGGCGCGGGACCACTTCGAGGCGCAGGGTGCCCGCGACGCCCTGGTCGAGCTGAGCGGCCAACTGCGGACGGTGGCGGTCGGGTTCACGAAGATCGCGAACGATCTGCGGTGGATGGGCTCGGGCCCGCGCACCGGCCTCGGCGAGATCAACCTGCCGGATCTGCAGCCCGGTTCGTCGATCATGCCGGGCAAGGTGAACCCGGTGCTGCCCGAGGTGGTGCTGATGGTCGCGGCCCAGGTGGTCGGCAACGACGCGACGGTGACGCTGGCCGGTGCGAGCGGCAACTTCGAGCTGAACGTGATGCTCCCGGTGCTCGCCCGCAACGTGCTGGAGTCGGTGCGACTGCTCGCCAACAGCGCCCGGCTGCTGGCGGACCGGACGGTGGACGGCATCACCGCCAACGTCGAACGCGCCCGGGAGTACGCGGAGTCCTCACCCTCGGTGGTCACGCCGTTGAACCGGTACATCGGCTACGAGGAGGCCGCGAAGGTCGCCAAGCAGGCGCTGGCCGAACGGAAGACGATCCGCCAGGTCGTGCTGGAGCGCGGTTACGTGGAGCAGGGCAGGCTCACCCGGGAGCAGCTCGACGAGGCCCTGGACGTCCTGCGGATGACCCGCCCGTGACGGCCGCGCCGAAGCCGCCCGTGACGGCCGCGGCGAGGCCCGCGGCACCCTGAGGAACGTACGCCGGGGCGCGGAGGGCGGCCGTTGGGCCCTCCGCGCCCCGGACGCGGGCTGTCGGCAGTATCAGCCCTTGGCCCGGCCGGCCCGGCCGCGCCGCATCGATGCTCCGTTCGCCGTGATCGTGGCCATGGAGATCGCCGCGAGACCGAGCAGGAACATCACGGCACCGAGGATGACGCAGGTGACGATGTTCTTGCCGTGCGCGACCGATCCGGAGACGGCCCAAGGAGAGATGATCGTCCAGAGGCCGAGCACGGTGGCCGCCCAGGCCCGCGCGTGCGTGCGCTCGTAGGCCGACCCGTAACCCGCCATCAGCAGGCAGTAGGCCAGGCCCACGATCAGGCAGGTCACGGTCAGGGTGCTGAAGGTGCTGAAGCCGACGATCCAGGGAGATGCCGCCAGGAAGAGGCCGGCCAGCACGGCCAGGGCCTCCACGCCCTGGGCGCGCGGGGTCGAGGTGATCCGCTCGTAGTGCTCCCGGAGTTCGACGATGTCCGGGTGATGCTCCATGCCCATCGGAATCTGGGTAGACACCGATACCACCTCCTATGGTCCGGAACATGGAGGGCGCGTGGCCCTCTACCCATTCTGGCCCTTCTATAACAATGTGCGACTTTTTGTCCTAAATGATCGATAACCATCCGATCACGCCGGTGACCTGCGTCTCATCGGTCCGATGTCCCATTGCCTATGCAATTCGTTGCATAGGAGGATGCCGGTCATGGCACTGGAGCACGCGATCCTCGTCTCACTGCTGGAGCAGCCGGGCTCCGGCTACGAGCTGGCCCGGCGCTTCGACCGCTCCATCGGCCGGTTCTGGACCGCCACCCACCAGCAGATCTACCGGGTGCTGCGGCGGATGGAGGCCGACGGCTGGGTCGCCGCCGAGGAGGTCGCCCAGGACGGCCGACCGGACAAGAAGGTCTACTCGGCGGCCGGGGCCGGACGGGCCGCGCTCGCCGGCTGGCTGCGCGAACCGGTCGAGCCGGAGTCCGTCCGGCACGAGCTCGCGGTCAAGATCCGCGCCGCCGCCTTCGACGACCCGGCCGCGCTGATCTCCGAGGTCGAACGGCACCGCGAGAGCCACGCGGCCCTGCTCGCCCGCTACCTGCACGGGGAGCAGCGCGACTTCCCCGACCCCACCGCGCTCGACGCCCGCCAGGAGCTCCAGCACGTGGTGCTGCGCGGCGGCATCGAGTACGAGCGGATGACCCTCGCCTGGCTCGACGACGTGCTCGCCACCCTGCACCGCCTCTCCACACCCTCGACCCCCGGGAGCCCGTGATGCTCTTCAACCCGCGTACGTACGACCCCGCGCAGTTCGACGAGCCGACCCGCCGGCTGCTGCGCGCGACCGTGGACTGGTTCGAGTCGCGCGGCAAGAAGGCGCTGATCGACACCTACGTCGACCGCACCTGGTACGCCGACTTCCTGGAGTTCGCCGCCAAGGAGGGCCTGTTCGCGGAGTTCCTGACCCCGTCGGCGGCCGACCCCGACAAGCGCTGGGACACCTCCCGGATCGCCGAGCTGAACGAGATCCTGGGCTTCTACGGCCTCGGCTACTGGTACACCTGGCAGGTCACCATCCTCGGCCTCGGGCCGGTCTGGCAGAGCCGCAACGAGGCCCTCCGGGCCCGCGCCGCACGGCTTCTGAAGGAGGGCCACGTGATGGCGTTCGGGCTCTCCGAGCGCACCCACGGCGCCGACATCTACTCCACCGACATGATCCTCACTCCGGACGGCGAGGGCGGCTTCACCGCGACCGGCTCCAAGTACTACATCGGCAACGGCAACGTGGCCGGCCTGGTCTCGGTGTTCGGCCGCCGCTCCGACGTCGAGGGCCCGGAGGGCTACGTCTTCTTCGCCGCCGACAGCCGGCACGAGGCGTACCACCTGGTCAAGAACGTGGTGAACGCCCAGATGTACGTCAGCGAGTTCCGGCTGGAGGGCTACCCGGTGCGCGCCGAGGACGTGCTGCACACCGGGCAGGCCGCCTTCGACGCCGCGCTGAACACCGTCAACGTCGGCAAGTTCAACCTCTGCACGGCCTCGGTCGGCATCTGCGAGCACGCGATGTACGAGGCCGTCACGCACGCCCACAACCGGGTGCTGTACGGCCGGAAGGTCACCGACTTCCCGCACGTGCGGCGGGAGTTGACGGACGCGTACGCCCGCCTGGTGGCGATGAAGCTGTTCAGCGCGCGGGCCGTGGACTACTTCCGCACCGCCTCCCCCGAGGACCGCCGTTACCTGCTGTTCAACCCGATGACCAAGATGAAGGTCACCACCGAGGGCGAGAAGGTCATCGACCTGATGTGGGACGTCATCGCGGCCAAGGGCTTCGAGGCGGACACCTACTTCGACAAGGCGGCGAAGGACATCCGCGGCCTGCCGAAGCTGGAGGGCACCGTCCACGTCAACCTGGCGCTGATCCTCAAGTTCATGGGCAACTACCTGTTCGCCCCGGCCGACTACGCTCCGGTGCCGACCCGGCTGGACGCGGCCGACGACGCCTTCCTGTTCCGTCAGGGCCCGGCCCGCGGCCTCGGCGCGATCCGCTTCCACGACTGGCGTGCCGCCTACGACCGGCACGCGCAGCTGCCGAACGTCGCCCGATTCCGCGAACAGGCCGACGGCTTCTGCGAGTTGCTGCTCAGCCACGCGCCGAGCAAGGAGCAGCAGGCGGACCTGGACTTCCTGCTGGAGATCGGCCAGCTGTTCGCGCTGATCGTCTACGGCCAGCTGGTGCTGGAGCAGGCGGAGCTGACCGGCGTGGACGAGGACGTCCTGGACCAGATCTTCGACGCGCTGGTCCGCGACTTCTCCGCGCACGCCACCGAGCTGCACGGCAAGGCCTCGACCACCGAGCAGCAGGCCGCCTGGGCGCTGGCGAACGTGCGCCGGCCGGTCGCGAACGCCGAGCGGGCGGCCGCGGTGTGGGCCCGGGTCGAGGAGCTGTCGGGCGCGTACGAGATGCAGCCGTAGCGGCCCGTCGCACGCGGAAGGACCCCGGGGGTGCCGGTCGGCGGACCGGCACCCCCGGTCTGCGTCCGGCCGGGGCCGGCCGTGCCCGGCCGTGTCCGGTGCGTACTCGGCCGCTCCCGCGTGCCTGCCCCTTCTCGCACCGCACCGAACCGGGCCGGTCCCGCGCCCGCCTGTGCCCGCGCCCGGCGCCGCCCCGACGTACGGTGGAACACGGAGGCCGCGTCATGCACGTCACCGGGACCCACTTCACCGACCGCACCGACGCGGGCCGGCGACTGGCCGCCCGCCTGGCCCACCTGGGTGGCCCCGACACCGTGGTGGTGGCCCTGCCCAGGGGCGGGGTGCCGGTGGCCGCCGAGGTCGCGACGGCGCTCGGCGCACCGCTGGACATCTGCGTGATCCGCAAGCTCGGCGTGCCCTACCAGCCCGAGCTGGGCATGGGGGCGATCGGCGAGGACGGCGTCCGGGTGCTGAACGAGCAGGTCATCCGGCTCGCCGGGATCGGCGACGACCAGCTGGCCGAGGTCGAGCGGCGCGAGCGCGCCGAGTTGGAGCGCCGGGCCCGCCGCTACCGGGGCGGTCGCCCGCCCACCGACCTTCGCGGCCGCACGGTGATCGTGGTGGACGACGGCGTCGCGACCGGCTCCACCGCCCACGCCGCCTGCCGGATCGTACGGGCCCGGGGCGCGGCCCGGGTGGTGCTCGCCGTCCCGGTGGCCCCCGTGGACTGGACGGACCGCCTGGCCGGGGTCGCCGACGAGTTCGTCTGCGTCGGCACGCCGTCCCCGTTCTTCGCGATCGGCGAGTTCTACGGCGACTTCGCGCAGACCGGTGACGAGGAGGTCCTGCGGCTGCTCGCCGAGGCCCTGGACGGGCGGGCGCCCGGGCCCGTCGGCGTGGACCGCGAGCTGGTCCTGCCCGCCGTCGGCGTGCGCCTGGCCGGCCGGCTGACCGTCCCGGCCGCCGCGCGCGGCATCGTCGTCTTCGCGCACGGCAGCGGCAGCGGCCGACGCAGCCCGCGCAACCGCCACGTCGCCCGGCACCTGAACCACTCCGGGCTGGCCACGCTGCTGTTCGACCTGCTCACCGAGGCCGAGGAGCCGGACCGCCGCAAGGTGTTCGACGTGGGCCTGCTCGGCGACCGGCTGACCGCCGTCGCCGAGCGGCTGAGCACGCTGGACGAGACCCGGGGCCTGCCGCTCGGCCTGTTCGGTGCCAGCACCGGCGCCGCCGCCGCGCTGCACACGGCCGCAGCGCTCGGGCCCGCCGTCGGCGCGGTGGTCTCGCGCGGCGGGCGCCCCGACCTCGCCGGGCCGGACGTCCTGGGCCGGGTGCTGGCCCCGACACTGCTCGTGGTCGGCGCCCTCGACGGCACCGTGATCGATCTCAACCGGCGGGCCCTGGCCCGGCTGCACTGCGAGAGCGAGCTGGTGGT
Source organism: Kitasatospora sp. NPDC087314 (assembly GCF_044744365.1). Lineage (NCBI taxonomy): Bacteria > Bacillati > Actinomycetota > Actinomycetes > Kitasatosporales > Streptomycetaceae > Kitasatospora > Kitasatospora sp. NPDC087314. The sequence continues at coordinate 403,918 of NZ_JBIUYE010000002.1, forward strand.
GGTGCCGCACGCGGGCCATCTGTTCGAGGAGCCGGGCACGTTGGACCAGGTCGCCGAGCTCGCCGGGGACTGGTTCCGGCGCCATCTCGCCCCGCCCGAGGCCGGCGCGGACCGGGCACCGCCGACCTCGTGAATCACCCCGATCGGCAGCACATTTTGCGCAGCCGAACAGGGCATTTCCTGATCAGCTTGTACACATTGAACAGTGAAACCCCGACCTGTTGCCCAGCCCCCCGGACAGGAGCAAGCTCTCCGCCAACCGCACCGCCCACCCATCCGCGGCGCGGCCGCCTCAAGCGGATGCCTCGGAGTCGAGGCCCAAAGTGGAGGAACGACCGATGACCCCGCAGTCCCACGCCCTTGAGCTGACCCCCGAGGAGCGCGAGGCCGGCCTCGACGCCGAGCAGCTGCGCCGCCTCGTCGGCCTCGTCGAGCACGACCCGGCCACCGACCCGTTCCCCGTCACCGCGCAGGACGCGGTCGTCTTCGTGGTCGGCAACGCCACCCAGACGGCCCAGTTCTACCAGGCGGTGTTCGGCATGGAGCTGGTCGCCTACTCCGGCCCGGAGACCGGGCGTCGTGACCGCAAGGCCTTCGTGCTCCGCTCCGGCTCCTGCCGCTTCGTGATCAAGGGCGGCGTGCTGCCGGACAGCCCGCTGCTGGACCACCACCGCCGCCACGGCGACGGCGTCGTCGACCTGGCCCTGGAGGTCCCGGACGTCGACAAGTGCATCGCACACGCCCGCGCGAGCGGCGCCACCGTCCTGGAGGAGCCGAACGACGTCTCGGACGAGAACGGCACCGTGCGCCGCGCGGCCATCGCCACCTACGGCGAGACCCGCCACACCCTGATCGACCGCTCCCGCTACCACGGCCCGTACCTGCCGGGCTATGTCACCGCCGAGAGCACGGTCAAGCACCCGGAGGGCTCTCCCAAGCGCCTGTTCCAGGCCCTGGACCACGCCGTCGGCAACGTGGAGCTGGGCCGGATGGACGAGTGGGTCTCGTTCTACAACCGGGTCATGGGCTTCGTGAACATGGCCGAGTTCGTCGGGGACGACATCGCCACCGAGTACTCCGCCCTGATGTCCAAGGTCGTCGCGAGCGGCAACCACCGGGTGAAGTTCCCGCTCAACGAGCCGGCCATCGCCAAGAAGCGCTCGCAGATCGACGAGTACCTGGAGTTCTACACCGGCCCCGGCTGCCAGCACATGGCGCTCGCCACCAACGACATCCTCACCACCGTGGACGTGCTGCGCGCGCGCGGCGTGGAGTTCCTCAACACCCCGGCCTCGTACTACGAGGACCCGGAGCTGCGCGCCCGGATCGGCAAGGTGCGGGTGGACATCGACGAGCTGAAGAAGCGCGGCATCCTGGTCGACCGCGACGAGGACGGCTACCTGCTGCAGATCTTCACCAAGCCGATCGGCGACCGCCCCACCGTCTTCTACGAGTTCATCGAGCGGCATGGTTCGCTGGGCTTCGGCAAGGGCAACTTCAAGGCGCTGTTCGAGGCGATCGAGCGCGAGCAGGACGCCCGCGGCAACCTGTGAGTACCGGCGGCCGGTGAGCGCCGGTAACCGGTGAGCACCGGCGGCCCGTGAGCGCCGGGGAGCTCTGGGAAGCTCTGAGCACGGTCGACCGAGCACCCATCGGCCGAGCACGGTCGAGGAGTCGAGAAGGAGCAGGGAGATGGCGTACTACCGGCAGCTGGGCAGCATCCCGCCCAAGCGGCACACCCAGCACCGCACACCCGAAGGCGGGCTGTACTACGAGGAGTTGATGGGCGAGGAGGGGTTCTCCTCGGACTCCTCCCTGCTCTACCACCGGGGCATCCCGTCGGCGGTGGTGAACGCGGTGCCGTGGGAGCTGCCGGACCAGTCCACGGTGCCCAACCATCCCCTGCTCCCCCGCCACCTCAAGCTGCACGAGCTGTTCGCGGACCAGGAGTGGAAGTCCGCGGACGCCGTCGGCAGCCGCCGGCTGGTCCTCGGCAACGGCGACGTGCGGATCTCGTACGTCGCCGCCGGGGCCCCGAGCGAGCTGTACCGCAACGGGCTCGGCGACGAGTGCGTGTACGTGGAGTCCGGCTCCGGCACGGTCGAGACGGTCTTCGGCTCGATCGAGGTCGGCCAGGGCGACTACGTGATCATCCCGCGCGCCACCACCCACCGCTGGGTGCCCGCCGGGGACGAGCCGCTGCGCGCGTACTGCATCGAGGCGAACAGCCACATCAGCCCGGTCAAGCGCTACCTCTCCAAGTACGGGCAGCTGCTGGAGCACGCGCCGTACTGCGAGCGGGACTTCCGCGGCCCGGTCGGCCCGCTCGTGGTCGAGGAAGCCGGGGACGTCGACGTGCTGGTCAAGCACCGGGGCCCGAACGGGGTCGCGGGCACCCGCTACACCGTGCCGCACCACCCGTTCGACGTGATCGGCTGGGACGGCTGCCTCTACCCGTACGCCTTCAACATCCGGGACTTCGAACCGATCACCGGCCGGGTCCACCAGCCGCCGCCGGCCCACCAGGTGTTCGAGGCCAACGGCTTCGTGATCTGCAACTTCGTGCCCCGCAAGGTGGACTACCACCCGCTGTCGATCCCGGTGCCCTACTACCACGCCAACGTGGACAGCGACGAGGTCATGTTCTACTGCGGCGGCGACTACGCGGCCCGCAAGGGTTCGGGCATCGGCCAGGGCTCGATCTCGCTGCACCCCGGCGGGCACACCCACGGGCCGCAGCCGGGCGCGTACGAGCGCAGCATCGGCGTCGACTTCTTCGACGAACTCGCCGTCATGGTGGACACGTTCCGCCCGCTGGAGCTCGGCGAGGGCGGCCGGGCGAGCGAGGACGGCAACTACGCCTGGACCTGGGCCGGGCGGGGGCCCGGGCGATGAGCACCTCGTCCGCCGTGATCGGCGGGGGCGTGATCCCCGAGCTGTTCCGCGGGCTCTTCGACGACGCGGCGGTGTTCCCGCCGGGGAACCTGCCGGTCGCCGAGGCGGTTCCCGCACACCGTGCCCACCGGGCGGCCTGGTACGCCGAGGCGGTCGGACCGTTGCTCTGCGGGGCGGGCCGGCTGGGCGAGTTGGCCGCGGCGGTCGCGGGCAGCGCGGTGGCCGGGGACGGCGTAGCGGTGGCGGGCGATGTGCCGCTCAGGGTCGGGCTCGTACTGCCGGGGGGCAGTGCGGAGCTCGGCCCGGCGCTCGCCGCCGCCGCGCCCTTCGAGGTGGCGGGCGTCGAACTGGCCACCCGGGACGCCGCCGAGGCGGTCGCCGCCCTGGACCGGCTGCTGCCACCGGACGTCCCGGCCGCCGTCGAGCTGCCGCGCGAACTCCTGCGCGGCGACGGCCTGGACGAGGTACTGGACGTCCTGGTCGACAGCCCCTACCGGGCGAAGTTCCGCACCGGCGGAGTGGTGGCGGAGGCGTTCCCGGACGAGGAGGAGCTGGCCGCCTTCCTCACCGGCTGCGCCCTGCGCGGACTGCCGTACAAGTGCACCGCCGGGCTGCACAACGCCGTCCGGCACACCGATCCGGTCACCGGCTTCGAGCACCACGGCTTCCTGAACGTGCTGCTCGCCGCGCAGGAGACCGACCGGGCCACCGCCGCCGCAGTGCTGGCGGAACGCGACGGCGCGGTGCTGGCCAAGGCCGCGCACGTGCTGACGGACCGTCAGGTTACGGTGATCCGCAACTCGTTCACCGCGTTCGGCACCTGCAGCATCGCCGAACCCATTGCCGACCTGGCCGCGCTCGGCCTGCTGTCGCCCAGTCCACAGCCCCAGGAGGACCGTTGAGCACCCCCCGCAGCTGGCTCGCCAGCGCCCAGAACTCGCCGTTCGGCGTGCACAACCTGCCGTACGGCGTCTTCACCGCCGCCGACCAGCCCGGGCAACGCCGGATCGGCGTGCGGATCGGGGACTTCGTGCTGGACGCCGGGGCGGCCGCCCGCGCGGCCGGGGCACCGTCCGTGCTGCTGACCGCGGACTCGCTCAACCCGCTGATGGCGGCCGGGCGTTCGACCTGGACGCAGGTCCGGGACGACCTGACGCGGTGGCTGACGGACGAGTCCTACCGCGAGGCGCTGTCGCCGGCGCTGCTGCCGGTGGACGACGTCGAACTGCACCTGCCGTTCGAGGTCGCCGACTACGTCGACTTCTACGCCTCCGAGCACCACGCCACCAACCTGGGCCGGATCTTCCGCCCGGGATCGGAGCCGCTCACCCCCAACTGGAAGCACCTGCCGATCGGTTACCACGGGCGGGCCGGCACGGTGGTCGTCTCCGGCACCCCGGTGGTGCGCCCGCACGGGCAGCGCAAGGCGCCCACCGACCCGGCGCCGACGTTCGGTCCGACCCGCCGGCTGGACATCGAGGCCGAGGTCGGCTTCGTCGTCGGCACCCCGTCCAGGCTGGGCCGGCCGGTCATGCTGGACGACTTCCGCGAGCACGTCTTCGGCGTCTGCCTGGTCAACGACTGGTCGGCGCGCGACATCCAGGCCTGGGAGTACGTGCCGCTCGGCCCGTTCCTCGGCAAGTCCTTCATCACCTCGGTCTCGCCGTGGATCGTACCGCTGGACGCCCTGCAGCACGCCCGGGTCGCACCGCCCGAGCGCGACGTCGAGCCGCTGGCGTACCTGGACGACCGCGGCGGCGAGCCGTGGGGCCTGGACCTGTCGCTGGAGGTCCGGCTGAACGGGCACCTGATGTCCCGGCCGCCGTTCGCCTCGATGTACTGGACGGCGCAGCAGCAGCTCACCCACATGACGGTCAACGGCGCCTCGCTGCGCACCGGCGACCTGTTCGCCTCGGGCACCGTCAGCGGGCCGGAGCCGGACACCCGTGGTGCGCTGATCGAGCTGACCTGGAACGGCGAGGAGCCGCTGAAGCTCCCGGACGGCACCACCCGGACCTTCCTGGAGGATGGCGACGAGGTCACCATCACCGCCACCGCACCGGGGCCGGACGGCACCGTCATCGGATTCGGCGAGGTGACGGGGCGGGTCCAGCCGTAGCGGGGTGGCGGGCCGGCCGACGAACGGCGGCTGACGGCTGACGGCCGACGGCGAACGAATTACAGATGACAGATAACAGCTGACAGATTTCATCATCTGTCAGCTGTTATCTGTTACCCGCACTTCCCCGCCCGGCCTACAGGCCCGCCCCTCCCGTGGCGTCGATGACCCGGCCGGTGATCCAGCGCGCGTCGTCGGAGGCGAGGAACGCGACGATGTCCGCGATGTCCTCCGGCTGCCCGACCCGGCCGAGGGCCGCGAGCGAGGCCGCATGGGCCTCCGCCTCCGCGTTGCCGCGCAGCCAGCCGGCGTTGACGTCGGTGTCGACGACGCCCGGCGCGACCGAGTTGGCGGTGATGCCGCGCGGGCCCAGCTGCTTGGCGAGGTTGAGGGTGAAGGTGTCGAGCGCGCCCTTGGTCGCGCCGTAGGCGATGATCTCCGGCATGGCGAGGCGGGCCGCACCGCTGGAGATGTTGATGATCCGACCGCCGTCGCGCAGTCGGCGCAGACCGTGCTGGACGACGAAGAACGGCGCACGGACGTTGACGGCGAAGACCTCGTCGAAGTCCTCCTCGGTGAGCGTGGCGAGGTCGGCGCTGCGCCCGATCCCGGCGTTGTTCACGATGATGTCGACGCCGCCGCCGGGCGCGTGCGCGCCGATCTCGGCGTCGAACGCCTCCCACAACGCGGCCGCGTCGCCGTGCCGACCGAGTTCGGCGTGCAGCGCGAAGGCCTGCCCGCCGTCGGCGCGGATGCCCGCGACGACCTCCTCCGCCGCATCCCTGTCGCGGGCGTAGCCGACGGCGACGGTGGCGCCGTCGCGGCCGAGCCTGCGAGCGATCGCCCGGCCGATCCCCCTGCCACCCCCGGTCACCAGCGCGGTCTCGCCCCCGAGTGCGTGCGTGCCCATGACTGAGCCCCCTCCTAACTTCGTTGCCATTTCTTGAGTGGTCACTCAGGAAAGAAGCTAACACACTTGTTGAGTGAGTGTTCTAAAATTCCGGTCATGACCGAGAACCCGACACCGCCCAGGCGCGGACGACCGCCGGCCTTCGACCGGGACGAGGCCCTGACGGCGGCGACCAGGCTGTTCTGGGAGCGCGGCTACGAGGCCACCTCCGTCGCCGACCTGACGGCCGCGATGGGCATCCGGCCCGGCAGCCTCTACGCCGCGTTCGGCGACAAGAAGTCGCTCTTCGAGGAGGTCGTCCGCCACTACGGTCGCACCCCCGTCGGCGCGTTCGCCGGTGCCGCCCTGCGGGAGGAGACCAGCGCGTACGCGGCCTTCGCCCGCATCCTGCGGGAGGCCGCGGCGATCTACCCCGACCCGTCCCATCCGGCCGGCTGCCTGGTGATCAGCGCCGCCACCAACGTCTCCCCGCAGGACGCCGAGGTCCAGGCCCACCTGCGCGACCTGCGCAACAGCAACCTCCGGCTCTTCGAGGCCCGGCTGCGCACGGCCCGACAGGACGGTGAACTCCCGCCCGACGCCGACCCGCACGCACTGGCCGGCTACTTCGCCACGGTCGTCCAGGGCATGTCGCAGCAGGCCCGGGACGGCGCTACCGCCGCCGACCTGGCCCGGACCGCCGAACTCGCCCTGCGCGCCTGGCCGTAACAGCGCCGCCCGGCCTGCTGATCACAACTCCACGCCGCCCCCGGTACGGTGGACGGCAGGAGTCGTCACCACCGAGGGGCCGCCCAGGGAACCGTCCGGGGACCACCGGGGAACCACGGAGGGACGACCAACGACGATCAACGACGACCGACGGACGACCGAGGGACGGGAGCGGGCCCGATGAGCGCAGAGGTGGCGGAGGTCCAGGTCTCCCTGGACGGCGGGGTCGGACGCATCGTGCTGAACCGGCCGCGGGCGCTCAACTCGCTGACCCACGGCATGATCACCGCCCTCCACGCGACGCTGACCGGCTGGGCCACGGACGACGGGGTACGCACCGTCGTCCTGACCGGCGCCGGCGAGCGCGGCCTCTGCGCGGGGGCGGACATCCGCGCGTTGCACGACGACGCCAAGGCGGGCGGGGCCGGCGCCCGGGCCTTCTTCCGCGACGAGTACCGGCTGAACGCGCTGATCGCCCGCTACCCGAAGCCGTACGTCGCGGTGATGGACGGGATCACCATGGGCGGCGGCGTCGGCCTGTCCGCCCACGGCGCGGTCCGGATCGTCACCGAGCGTTCCACCGTCGCGATGCCCGAGACCCGGATCGGGCTGGTCCCGGACGTCGGCGGCAGCCGCCTGCTCGCCCTCGCCCCGGGCGAGTTGGGCACCCACCTCGGACTCACCTCGGCCTCGATGGGCCCCGGCGACGCGTTGCTGTGCGGGTTCGCGGACCACTTCGTCCCCTCGGCGCGGATCCCGGCGCTGCTGGACGCCCTGGCCGGGGGCAGCGACCCGGCCGCCGCCGTCGCCGGGCACGCCGAGCCCGCGCCGTCGGCCGCACTCGCGGAGCAGCGGGGGTGGATCGACGCCTGCTACGCGGCCGACACCGCCGAGGAGATCGTCGAGCGACTGCTGAACTCCGGTGTGGCGGAGGCGAAGGAGGCCGCCGAGGCGGTCCTCGGCAACTCCCCCACGGCCGTGAAGGTCACGCTCGCCGCGCTGCGCCGAGCCCGCACGCTCCCCTCCCTGGAGGCCGTGCTCGACCAGGAGTACCGCGTCTCCTGCGCCGCGCTGGCTGCGCACGACCTGGTGGAGGGCATCCGCGCCCAGGTGATCGACAAGGACCGCGAGCCGCGCTGGTCCCCGGCCACGCTCGGCGAGGTCGGGGAGGCCGACGTCGCACGCTTCCTCGCCCCGCGCGGGGACGACGAGTTGGGCCTCGCCTAGCCGGCGGCGGCGCCGTCCGCCCCGCACTCCCCAGTCGAGCCCGTCGAGCCCGGATAGGCTGGACCGCCACCCACCGGCCGGCGCCGATCGACCGACACCGCTCGACTGCCCCCGCCCCACCTGCACCGCCATGAACCGTGAACCGTGAGCCAGGAGCCTGCATGACCCGCCCGACCCCGCTGCCCTCCGGGGACGCCGACCCGCTGTCCCGGGTGCCGCTCGGCGAGCAGGTTCGCGGGCTGCTGCTGGAGGGGCTGCTGAACGGGCGCTGGCAGCCCGGGGACCGGATCGTGGAGCGCCGCCTGGCCGCCGAGTTGAACGTCAGCCAGGCACCGGTGCGCGAGGCGCTGCGCTCGCTCCAGAGCCTCGGGCTGCTCGACGCCGAGCCCAACCGGGGTGTGCGGGTACGCGAGATCGGCCCGGCCGAGCTGCGCGAGGTCTACCAGGTGCGGGCCGCGCTGGAGCGGCTGGCCGCCGAGTCGGCGGTCGTCCGGCTCGCCGGGGACACCGCCGCGCTGGAGCGGCACGCGGAGCGGATGGCGGCGGCGGCCGGGGCGGGTGACGCGCTCGGCCAGGCCCGGCACGGTGTGGCCTTCCACCGCGAGCTCGTGGCCGCCTCCGGCAACGGCGCGCTGCTGCGGACCTGGGAGGGCCTGGGCGTGGAGGCGTGGACGGTGCTGTCGCTGCACCGGGTCCGCCCGGAGCTGCACGAGAACGCGGCCGACCATCAGCCGTTGATCGAGGCCTTCCGGCGGCGGGATCCCGAGGTCGGGCGGCCAGCTGTACGTCCAGGGCCACGCCGCGCCCGGCGTCTACGTCCGCGCCTTCCTCGAAGGGCGCATCGGCGAGGCCCAGTTGGACCGCTTCCGGCAGGAGGCCGGCGGTGACGGCCTGCCCTCGTACCCGCACCCGCGCCGGCTGCCCTGGTTCTGGGAGTTCCCGACCGTGTCCATGGGCCTCGGGCCGCTGTCGGCCATCCACCAGGCCCGGTTCAACCGGTACTTGACCGCGCGCGGCATCAAGGACACCTCCGGCTCGCACGCGTGGGCGTTCCTCGGGGACGGCGAGATGGACGAGCCGGAGTCGACCGCCGCACTCGCGCTGGCCGCCCGTGAGGGGCTGGACAACCTCACCTTCGTCGTCAACTGCAACCTGCAGCGCCTGGACGGGCCGGTGCGCGGCAACGGCAAGATCGTGCAGGAGCTGGAGCGGCAGTTCCGCGCGGCCGGCTGGAACGTCGTCAAGTCGCTGTGGGGCGAGGCCTGGGACGCACTCCTGGCGCGCGACACCACGGGCGCGCTGGTGCGCCGACTCGGAGAGGTGCCGGACGGGCAGTTCCAGTCCTACGCCGCCTCGGACGCGGCCTATGTCCGTGAGCACCTGTTCCGGACCGCGCCCGAGCTCCGGGCGATCGCCGAAACCGTGGACGACAGAAGGCTGTTGGAGATCGTCGCGACCTCGCGCGCCGGGCACGAGCCACGCGAGGTCCACGCGGCGTACCGGGCGGCGCTGGAGCACCGGGGCGCGCCCACCGTGGTACTGGTACAGACGGTCAAGGGCTGGACGCTCGGCCCCGGCTTCGAGGCCCGCAACGCCAACCACCAGATGAAGAAGCTCTCCGGCGCGGAGTTCCGGGCGATGCGCGACCTGACTCACGGCGAGCCGGTGGTGGCGTACGCGGTCGCGGCGGCGGTGATCCCGTTCTACATCTTCTACTCGATGTTCGGCTGGCAGCGCACCGCCGACCAGATGTGGGCCCTGGCCGACCAGTTGGGCCGCGGCTTCCTGATCGGCGCCACCGCCGGACGCACCACGATGACCGGAAAGGGCCTGCAACACGCCGACGGACACTCCCAGTTGATCGCCTCCACCAACCCGGCGGCGTTGTCCTACGACCCGGCGTTCGGGTACGAGGTGGCGGTGATCGTTCGCGAAGGCCTGCGCCGGATGTACGGCACCAGCGCCCAGCACCCGCACGGCGAGGACGTGTTCTACTACCTGACCGTCTACAACGAGCCGCTGCCGCAGCCCCCGCTGCCGGCCGTCGAGGACGTCGCCGACGGCATCCTGCGCGGACTGTACCGCTACCGCCCGGCGGACCCGGCGCCGGACGGCGACGCGCCGCGGGTCCAGCTGCTCGCCTCGGGCACCGCCGTGCGCTGGGCACTCGCCGCACAGCAACTGCTGCGCGAGGACTGGGGCGTGGCGGCCGACGTCTGGTCGGCGCCCTCCTGGACGGAGCTGCGCCGGGAGGCCCTGGACTGCGACGCGGCCAACCTGGCGGAGGCGGCGACCGGGACGGGCACGGCGGCTCGCGCGTCCCCTACGTGACGCGGGCGCTGGCGGGGGCACCCGGACCAGTGCTGGCGGTCAGCGACTGGATGCGCGCGGTGCCGGACCAGATCCGCCCCTGGGTGGAACAGGACTGGACCTCGCTGGGCACGGACGGATTCGGCCTCTCCGACAGCCGGCAGGCGGCGCGGCGGCACTTCGGCGTCGACGCCCAGTCCGTGGTGGTGGCGGCGCTGGCCGCGCCGGCCCGCCGGGGTGAGGTCAAGGCCGAGACCGTCCGGCAGGCGGCCGAGCGCTATGGCGTCCGGTTCTGACCCCTGGGCTCTGCCTCCGCCCCGGGCTCGTGACGACTGTCTCGCATACCAAGACTGGCGCGAGGCGGGGCGCGTCGTAGATCGTTGGATGGTCAGGGCGCGCCCGTGCGGCGCCGAGCAGCGGAATGGGAGTCAACGGCGATGACCGAGACCGAGACCTACGAGACGATCCTGGTCGAGCGCAAGGGCCGGGTCGGGCTGATCACGCTCAACCGGCCGAAGGCGCTCAACGCGCTGAACACCCAGCTGATGAACGAGGTGGTCGCGGCCGCCACCGCCTTCGACCGGGACCCGGAGATCGGCTGTCTGGTGATCACCGGCTCGGAGAAGGCGTTCGCGGCCGGCGCCGACATCAAGGAGATGCAGGGCAACCGGTTCCCGGACGTCTACCTGGACGACTGGCTGGGTCCGTGGGACCGGCTCGGCGCGCTGCGCAAGCCGGTCGTGGCGGCGGTGGCCGGGTTCGCGCTGGGCGGCGGCTGCGAGCTGGCGATGCTGTGCGACATCCTGCTGGCGGCGGACACCGCGAAGTTCGGGCAGCCGGAGATCAAGCTCGGCGTCATCCCGGGCATCGGCGGCTCGCAACGGCTCACCCGGGCGGTCGGCAAGGCGAAGGCGATGGAGCTCTGCCTGACCGGCCGGATGATGGGCGCCGAGGAGGCCGAGCGGGCCGGCCTGGTCTCCCGGATCGTCCCGGCGGACCAGCTGCTGGCCGAGGCGCTGGCCACCGCCGAGACCGTCGCGGCGATGTCCACCCCCGCGGCGATCATGCTGAAGGAGAGCGTCAACCGGTCGTTCGAGACCACGCTGGCCGAGGGCGTCCGGTTCGAGCGCCGGATGTTCCACGCGGCGTTCGCCACGGCGGACCAGAAGGAGGGCATGGCGGCGTTCGCGGAGAAGCGCCCGCCGTCCTTCACCAACCGGTGACGGGCGGCCGACCGGCGGCGGAGAGCTGCTGACGGCTGGCGGCCGGCTGGCTGGCTGGCGAGAGCTGACGGCCGACAGGTAACAGATAACAGCTGACAGATTTCGTCATCTGAAATCTGTCAGCTGTTATCTGTCAGCCGTCATCCCTCCGCCCCCGTCACCCCTCCTCGACCAACACCGTGTTGAGCCGGGCGAGCCCGCTGCGGGTGGCGGCGACCACGATCTGGTCGCCCGGGGTGAGGCGCCGGGTGCGGTCGGGGAAGTTCCACTGGAGCTGCGCGCTGCGGGCGAACCGGACGGCGATCACCCGGACGCCGCCCGGGTCCTCCAGGTCGTGCCGGTTCATGCCGATCAGCCCGCTGCCGTCCTCCACCGTCAGCTCGGCGATCAGCAGCACGTGCCGGAACACCGAGAGCATCCCCCGCACCTCACGCCCCATCAGGGCGGCGGCGAAGGCGGGCGCCGCCAGGTACGAGACCGAGCGCGAGGCCGCGTTGTCCAGCGTGGCGTAGAAGTGGCCGGCGAAGTTGTCGTCGAACAGCCGCACCACCACCCGGACTTCGGGATTCCCGTGGCGAGCCTCCAGGGCCGCCTCCAGGTTGGTGGCGTCGTCACCGCTGACCGCGACCAGCGCCCGGCTGTGCCTCAGCCGGGCCCGGCGCAACTGCTCCTCGAACGGGCCGTCGCCCAGGACCACCGGGATGCCGAGCGCCCGGGCGGCGGCGATGCCCCGGGCCTGCGGGTCGCGCTCCATGCAGACCACCGGTACGCCCAGCTCGTGCAGTTGCGCCGCGACCCGGGTGCCGACATTGCCGAGGCCGACCACGATCACGTGGTCGCGGGTGCCGGCCCCGGGGTTGCGGGGCTGACCGCGCCGCCCGGAGCCGAGCACCTCGACCGCGATGGCGGTGGCGACCGGAGCGAAGGTGATCCCGCAGATGGTGATCACCACCTGCGCCACCCGCTGCCACGGCCCGCCCGTCCCGGCCCCGTTCCCGGCGGCGATGTCGGAGAGCTGGTCGGGCTGGGCGGCGCCCGCGAGGTCGAGCAGCGAGATGTAGACGGTCCAGCCGAAGTTCCGGTTGAGGTACCAGAGCACGCCGAAGGCCATCAGGACCGCGGCGAGGGCGATGAGCAGCACCAGCCGCATCCGGGCACTGGTGAAGAAACGCATCATGTCGAGCAGCCGCCAGCGCACCCGCCGCACCCAGCTGGTCGGTTCCCTGGGTTCGATGCGCAGCGCCTGGAGGGCGGCGACGCCACCCGGTTCCTCCTCGGGCTCGGGCGCCGGTTCCGGTTCACGGCGGACGCCGCCGGGGCGGACCGGCCCGTCGTCGCCGAACTCGCTGGCGAGCCGGACGAAGTCGGCGGAGTCCCCGCGCTGTTCGGGCAGGAGGCGGATCTTGCTGAGGTCCTGGCGGTCGATGTGGTCGGCGACCACGCAGATCCGGTCGGAGGTGATGGCGTCGTCGAAGGCGATGTGCAGGAAGCGTCCGCCGATCTCGACCGAGTTGGGCCGTCCGAGCGCCGCCGCGGCGAAGGCGGGCGCGGCGGTGGCGGAACCGGAGAGCGCGGCACCGTTCCTGAGCAGTCGTTCGATGTTCTCGCCGAGGCGCTGGTTGAACATCCGGAGCACGATCCGGATGTCCTGGTTGTGGCCCTGTGCGCTGAGTGCGGCGTGGATGTTGTCCTGGTCGCTGCCCTCGACGAGGGCGAGGCCGCGGGCGGTCTCTACCGACACCGCGCGCAGCGCCTCGTCGGTGATGCTGGCGTACTCGACGACGGCGGCGACGCCGGGCAGTTGCTCGATCTGCGGCGCGTGGTCGCGGGTGCGATCGGCGACCAGGACGACGACCGGGACCTCGTAGTGCTCGACGAGTTCCAGGACCAGTCGGTGCGCCAGCGCGTTGCCCCCGCAGACGATGTAGTGCTGGCTGATCGGCTCGACCGGTCGGGTCCCCCACCCTTCAGAAGTCATACCGCCGGATGATATCGACGGCAAGTGACCGGATGGTGTCGTTCCGGCGACCGGCAGAACACCGATTCCGCTTCTCCGAACAGTCGCGTCCATTCATCGCACAAACGGTCGGGCTCGCCCGCACTGTGAGGTCCGGGATGCGGTCCGTCCCCCGAACGGCCGTACCCGACGCGCCGGGCTACCGCGGCCCGGCCAGGCTGGGCTTCGTCCCCTGCCCGTCCCCGGCCTGAGGAGTTCGCCACCGTGGTCCCCCCGATCATCACCCCCGACGGTTCCCCGGTCCAGGGTCCGCTCGGCATGCTCGCCAAATCCGCCTGGCAGGTCCTGCTGGCCGCCGGACTCGTCTCACTCGCCCTCGGGATCGTCGTCTTCGCCTGGCCGAAGGAGACCCTGCTGGTGGTGGGTGTGCTGTTCGGCCTCTACCTGCTGGTCATCGGCATCGTGCAGTTGATTGCCGCGTTCGGCACCCACGTGACCACCTCGCTGCGGGTGCTGGCCTTCATCAGCGGGGCGATCTGCGTCCTGCTGGGGCTGCTCTGCTTCCGCAGCGCGGTCCAGTCGCTGGTCCTGCTCGCGATCTGGATCGGCATCGGCTGGCTCTTCCGGGGCATCACCCAGCTCGCCGCCGCGGTCTCCGACCCCCTGATGCCGGCCCGCGGCTGGCAGGCCTTCGCGGGCGTGGCCAACACCGTGGCCGGCGTGCTGCTGCTGGTCTGGCCGGTCGGTTCGATCGCCGCGCTGACCGTCCTCGCCGGCTGCTGGCTGCTGATCCTCGGGCTGATCGAGATCGTGACGGCCGTCCAGATGCGCGGCCGGGCCAAGCAGATCCCGTCAGGGGTCTGACGCCGAGGCTCTGACGCCGAGGGCCCGACGTCGAGGGCCCGACGGAAGGCCAGGAGGCCGCCACACCCCGGCCCAGTGCTACCGCGCCGGCGCGTAGCAGATCCGGAAGGTGGCGGTCTCCAGCCGTTCCGGCGTGAGCCGGACGTCGGTCAGCCGCTCGGCCAGCGCGAACGCGGCCTCGGCGTGCAGGGCGTGGCCCTCCCCGTCGAGCTGGAAACCGCAGGCCGTCAGCAGCTCGGGGACGCCGGGGGCGTCGGCGTCCGAACCATCCCGCTGGGCTGGGAACAGCGGCTCGAACTGGAGCCGGCAGCCGCCCTGCTCCCACCAGTTGAAGTGGTCCACCGCGCTGGCGTTCCGGAAGTGAGAGACCAACCGGGTGCCGTCGGCGAGACGGCGGATGACGTCGGGCAGGCTACCGAGGTAGCCGAAGACCTCGACGGCGAGGGCCCAGCCGTCGAGTTCGGTGACGGCGAGGGCCCAGCCGTCGAGTTCGGTGACGGCGACGAGCAGCCGGTCCTCCTCCGGCTCGAACCGGGCCTCGGCCTCCTCGTCCTCCCCGTCGTCGAAGGTCTCCCAGGCGGCCACCACCGCGTCCAGGCCGGTGACCTCCCGGCCGGGCAGGGCCCCGAAGCGGCGCAGCAGTTCGTCGGCGGTGATCCCCTCGACCAGGGCCAGGCAGTAGGCCTCACCGGGGATGGGGTAGCGCTGCTCGAACCAGGTGTAGTCGGTGGCGTGTGCGGTCATGCGCCGATGCTGCCAGACGCCTGTGACACCGTCGGCGCCGGGTGAGGCGCCCTCAGAGCCAGACCGGCGCGTCCGTCCCCCAGCGCCCCGGCGGGCGGGACCAGTCGGTGGGCGCCCCGGTGTAGGCAATGGGCGGCAGGGCGTGGCGCAGCCGTCCGTAGGCGGAGTCGGTCTCGGCGAGCCACCGCGCCGGGTCGTACGGCCGGGCGTCCGGCCCGGCGGGGGCGGGCGCCTCGGGTGCGATGCCGTGCAGCAGCCAGGAGGCCGTACCGGCGAGGGAGAACCGCAGGTGGCGGCCGCCGGGCCGGCCGGTGCGCTGTTCGGTGAGGGCGCGCAGGACGGCGGCGGCGACGAGGTAGCCGGTGCCGTGATCGAGGGCCTGGGCGGGCAGCACGCCGGGGCGTCCGTCGGGGCCGGCCTCGTGGGCGGCGATCCCGACGCCGGCCTGGACGAGGCTGTCGAAGCCGCGGCGGCCGGCCCAGGGGCCGGCCCAGCCCCAGGCGCAGATCTGCGCGAGGACCAGGCCGGGGTGGCGCGCCGACAGCGCGTCGGGGGCGAGGCCGTGGGCGTCGAGGGCGCCGGGGCGGTAGCCGGTGACGAGGACGTCGGCGGTGGCGAGCAGGCCCTCGAAGACGGCCCGGTCGGCGGGGTCGGCGAGGTCGAGGCGGGTGGAGCGCTTGCCGAAGCCGGTGTCGGCGTGGGCGTCGTCGGCCTCGGGGAGGTGGGGCGAGTCGACGCGCAGGACGTCGGCGCCCAGCAGGGCGAGGGTGCGGGTGGCGACCGGTCCGGCGATGACCCGGGTGAGGTCGAGGACGCGGATCCCGGCGGCGGGCCGGCCCGCGTCGGCCTCGCCGAGCGGACGCACGGGCGCGGAGCCGATCGCCCGGTTCTCCACCAGGGGGTGCACGGTGGCACTGACCGACGCGACGGCCACGGCGAGCGCCCCTGCTGTATACGCCCGTTCCTGGATCTGCTCGGCCGGCAGTTCGCCCAGCACCTCGGCGAGTTGCTCGGGCCCGGCGTCGGCGGGCAGGCCGAGGGCGGCGAGCAGCCGGGTGCGGTGGTGCGGGTAGTTGGCGTGGGTGCGGACCCAGCCGTCGGCGGCGCGCCAGAAGCCGGAGTGCGGGGCGAAGTTGACGGGCGTACGGCCGTCGACGGCCAGGTGGCGCTCGCTGACGAAGGCGGTGGCGACGGCGCCCTGGTCCACCCGGACTTCGGGGACGGCGCCGCCGGTGCGGTGGGCGGCGAGTTCGGCGGCGGCCAGCGAGCAGGCGGCCACGGTGGCCCGGGCGAGCCGGCGCACCGGCAGGCCGGAGGGCAGGACGTCGCCGGGGCCGTGGAAGGAGACCCGCTCCAGCAGGTCGGCCGGCCCGCCGAGGGCGGCCCAGGCGTGGGCGGTGGGCCGGTCCGCGGGTTCGCCTCGGTTCGCACCGGCAACGCCGTCGGCCCCGTCCGTACCGGAGGCACGGTTCGCACCGGAGGCACCGTTCACGGCTTCGGCACCGTTCCCAGGTCCGCCGCCGTTCACGGCTTCACCGCCGTCCCCCTGCTCGCCACCCTTCGCGGGCTGCTCGGTGGGCCGGTTGTCGTGGGAGGTCGAACGCTCTGTCATGCCCGGCATTGTGCGCCGTTTCTCAGGCGCTCGCCGTGACGCCCGCCACCAGCATCAGCAGCACCGCCGACACCAGGGTCATCCGGCGCGCCGCGCGCGGGGTGCCGCCGAGCCGGCCGCCCAGGCGTCCGCTGGCGTGCGCGACCAGCCCGTACACGACGGCGCAGGCCAGCACGTTGAGCGAGCCGAGCGCGAGCACCTGCCCGCCGACCGGCAGCGCGGCGCCCGGGTCGACGAACTGCGGTACCAGGGAGAGGTAGAGCAGCAGCCCCTTGGGGTTGAGCAGGGCGGTCAGCATGCTCTGGCGCAGCACGGTCGCGGTGGGCTGCGGCTTGGGCGCGGCGAGGGCCGCGGCGCCCCCGCCCTTGCGCAGCGCGAGCAGCATGGTGACGGACAGCACCAGCAGGTACGCGGCGCCGGTGAGGCGCAGTACGGGCAGGGCGGCGGGGACGGCGCGCAGCGCGGCGGCCAGGCCGGCGCTGGAGAGCAGGGTGTGGACGGCGTAGCCGGCGCAGACGCCGCCGACCGCGGTGAAGGCGGCGCGCCGGCCCTGGCCGAGGCCGCGGGCGGCGATGTAGAGCCAGTCGGGGCCCGGCGTGCAGACCAGCAACAGGTCGACTCCGAGGAAGAGGAGGAGGGCGTGGGTGTCCATGGGTGGCGGTGACCTGTCGTGCTCGTTCGGGCGGCTTCCCGGCGGCTGGTCCGGTGACAGCGGCACCTGTCCGGTGCGTGCGGTCACTGAAGGTAGCCGGATAGCCCTGGCATGCGATGGCCACTTCGTGCTCTCCGGGCCCGTGTTTTGGCAGAATATTGCGCCATGGACCGAATCGACCGCAGAATTCTCCGCGAGCTCCAGCAGGACGGCCGTCTGACCAACGCCGACCTGGCCGCCCGGGTGGACCTGACCCCCTCCCCCTGCCTGCGCCGGGTCCGGCAACTGGAGCAGGACGGCGTGATCCGCGGCTACCGGGCGGTGGTGGACGGCGCGGCGGTCGGGCGCGGTTTCCAGCCGTTCGTCACGATCACCATGCGTCACGAGGACCAGGTGACGGTCGCCGAGTTCGAGCGCCGGGTGGCGGAGCTCCCGGAGGTGGTGGAGGCGCACCGGCTGTTCGGGGAGCCGGACTACCTGCTGCGCATCGCGGTCGCCGACATCGCCGCGTACGAGCGCTTCATCACCGGCGTGCTCTCCGGGCTGCCGGGGATCGCGCAGGTCAACTCGCACCTGACGATGAAGCAGGTGAAGGCCGACCGGGGGCTGCCGATCGGCGGGTAGGGTGCGAACGGGGCGCCGCCACGGCCGCCCGCACGGGGACAGCGCGACAAGGGGGGCCCTCTGTGCACGCGATCCGCCGCCTCGATCTGGGGTACTTCGTCCGGCCAGCGTCCGAGGTGGGCGGCCCGGAGCCCCGGGTGGAGCCGGTGCTGGCGTACCTGGTGCGCCGGCCGGAGGGGCTGCTGCTGTTCGACACCGGGATCGGCGCGGGCGATCCGGAGACCGAGGCGCACTACCGCCCGGTCCGCCGCCCGTTGCCGGAGGCGCTCGCGGCGGCCGGCGTCGGCGGCGCCGACATCGACCTGGTGGTCAACTGCCACCTGCACTTCGACCACTGCGGCGGCAATCCACTGCTGGCCGGGACGCCGGTCCTGGTGCAGGCGGCCGAGCTGGCCGCCGCCCGGCGCGGCGGGTACACCATCGACGCCCTGGTCGACTTCCCGGGCGCCGACTACCGCGAGCTGGACGGCGAGACGGAGGTCTGGCCGGGCGTGCGGGTCCTGCCGACTCCCGGGCACACCGACGGCCACCAGTCGCTGGTGGTCGAACGCCCGGGCGGCGGCGCGGTGGTGCTGGCCGGGCAGGCGTACGACTTCGCGTCCGAGTACGGCCAGGCGGTGCTCGCCCGGCGGGCGGCACGCGAGGGCGTGGCGGCGCCGCTGCCCGGCTACCGGGCCTGGCTGGACCGACTGACGGAGTACGGGCCGCGCCGGGTCCTGTTCGCGCACGACCACGCGGTCTGGGAGCCGGTCGTCGGATAGCAGGCCTTCCGGCGGTTCAGACGGTGTCCTTCAGGCGGCTCGGGAGGTTCAGAAGGTTCAGAAGGTGAAGCGCAGCGACCGTACGCGGTGGTCGAAGTTGGACGGGACGAGGTCCGGCTCGCCCGTCGACCGCACCTCGGGCAGCCGGGAGTACAGCTCGCGGAACAGCACCTTCATCTCCTGCCGGGCCAGGTGCGCGCCGATGCAGTAGTGCGGCCCACCGCCGCCGAAGCCGAGGTGGGGGTTGGGCGTGCGGGTGATGTCGAAGGCGTCCGGGTCGGGGAAGACCGTCTCGTCCCGGTTGGCCGAGCCGAAGAACAGCGCGACCTTCTCCCCCGCTCGCAGCAGCGGGCCGCCGGGGCCGCCGAGCTCGTGGTCGGCGGCGAGGGTCCGGCGGAAGTGGATGATCGGCGTGGCGTGGCGGATGATCTCGTCGACCGCGCCGCCGAGCCTCCCGTCGAGGTCCGCGAGCAGCAGGGCGCGCTGCTCGGGGTGGACGGTCAACAGGTGCAGGCCGTGGGCGAGCGCGTTGCGGGTGGTCTCCACTCCGGCGACCAGCAGCAGGGAGAAGAAGGCGCCGAGTTCGCGTCCGGTGAGCCGGCGGCCGTCCACGTCGGCGGTGACCAGGGCGGAGATCAGGTCCTCCGCAGGCCTGCGCCGGCGCTCACGGCCGACCGCGGCGACCATGCCCTGCATACGGGCCAGTGCCATCAGCCCCCGCCCGGGCATCCGGATCCGGCGGCGCAGCGGGCGGGCCACGCCGGTGTGTTCGGAGGCGTGGTTGACCTGGTCCAGGATCGCCCGGCGCGGACGTTCCGGGATGCCCATCATCGTGCAGATCACCTGGAAGGGGAGTTCGGCGGCGACGGAGGTGACGAAGTCCTCCGGCCGCCGGCGCTCGACGTCGTCGACCAGTCGGGTGGCGACGCGACGGATGTCCTCCTCGACCCGGCCGAGCAGCCGGGGCGTGAAGGCCTGCGAGACGATCCGGCGCAGCTGGGCGTGCCGGGGGTCGTCGAGGTTCACCATCGAGTCGCCGAACACCAGCCGGACCCAGCGGGCCGGTTCCGGGACGGTGACGCCGGGGCCGCTGAGGAAGACGCCGGGGGTGCGGCTGGCCTCGACCACGTCGGCGTGGCGGACCAGGGCGTGGAAGCCCCGTCCGGTGGCGGGGTCGCCGAAGAACACCGGAGCGGGGCGCCGGCGCAGTTCGGCGAAGGCGGCGGCGCGGGCGGGGGCCGGCAGCTGCCAGAAGCGGGGGTCGGCGAGGTCGGTGGCGGGGGCCGCTGAGTCGGTCGAGGTTTCCATGGCCGGGGCCTCCTGTTCGCGTACGACGCCCACCGGGCAGCCACCGTCGGTGCCGGGGCGTGCACATCTAGTGAGCAAGCGGTGGGAGATGTCAAACCGCACTGATGGTCGTACGAACGGGCTGCCGGGGTGGCGCGCCGACCGGGTCGGGCATCCGGACCGGGTGTCCGGACCCGGCGCCCGGCGGCCGCGCCCGACGTCTCGGCGCGGGGCCGGGCATGGTCTCACGGGACGGAACCGGCCAATACCGGAGGGTGCGGTACTGGCCGGGCGGGGCGGGTGCGACGATGAGTGCCATCGTGATGACCGACCGGATCCGCCTGTTGCGTGCCGTGGTCTTCGCCGCGCTGTGCGTGGCGCTGGCCGCCTCGGCGCACGTCGCCATGGCCGGGGCCGGGGTCTCGCCGCCGGTGCTGGCCTGCGCGTTCGGAGCCGTCCTCGGCCTGACCTGGCTGCTCGCCGGCAAGCGGCGCGGACTCGGCGCGATCAGCGTCTGGATGGTCGCGACGCAGAGCGCGCTGCACCTGCTGTTCGAGCAGGCCGGGGCGCTCGGCCGCGGAGGCGGCGGCCTCGGCAGGTTCGCCACCACGGACTGGGCCGCCCTGCTGCTCTGTAACCCGGAGCGGATCCCCGGCGGGCTCTCCCCCGTCGAGCTGGCCCGGATGGCGGGCCTCGACCCGGACGTCCCGCCCGCCACCGGCGGCCTGCACACCATGGCGGGCATGCACCACGGTGCGGCGGCGGGTGCGGCTTCGGGAACAGCCTCGGCCTCGGGATTGACCTCGGCCTCGGCCGACGGGATGGCGTTGGACATGGCCGGGATGGCGGGAATGCCCGGCGACTCAGCCGTGTCGGGCATCCCGGGCACGTCCGGGGTGCCCACCACGCACGGCATGTCCCCGGGGATGACCCATGGCATGGCCCACGGCATGGCGCACGGGATGTCCCTCGGGATGATCGCCGCCCACGCGCTCGCCGCGCTGGCCTGCGCGCTGCTGCTGTGGCGCGGTGACGCCGCGCTGGTCCGACTCTTCGACCTGCTCGGTGCGCTCGGCACCGTGGTCGCGGGGGTGCTGCTGCTCCCGCTGCTGGCGCTGTTGACGCGCCCCTTCGGCTACCGTCCGCCGGCTCCGCCCCGGCCCGCCGGCCGCCAGGCCCGACCGCCCCGGCCGGTGCTGCTCACCCATGCCGTGGTGCGGCGCGGCCCGCCGGCGTTCGCCCTCGCCTGCTGACGCGCCCGCCGCCTTCCCCCACCCGACACCGCCCCTGGTCGCTCACGGCCGCCAGGGACGGCGGGGCCCAGGGGGTTCGCGCCACGGGCAGGTCGCCCTGTCGCCCGGCCGCGCCTTCGCCGCCACGCCGTCAGGGCCCGGGCCCGCGCCCGCCCGCCGTCTCCTTCGGGAGGCGCCGCGCGGCGCGCGGAAGTCCATGGACGCCGGCGGCGCCGCCTCGAGTGGCGCCGCTCCCAGCCTTCCCCTCAGGACCTTCGCATGCCTGACTACGACGGCGCACCGGCTCCGGCCGGCGCCACCGTCCTACCGCTCCTCGGCCCCCGGCCCGTCCGGAGCCTGACCGCCCCCGGCCCCCTGCGCCCCGAGTCCACTCAGCAACCGGGCCGACCACTCCACCGAGGGCCCCTCGGCGGCGCTCGCCCGCACTCGGCCGCGCAGCTGCTCGGCCCGCTCCAGCCACACGCGGCAGCCCGCGCAGCGCGCGACGTGCCGGTCCAGGCGGGCGCCCGGCAGGCCGGTCGGTTCGCCGTCGAGCCGGGCCGACAGGGCAGTACGGAACTGCGCGCATCTCATAGGACCATCGTCCCGCACTGCCATCGCAGCGGGACCGGCCGGGTGGGAGGCCGTCGTGGATGACGAGCAGCTCACCGCACTCGCCCTGACCGCCCGCGCGGGCCGGGCCCCGGACGTCGAGGCCTTCGTCCGGGCCACCCAGCGGGACGTCTGGCGCTTCGTCGCCCACCTCACCGACGTCCAGTCCGCCGACGACCTCGCCCAGGAGACCTTCCTGCGCGCACTGCGCGGCCTTCCGGCCTTCGCCGGGCGTTCCTCGGCCCGCACCTGGCTGCTGTCGATCGCCCGGCGCACGGTGATCGACCGGTACCGGACGGCTGCCGCCCGACCGCGCTGCGCACCGCTGCCGGACTGGCAGGAGGTGGCGGAGCGGCAGGGGTCCGAACCGGCGGCCGGGTTCGAGGACGGCGTCGCGCTCGGGGACCTGCTCGACCGGGTGCCCGCCCAGCGGCGGGAGGCCTTCGTGCTGACCCAGGTGGTCGGTCTGAGCTACGCCGAGGCGGCGGAGGTCGCCGGCTGCCCGGTCGGTACCGTCCGTTCCCGGGTCGCCCGGGCCCGCGAGGAGCTGATAGCCCGACTGCGCGCGGCCGAGAGCGGGGAGCTGGCCGCAGCCTGCTGAGCGGGAGCGGAGTGGGCGACGGGCGGCGGGTAACAGATGACAACTGACAGATAACAGATTTCGAAATCTGTTATCTGTCAGTTGTTACCCGTCCGCTGTCAGCTGTCAGATGCCGACCGCCCATCACCCACCGGTTCGAAAATTCCTTCACCTGTTCGGAACTGGAGCCGCCGCGCCTCCGACTGCTGTACCGGACCCCGCCGCCGAGGCGGTGTCCGGTACGGCAGTCGGGCAACGGAGGGACTTCATGGCAGCGCAACCACCCCCGACCGCCAAAATCCTGACGGATCATCAGGTCGAAGCGGCGGACCGATGGAGCCTGGTCGTGGCCGCCGGACTGCTCTCGTTCGTCGCGATGCTCGACATGAACGTGGTCAACCTGGCGCTCACCGACATCTCGGCCGGTCTGCACGTGTCCCCCGGGGTCGCGCAGTGGGCCGCCCTCGGTTACCAACTTCCCCTGGTCGCCCTGCTGTTGCCCGCCGGGCGATGGCTGGACCAGGTGGGCACCCGCGCGGCGCTGCTGCTCGCGGTCAGCTGCTTCGCCGCGTGCAGCGTGCTGGCCTCCCTCGCCCCCTCGGCGGGTTGGCTGATCGCCGCCCGGCTGTCGCAGGGCACGTTCGGCGCGGTGCTGTTCGTCCTGATGCCGGTGCTCGCCGCCACCTCCGTGCGCCCCGAGTCGCGCGGGCGGGCGATGAGCGTCCCCGCGACGCTCGGCCCGCTCGGCGCCGTCACCGGGCCGGTCATCGGCGGCCTGCTGCTGGACCACTTCGGCTGGCGGGCCGTCTTCCTGGTCAAGCTGCCGGTCTGCCTGGCCGCCGTGCTGATCGTGCACCGGCACGCCCCGCGGCGCGGCAGGCTGCGCCCGCCCGACCGGAGTTCACTCGGCGACGCCGCCCTGATAGGCACGGCCGTCGCCGCCGTGCTGCTCGCGCTGACCCTGGCCCCGGAGGCGCCGCTGTGGCTGCTGCTGGCGCTGCCCGCCGCTCCGCTGGTCCTGTTCTGGCTGCGCCGCCCCGGCGGCAGGCCGGTCGCCGAGGTGCTGCGGGCCGCCGGAACCGTCGGGGTCGACGCCTCGGTGCTGGCCCTCGCCGCCGGCTTCGCGGCCTGCCACTATCTGCTCGCCCAGCACCTGCGCGGTCCGGGCGGCGAGAGCGCCACCGCCACCGCACTCACCATGCTGGCCTTCCCGCTCGGCATGGTGCTGGCCGGCCGGGTCGGCGGGCGGCTGGCCGACCGCTGGGGCGCCCGCCCGACCGCGCTCGCCGGCGCCGCCGTCACCACCCTCGGCCTGGCGCTGCTCGTCCCACTCGACGCCGACTGGTCCGCCTCGGACATCGCCTGGCGGCTCGCCCTGGCCGGTATCGGGATGGGCCTCAACGGCGGCCCCACCCAAGCCCTGGTGATGACCGCCTCGCCGCCCGGCAAGCTCGCCACCGCGGGCTCCGCCGTCCAGCTCGCCCGCAGCCTGGGCTTCGCCCTCGGCCCCGCCCTGGCCGGTGCCGCCGCGCTGGCCGGCGACCGGGCCACCACCGGCACCCGGGCGGGCATCGCCCTGGCCTCCGTGGTCGCGGCGACGGCCGTGCTCCTGCTCGCCCTGCACCGCCGCCCACGGACCTGACCGCCGGCCCACCGGGCGCCGACCCACCCCAGCGCCGGCCCACCCGGCCACCGCCTGCCTGCACCACCGACACCCTGCACCACCGACATGCCCGCACCACCGACATGCCCGCACCACCGGAGGAGCACCACAGATGACCGAGACCGTCCGCGATCCGGCACCGGCCAGCCCGGCGGGCGAACCGCGCTGCCCGTACGGGCACGACCAACTCCCCGACCCCGTCCCGCTGTACGGGCCCGCGTACAAGAGCGACCCCTATCCCCTCTATCGGCGGATGCGCGAGGCCGGGCCGGTGCACCGGGTGGAGTTCCCGAGCGGCATCCACGCCTGGCTGGTCACCGGCTACCAGGCCGCCCAGGAGACCCTCAACGACCCCCGCCTCGGCAAGAACCACGCGCTGGGCAACGAGAACTGGCGCAGGCTGGCGTCGATCATGCCCGAGCCGCAGCACTCCCAGCTGCAGGTCCACCTGCTGCACCAGGATCCGCCCAAGCACACCGCGATGCGCCGCCTCGTCCTGGACGCCTTCACCCCGCGCCGGGTGGAGTCGTTGCGCCCGCGCCTCCAGGAACTCGCCGACGCCCTGGTCGACGAGCTGCCCGAGACCGGTGGTGCCGATCTGGTGGCCGGCTTCGCGGCCCACTTCCCGTTCCGGGTACTCGCCGAAGTCATCGGCCTGCCCGACGAGTTGGCCGTGCGATTCGATCGCGACTGGGGCAAGGTCGTCCAGCCCGTCGGCCCGCACGACCCGGGCCGCCCGGCGTACGAGGCGCGGCTGCGCGGCCTGCAGACGTACATCGCCGACGTGGTCGCCCACAAGCGCGCCGGCCGGCACACCGTGAACCGCGCCGGACATCCCGCCCACCACGACCCGGTCACAGCGGGTGCCGATCTGCTGGGCCGGCTCGTCGCCGCCCATGACGCGGGCGAGTTGAGCCGCGAGGAGCTCGACTCGATGGTGTTCCAGCTGCTGGTCGCGGGCCAGGAACCGGTCACCAACCAAATCACCACCATGCTGATCACCCTGCTGCGCCACCCCGACCAACTCGCCCGACTGCGCGACGCGCTGACCGAAGGGCCCGCCCACGACCCCGATCTGCTCGCCCGCGCGGTGGAGGAACTGCTGCGCCACGACGCCGCGTTCGAGCTCACCACCTGGCGGTTCTTCGCCGAGGACAGCAACCTGTTCGGGACCACCGTCCCGGCCGGCGACTCGGTGATCGTCTCGCTGTGCGCCGCCAACCGCGACGACGCACGGTTCCCGGACGCGGACCGCCTCGACCTCGACCGCACGCCGAACGCCCACCTCGCCTTCGGCCACGGCATCCACTACTGCCCCGGCTCCGCCCTGGCCCGGGCCGAACTCCAGATCGCCATCGCCACCTTGCTCGCCCGGCTGCCCGGGCTGCGTCCGGCCGAGGCGGCCGGTGAGGGGCTGGACTCCCTCGCCTGGATCCCCGCCGTGCTGGCGCGCGGGGTCAACCGGCTGCCCGTCGCCTACGACCGACGTTTCTGAGACCGGCGCGCGGCCGCGCCCGCCCGACGCCCGTACGACCCTTCACGGAGGACCACCATGCCGCCCGCCGGGACCGTTTCCACCCGCCACCGTCACCCCACCGCATCCACACCGACGCCCACGAACGCGGGCACGAGCACAAGTACGCCAACGGGCACGCCCACGGGCCCGAGCACCGGGCGGCTCGCCGCCCAGATCCTCGGCCTGCTGCTGCCGCACCGCCGCGCCTCCGACCCCGGGCCGGACACCAGGCCGGAGCACTTCCCGCACCAGCTGGCGCAGTTGGCGGACTTCGTCGCCGCCGGTGAACCGATCCTGTTCACCCTGCCCGGCTTCCCCTGCAAGTCGCCGAACCCCGCGAAGGTGCTCAGCCACCTGCCCGACGAGGGCGAGCGTCTGTCACTCACCTTCCTCGACGGGCTCTGCGCGGAGATCGGCCGCCGCTACGAGCCCGGCGCACGGATCCTGATCTGCTCGGACGGGCACATATTCGGCGACCTCGTCCACGTCCCCGACGACCACATCGACGAGTACTCCGACGCGTTGACGGCGATGATCGAGCGCGAGGGCCTCAGCCACCTCGCCACCTTCGACCTGCGCGCCGTCCTCGGCGACCTGCCGTTCGACGACAAACGCGCCCGGGTGCACGCCCAGTACGCGCCGAGCGTCGAGGAGTTGCGCGAGCTGGTGCTGACGGACGAGGAGACCCTGCGGCTCTACCGCGGCATCACCCGCTTCCTGACCGAGGACACCACCGGCTTCACCGGCACCCGTTCCGCCCTGCAGCGCGACTGCCGCCGCCGCGCGTACGGGGTGATCCAGCGCAGCCGCGCCTGGGGCGAGTTGATCGCCGCGCAGCACCCCCGGTCGGTCCGGCTCTCCATCCACCCGCAGCCGGCGGGCGCACCGAAGTTCGGCATCCGGCTCCTGGAGGCGGCCGATGCCTGGATGACGCCCTGGCACTCCTCGGTGCTCCACCGACCGGACGGTGGATGGGAGTTGCTGCGCAGCGAGGACGCCGCGCAGCTCGGCCGACTCGTCGAGCGCGACGGCCGGCCGAGCCACTACGAGGCGTTCTGACGGACGGGCCCCGCCCCGGCCCCGGCCCCCGCTCCCGCTCCCAACGGGACGGAGGCCGGGGTGCGGTGGTCGAAGGCGATCAACGGGTCGCCGGTGAGCGGGTGTTCGACCACCGCCGCCCGGACGCCGAACACCTCGGCCAGCAGGCCCGGGGTCAGCACCTCGCGCGGCGCCCCGGAGGCCACCAGAGCGCCGCGGTGCAGGACGTGCAGCCGGTCGCAGACGGAGGCGGCGGCGTTGAGGTCGTGCAGGGCGACCAGGGTGGTGCGGCGCTGTTCCCGGAGCAGGGCGAGGAGTTCGACCTGGTGCCGGACGTCCAGGTGGTTGGTCGGCTCGTCCAGCACCAGGACGTCCGGCTGCTGGGCGAGCGCCCGGGCCAGCAGCACCCGCTGCCGTTCGCCCCCGGACAGTTGGGCGAACCGGCGGCCGGCGGCGTCCGCCATGCCGACCCGCGCCAGCGCGTCGGCGGCGATCCGGTGGTCCTCGGCGTCGTCGGCGGCGAACGCCCGCTTGTAGGGGGTGCGGCCCATCGCGACCACCTCGCGGACGCTCAACTCGAAGTCCCCGCCGCGCTCCTGCGGCAGCGCGGCGATGTGCCGGGCGGACTGCGCGGGCCGCAGCCCGGCCAGGTCGCGCTCGGCCAGCAGCACCCTCCCGGCGCTCGGCCGCAGGTGCCGGTAGACGGTGCGCAGCAGGCTGGACTTGCCGCTGCCGTTGGGCCCGACCAGTCCGGCGATCTCCCCTTCCTCGGCGACCAGGTGGACCCCGGCCACCACCGTCCGCCCGGCCAGGGTGACGCTCAGTTCCTCGACGGCGATCCTCACGTGCGCTCCAGTCGTCGGTCCAGCAGGTAGAGCAGGGTGGGGGCGCCGAGGACGGCGGTGACGACGCCGATCGGCAGTTCCTGGCCGTCCAGCGCGGTGCGGGCCACGGTGTCGACCACGACCAGCAGCAGCGCACCCGTGAGCGCGGACAGCGGCAACAGGCGCCGGTGATCGCCGCCGACGAGCAGCCGGCAGACGTGCGGCACCATGAGCCCGACGAAGCCGATCGCGCCGGAGACCGCGACCAGCACGCCGGTGAGCACGCTGGTGACCACGAAGACCTCGCGGCGCAGCCGGGTGACGTCCACCCCGAGCCCGGCGGCCGTCTCGTCGCCCATGAGCATCGCGTTGAGCCCGCGGGCGCGGGCCTGCAGCAGGGCCAGTCCGATCGCCACCGCGACGGCGGGGACGGCGAGTTGGGCCCAGACGGCGCCGCCGAGGCTGCCCATGAGCCAGAACAGCACACCGCGGGTCTGCTGTTCGTCGCGGGTCTGCAGGACGAGGTAGCTGGTGATGCCGCCGAGGAACTGGGCGATGGCGATGCCCGCGAGGACCAGTCGCAGCGGGGAGAAGCCGCCGCCGCGCCGGGCCGTCAACCAGACCAGGGAGAACGCGCCGAGGGCGCCGGCGAAGGCCGCCAGGGAGACGGTGAGGCCGAGCGCGCTGCCGAAGGCGAGGTCGAGGCCGAGCGAGGTACCGAGGACGATCGTGGCGACCGCCCCGAGGGATGCGCCGGAGGAGATGCCGAGCAGGTAGGGGTCGGCGAGCGGATTGCGGACCAGGGCCTGCACGGCGGTGCCGACCA
Organism: Kitasatospora sp. NPDC087314; assembly: GCF_044744365.1. NCBI lineage: Bacteria > Bacillati > Actinomycetota > Actinomycetes > Kitasatosporales > Streptomycetaceae > Kitasatospora > Kitasatospora sp. NPDC087314. Next base: position 432,102 of record NZ_JBIUYE010000002.1, read on the forward strand.
GGCCGAGCCCGGCCCCGACCGTCGCCGCCAGCACGGCGCGCGGGACGCGCAGTTGCCAGACGATGAGGTCGCGGGTGCCGGGCTCGGGGGCCCGCCCGGTGAGGTGGTGGGCGACCACCGACCACACCTCGCCGGGCGGGATGTCCAGCGAGCCGAACGACACCGCGGCGGTCAGGGCCAGCACCAGGGCGGTGGTCAGCGCGACGGACAGCGGCCCGGCCCGCAGGGTGCGGGCCGGGCGGGCGTCCCTCCCCCCGCGCGTGCGAGTGGTCGCGCCGGGCGCGCCGGAGGCATCGGGGGCACCGGGAGCGCCAGGAGCATCGGGGGCGGCCGAGGTCACCGCCTACTGCCCGTTCTTGACGAGGGTCGGGTGGATGGTCGCGGCGATCTGCCGGACGGCGTCGGCGTTGCGCACGCCCGCGATGGTGGTGACCTCGGAGCCGAGCCGCACGAAATGGCCCTCCTGGACGGCCTTCAGGCCCTGGGTCGCGGGGAAGCCGCGCAGGAACGCCTCGGCGTCGTCGAAGGCCTTTCGGGTGGCCTCCTCGCTGCCCCGGTTGCGGACGGCGAGCTGGATCCAGTCCGGGTTCTTGGCGACGACGTCCTCCCAGGAGCCGGGCTTGAAGTCGGCGTCGCAGTCGGCGAACACGTTGCGGGCCCCGGCCTGGGTGATCACCGCGTTGGCGACCTGGCGGCCGCAGACCGCGACCGGCTGCTTGGTGCCGGCGTCGAAGTCGAAGACGAAGTAGCCGGGACGCTGCGCCTCCGGGACACCGGCGAGCGCGGCGCGGACCTCGCCGACCTGCTTCTCCATGCCCGCGACGAGCTCCTCCGCGCGGGCGGCGGTGCCGGTGACGGCGCCGAGGCGGCGGATGTCGTTCTCGATCCCGGAGAGGTCGGTGCGCGGCGCCTTGGCCGCCTTCGGGGTGCCGGCGCAGGCGGTGGACAGGAGGTAGACGTGCTGGATGCCGGCCGCCGCGAACTCCTCCTCGCTGGGCCCGGTGGCGCCGCCGCCCATCATCGGCATCGCGCCGAAGGTGTCGATGTAGAGGTCGGCGCCGGAGCCGAGCAGCTTCTCCTTCGGGATGGTCTTGTCACCGAGCACCGGGACCTTGGCGCCCTGTTCGGCCAGGGCCGGCGGGAGGGTGCCGTGGCCGGGCGGGAAGCCGGTGCCGATCACCCGATCGCCCGCGCCCAGTTGGAGCAGCAGCTCCAGGGCGGCGGCGTTGCTGGTGACGATCTTGGTGGGAGCCTTGGCGATGGTGGTCTCCCGGTCCGTGCAGTCGGCGACCTTGACGGGGTAGCCGCCGGCCGGGGCGGCCTGGGAGCTGCCGGTGGCGCCCCGCTCTCCGCCTCCCCCGCCGCCGCTTCCGCAGGCCGTGGCGAACAGGGCGACGGCAGCCGCGATTCCGCAGACAACGCGAGGGCGCATGACAACTCTCCTGGTCGGTGATCGTGCTGGGGGCCCGTCCTGCGAACCCGGTCCAGGTAGTCGGCCGGATCGTGCGGCGGGTTCCCGGGGATTTCCGCGCCGTCCGGCGGCCGTCCTCGAACCCCCGGCGTAGGGTGGCCGGATGGCCGATCCCACCGTCCTGCGGGACGATCTCGACCTGCCCGTACGGCTCGGCCCGCGCCCGCCGCGCCGGGTGGTGTCGCTGGTGCCGTCGCTGACCGAGGCCGTCGCCGTCACCGCGCCCGGACTGCTGGTCGGCGCCACCGACTGGTGCAGCCACCCGGCCGACCTGGCCGTCACCAGGATCGGCGGCACCAAGAATCCGGACGTGCCGGGCATCCTCGCCCTCGCCCCGGATCTCGTCCTGGCCAACGACGAGGAGAACCGGCGCCCCGACCTGGACGCGCTGCGGGCGGCCGGCCTGCCGGTCTGGGTCACCGACGTCCGCACCCTGGACGGCGCGTTCCGCTCGCTCGACCGGATGCTCACCGCCGCCTGCGCGCTGCCGCGCCCGGGTTGGCTGAACGAGGCCGAGGCGGCGTGGGCCGCCGTCCCGCGCCCCTCGGACGGCCCGCGGGCGATCGTGCCGATCTGGCGCCGCCCGTGGATGGTCCTCGGCCGCGACACCTTCGCCGGGGACCTGCTGTGCCGGTTCGGCGTCCGGCTCGTCCACGCCGGGCACGCCGAGCGCTACCCGGCCGTCCCGCTGCCCGAACTGCTCGCCTGCCGACCGGAATTGGTGGTGCTGCCGGACGAGCCGTACCGCTTCACGGCGGAGGACGGCCCGGAGGCGTTCCCGGGTGTCCCGGCGACGCTGGTCAGCGGACGCCACCTGACCTGGTACGGACCATCCCTGGCGACGGCTCCGACCGTCCTCGCGCAGGCATTGGCGCACCCGTTTCTGCCGGGGGACCCGTCCGGGCCAGGGAAAAAGAGCACATCGTAGGATGACCGCCACTCGCCGGGGCCGCCGGTGACAAGCGGGGGGAACCACCGATGGCAGTGAGCACGTCCCGGAGAGCCCTGGTCCTGGTGTCGGCCGTGGCGGTCTCGACGGTCGTCCCGGCCATCCCCAACCCGGGGTACGTGGCCAACGTCAAGGCGCTGATCTCCAGCCGGCCATGGCGCAAGGCGGGCTGACGTTCTCAGGTACACGCTGTACGGCGAAGGGCCCGGGACGCGCGATCGCGTGTCCCGGGCCCTTCGCCACGGTTCCCCCGGAGGTCAGCCCCGCGCTGCGGTGACGGCGGTGCCCAGCGCCTCCTTGATCCGCGGCCCGAGACGGGCGAAGCCCAGCTCCTTCATCGCCGCCCGCAGCAGTTCCTCGTCCGTGCGGTCCACACCGTCACCGTCCACCCACCGGACGACGGCGAGCAGCTCCTCGGCGGAGTAGGCGGTCACGGGCCGACCAGGCGTGAAGTCCGGCTTCTCGGGCCGGCCAGTGGCGGCGGGCTCGGCCACCGGCTCGGCGGCGGGCGTCTCCTCAACGGCCTCGACCTCGGCCACCGGCTCCGCAGCCTCGATGGCCTCCGCCGCTACGACCGGCTCCTCGGCAGCAGCCGGCTCAACGGCCGCCTCCGCCTCGACAACCGGCTCCACGACGACGGCAGACGCCTCCTCGACAACCTCGACCTCAGCCACCGGCTCCACAGCCTCGATGGCCTCCGCCGCTACGACCGGCTCCTCGGCAGCAGCCGGCTCAACGGCCGCCTCCGCCTCGACAACCGGCTCCACGACGGCGGCGGGCGTCTCCTCGACAACCTCGACCTCGGCCACCGGCTCCGCAGCCTCGATGGCCTCCGCCGCTACGACCGGCTCCTCGGCAGCAGCCGGCTCAACGGCCGCCTCCGCCTCG